>JAJQCQ010000066.1 GCA_021202635.1 Lachnospiraceae bacterium | reverse complement strand
TTGATTAATTTTGTGCTTTTCCGTATCGACACAGACACCAACATAGTGTTAAAATAAATAGTGGTAAAACTGATAATATATGGTAAAATATCACTATTTTTCTTGACTTTAACATAGTGATATAATATCACTATGATGTGCCGTGTGGTTAAAGCTTATAAAAAAGCTAAAAATGGAACTGCCTACGTTTACGACAGCGTCTCATATTGGGACAAGGATCTTAAACAACCCCGTTCCAAAAGAAAACTGATTGGCAAGCTTGACCCTGATACCGGTGAAATTATTCCTACCGGTAAAAAAGGTCCGCGTCCCAACAGCATGGAACCTGTCCGGAATATGGAATGCCCGTCTGCTTTGAAAGTAAGCACAATATAAGCGAACTATTCACTGTTTGTGCCACACGACGGTTCAGTCTATGTCCGAATTCGTCGAGCAGTCACTTGAATATTTCCGCGGCTGTTTCAGCAGGAAAGCAGCTTTCCGATGGTTTGTTCTTATTATAATAGCGTTCATTCTGCGGGATGACCACCTTGGTGTTACATCCACTATCCGGACGCTGGCACTGGATCCTGCATGTTATGAGGCCATGCTCCACTTCTTCCGGTCATCTGCTTTCACAACGCAGGACATCAGGAAGAAATGGTACCAGCTCGTCCTCGAAAAAGCACCACTCCACAAGGTGGATGGCAGGAACGTGCTCGTCGGGGACGGCGTTAAACAGTCAAAAGAAGGCCGCTACATGCCGGGGTGAAAAAGCTACACCAGGAATCCGAGGATTCTTCAAAAGGCAAGTTCATATTTGGGCACCTTATGGGCGGCGTTGGCGTGGTAATCGGTGAAGCTTGTTATAAGGTATGCCTGCCACTCCGGCTAAGTATCCAGGACGGGGGGAAAGCTGCGTCCGGATGGAAGGGAAGCACTGTCAGCGGTTCCTCACATGTCATACAGATGATAGAGAACGGGTTTGAGGCAGCCAGTGTTTTGGGAAAGTCTGTTTTTCTGCTGGATCGGTACTTTTTGTCCGTGCCAGCCCTAAAACGGCTTGCACAGCTAAATGCATCCGCCGATGAGGACATCCTTTCTGTCGTCACAAAGGCAAAAAGCAGCTGCGCAGCTTATCTCGTACGAAGTGCGAGATGCCACCCGGCGAGGGCTTACGAGAAACCAGAACCCCGGGAACCGGGAAGGCGCGGACGCCCGCTCCAAAAAGGAAGAAAGGTCGTCCTGAACAGGCTGTTTGACGATGGAGCGGAACGCAAGCGTCTCGAACAGGCGTTTACAAAAGCGGAAGCCTGGCTGTACGGAAAACATCAAGATGTCGAATACCTGTCACTGGATCTGCTCTGGGAACAGGGTCTGTACCAAGAGCTCCGTTTTGTCCTTGTGACCATGGTCAAAACCGGACAGTGAAGCATCCTTGTAAGCACGGATCTCTCACTGGAACCGGTGCAGATCATCGAACTCTATGGCAGGCGGTTTTCAATCGAAAGCTGTATCCGTGGGTTGAAGCAGCAGTTCGGAGGGTTCTGTTATCATTTTTGGACTTGCAGCATGCCGAAACTGAATCATTTTAAGAAAAAGGATGATCCTGACCCGTTGGAAACTATCCAGGATGAAGGCTGCAGACGGAAGATCCTCAGAACTATTGATGCAACAGAACGATATGTCACTCTAATCTGCATCGCAATGGGCCTTGTTCAGATGATGATGTTCAGCACCAACAAGACAAAGGAGATACAAACCATGCGGTATACCAGAAGCTAGACCGAAGGAATAATATCGGAAGCGACAATGATGCATTACCTCCAGCGTAAACTTTTAGTGGGTTTCATTGCCAGGCCGGGTTCCTGGGTAAATGAATATATTCAACACTTCCAAGCGAAGGATTCCGGCTCCCAAAAAGTAGCTTAGCCAGCAATCAGCATAAAACCAGCAGTTTCAAAAGGACATTCTTGTAACCAGTTGGTTAAACAAGGGGTATTTTTGCCCTTGTGGTAAATCAAACTTTTAACTCACAAGTTAATATAGAAAAATATGAAGGATGTGATATAGATGGCAATTGGAATTTCTGAAGGAATTCGTGAAAGCACTATTATCGGGTCAGTATCAGGATACCGGGACGATGCTAATACAAAATGTGAGTACGTTTACTACAACAAAAATCCGCTTTACTTTACAATTCAAAAGGAAAAGGAGCGGAAAAGATGAGTTTACTTTTGCACTAAAGAATAGAAATGGTATTGTGATGGCTGCAGACTCCAGAATAATGAAGGACGATTCCCCAGTTAGCGATCAGGTAATGAAAGTTTTCAAGACACCATATTTCATTTTAGGCGTTGCTGGAATGTTCGATGTGTACCGTCTTGATAAATATAAACAGAGACAATGCGATCTCATTAGCGATGTTATCGCAAAACTGATTGCAGAAAACGAATATGAGAGTCATGCAGAATTTTTAAAACGGCTGGATGTAAAATTATCGTGTTCCTGTTCGATTATGGAAGCGCCTGAATACCATTTGCTTTTTGGATATAAGGATTCAGACCAATATATTTTGCATAATATTGTCATTGAGCATGATAATGTCCGGTACCGTGATGAGTATTACCTGCAAAGTTTTGCATTTGCTGTTGGAATGAATAATCTTGTACCAGCTGCAATTTGTATCCATGAAGACTGGAATTTGGACAGAATGGAAACAATTGCCAGTGAGACAGTCCGGTGCTGCATAGAAATCGGGGAAATGTATGCGAAGCCAAACCAGGTTGGCGGAATTGTCCATACGGTGCACTTATCTTAAATTCTCTTAAAATATCACATGCTAGATTGGACGGTATGCTGTGAAATACGTAATGAATTAAGAAAGCTTCTGACGCATGTTTTGCTCAGAAGCTTTTTGGGTAGATATCATATTTCCGTGCCAAACAGGAAGGTTCGGAACAGTTCCCCGGTCTTCTCTCTGCCCAGGGCCTTTAAAAAGACATCTGTAGATGGTCCGCCATGGGATAAAAGCCCTTCTACATATACGGCGGATTTTTTCTGCTTGGCTGCAGGGTCGCAGGCTGGAGCAGATTTTGCCGCTGTTAGATAAGCCGCAAGATATTCCCGGGCACAGGTATCAAAGGCGGCGTGTTGCTTCTTATTGCCCTTTTTTGACAGGCTTTCCGGCAGCTTGATTGGATCGTACCAATGCTCCCCCAAGTCATGGGCTGGAAGCTTTTCATAGCGGGTCTGAACATTTCTCAGTGCTGATAGATCTGCTGGACCAAGCAGCGTATCGTAAAGCTCATAGATCAGGGTATCTTTTCTCATGGCAATTACACGGTCATATGACAAAAGCGGCATATCCAGCCCGGCAGGATTTACGATCAGTGTATCCATGGACATCAGCCCCAGAAGGCCGGATGCCTGCATCAGGGAAATATGTCCTAATCCCTGAGCCCGGAAAGCTTTGATATGAAAAGTCATTCCATTAAGCTTCTGGCGGCTGTATTCGCCGCAGTCGAGTTCAGTCAGACAATACGCTTCCTGAAGTAATTTGTACAAATGTTCCATTTTGATTAAAATCCTTTCTGTTTTGGCTTTTCCAATTTTTGTTCTTGTCCCTAATCCTGATCTACCGGAACGAAAAACGTTCAGATTGAATCGATCCGCCAAGAGGATTGTATGTTATCAATTCACTTGCAAGGAGGTCTTAATTTTAAAGTCACTAAGAGACCTATTGGTACAGCGTCCTCTCATTCATTAGAGTATACCGGGGCTGAACAGACTTTGTCAACTTTATCATAGACTGCATTTGCTTAATTATCGATGGACTGAGATATAGTTGGGAACTGCCTCAGCTTTTAAAGATCCTAGGCGAGAAATACGTCATGCAGTATGATGGCGTAAGAGAATAATGACGCATATCGCAACTTCTTGTGTTGTAATTTTTGATATGCCAAATCTCAAGAGCATTACAATCCCGTCGGGCGTGACTTATATTGGTTTCTATTCTGTTGGATTTTACAGCGCTACAGAGTATGCTTCATCTGCTTTCGTGTCTGACGTTGATACACCAGGAACTGTAGAATATCTTAATGAGACATTAATTCCTGGCTTTACGATTTATGGGTATGCCGGGACAGCAGCGGAAACATATGCCCAAAGGAATGGTATTACATTTTCTGCATTGGATTCCTCTTCGCAAGGAGAGTCTGATAGTACGGTTTCTCTTTCTGCGTGCACTATTTCCAGCCTGACAAATGTTGCAAAAGGGATTAAGATCAAGTGGACACAGGTATCTGGGGCGTCTGGTTATATTATATACCGCAAATCCGGCACGGGCAGCTACAGCAAAGTCAAAACAATTAAGAATGGCTCCACGGTCAGCTACACAGACAAAAAGATCGCAGGCAATAACGGTACGGTATATACATATATGGTACAAAGTATTATTCTGCATGGAGCAGCAAATTGAAAGTGACGATCACAAAATAAATTATAAAGACAGCCCTGAGTTTTCCATTCAGGGCTGTACCTTTCTGCCGTACTGTCTCAGACAGTTGAGGCGGCTCTTTTCGTTCTGCTTTTGATGATTGGTGTAAGATTGGTGTAAGGGTAACATCCGCGTTGCGGAAGCCCGCCAAATTCAAGGGATTCCGCCGTATATAGTCGATTTGCCAGAAAAAATCAATGATTATTGTGCTTTTTTCACGTTTCACAAATTGACAATTCTGTGGAGAGTGGGCTATAATGAAAAAATGTGCGACAAGGGCGAAATGAGTGCGATCGAAGGGTTAAACAGGGCTCAGGACGGCTGATGTCCGGAAATGTTAGGAAGTGTTACTGCGGCTGTGGAGGAAGATATGGAACAGCTGCATGAGGGGTGCAGGAGGATGCAGGACATGCTGTATGACAAGGTAGAGACGAATCGGAATTATGTAGAGTCCGAGAAGAAGGTTGGCGCGTTCTGGAAAGAGGACAGGACGTTTGAGAAGAGTATGAAGGTTCGTGAGGGACAGCCGATTTATACGTTTTATGACGGGCCGCCGACGGCGAATGGGAAACCGCATATCGGGCACGTGCTGACGCGTGTGATTAAGGACATGATTCCGCGGTATCACACGATGAAGGGTGAGATGGTGCCGAGAAAAGCCGGATGGGATACGCACGGTTTGCCGGTGGAGCTGGAGGTGGAGCGCCAGCTTGGCCTGGATGGCAAGGAGCAGATTGAAGAGTACGGCATGGAGCCGTTTATTGAGCATTGCAAGGAGAGCGTCTGGAAGTATAAGGGGATGTGGGAGGATTTCTCACAGACGGTTGGTTTCTGGGCGGATATGGATGATCCGTATGTGACATACCATGATGACTTCATTGAGTCGGAATGGTGGGCACTGAAGGAGATCTGGAATAAGGGTCTTTTGTATAAGGGACATAAGATTGTGCCGTATTGCCCGCGCTGCGGGACGCCGCTTTCAAGTCATGAGGTGGCACAGGGGTACAAGGACGTGAAGGAGCGCTCGGCGATTGCGCGCTTTGAGGTGAAGAATACGCCGGAGTTTTTGCAGGCAGACGCCGCTAAGGGCGGCCTGGATGAGATACAGAAGATCTACATCCTGGCCTGGACGACGACGCCGTGGACGCTTGCGTCGAATGTGGCGCTGTGTGTGAATCCGCATGAGACCTATGTGATGGTTCGGATGAAGGATTTGGTTGATGCAGAAGGCCAGCTGACAAAGGAGTCAGGGTATGTTTATATTCTGGCGCAGGCGCTGTGTGATACCGTGCTCGGCGCGGATACCTATGAGATCCTGGGGACGTATGCGGGCAAGGACCTGGAGTATACGGAATATGAGGCGCTCTATCCGGCAAAGCTGTCGAAGAAGGGCTATTACGTGGTCTGCGATGACTACGTGACGATGTCGGACGGTACCGGCGTGGTTCACATCGCACCGGCGTTTGGTGAGGATGATAATAAGGTCGGCAAAAAATACGATCTCCCGTTCCTCCAGCTCGTGGATGACCGGGGTATGATGACGAAAGAGACGAAATGGCCGGGGCGTTCCTGCGTGTTGCGCAAGGATCTGGAAAATGAGCCGGGCGTGAATATGGACGTGATCAGGGATCTGGACGAGCGCGGGCTGCTGTTTGCCGCGCCGAAGTTTGAGCACAGCTATCCGCATTGCTGGCGCTGTGACACACCGCTGATTTATTACGCGCGTGAATCCTGGTTTATCCGCATGACCGCGGTGCGCGACGACCTGATTCGCAATAATAATACCGTAAACTGGATTCCGGAGAGCATCGGCAAGGGCCGTTTCGGCGACTGGCTGGAGAATGTGCAGGACTGGGGCATTTCCAGGAACCGTTACTGGGGCACGCCGCTGAATATCTGGGAGTGCGAGTGCGGCCATATGCATTCGATCGGCAGCAAGGAAGAGCTGTTCCGGCTGTGGAAGGAATGGAAGGCCGGGGAGGAAGGCTCCGAGACAGAGGAGATTCCGGATGAGATTGAATTGCACCGCCCGTATATCGACGCGGTAAAGATTCGCTGCCCGAAATGCGGCAAGACGATGCACCGTGTTTCGGAGGTGATTGACTGCTGGTTTGATTCCGGCGCGATGCCGTTTGCGCAGTATCATTATCCGTTTGAAAATAAAGAGTATTTTGAGACGCATTTCCCGGCGCAGTTTATCTCCGAGGCGGTAGACCAGACGAGAGGCTGGTTCTATTCTCTGATGGCGATCTCGACGCTGATTTTCAATAAGGCGCCGTTTGAGAATGTGATTGTACTCGGCCATGTGCAGGATGAGAATGGCCAGAAGATGAGCAAGTCGAAGGGGAACGCGGTGGATCCGTTTGAGGCGCTTGACCAGTACGGGGCGGATTCCATTCGCTGGTATTTCTACATCAACAGCGCGCCGTGGCTGCCGAACCGTTTCCATGGCAAGGCTGTGATGGAAGGACAGCGCAAGTTCCTGGGGACGCTGTGGAATACTTATGCGTTCTATGTGCTGTACGCGAACATTGACAATTTTAACCCGCTGGATTTTGCAGGCCAGGGCGAGGGCGATGCCAGTGAGAAGGCCGCGCTTTATCTGAAAGCAAATTATGCGCAGCTTCCGGTGATGGACAAGTGGCTGCTTTCCAAGATGTATACGATGGTGCGCTCGGTGGATGAGAACCTTGGTGCTTACCGGATCCCGGAGGCGGCGCGTGCGCTGCAGGATTTTGTGGATGACATGAGCAACTGGTATGTCCGCAGAAGCCGTGAGCGTTTCTGGGCAAAGGGCATGGAGCAGGATAAGATCAACGCTTACATGACATTGTATACGGCGCTTGTGAATACCTGCAAGGCCGCGGCACCGATGATTCCGTTTATGACGGAGGAGATTTACCGCAATATTGTGGTGAAAATTGATTCCTCTGCATGCGAAAGCATTCATCTGTGCCTGTTCCCGGCGGTCGATGAGACGATGATTGATCCGGAGCTGGAGAAAAACATGGATGAGGTGCTCAAAGCTGTGGTGATGGGGCGTGCCTGCCGTAATACTGCGAGCATCAAGAACCGCCAGCCGGTGGCGGCCATGTATATTAAGGCCGCAAATGCACTGGAAGGATATTTTGTGGACATTATCCGTGATGAGCTGAATGTGAAGCAGGTGCTGTTCACGGAGGATGTCAGCCAGTTTACTTCCTATACGTTTAAACCGCAGATGCGCACGGTTGGTCCGAAATATGGCAAGCTGCTCGGAAAGATCCGTCAGATTTTGCCGGAGCTGGACGGTAATCAGGCGATGAATGAGCTGAAGACGAATGGTGTCCTGAAGCTGGATATCGATGGGAATGAGGTGCTTCTGAAAGAGGAAGACCTGCTGATTGACGCGGCGCAGGCGGAAGGGTATGTCTCCGAAAACAGCGGCGAGATCACTGTGGTGATTGATACGAATCTGACGCCGGAGCTGATCGAGGAGGGCTTTGTGCGTGAGCTGATCAGTAAGATTCAGACGATGCGCAAGGAAGCCGGATTTGAGGTAATGGATCAGATTCGTGTGTCCGTGACCGGAAATGATACGATTGCCGGCGTGATGCAGCGGTCGGAGGCACAGATCCTTTCTGAGACCATGGCGGTGGAAGCGGAATATGGAACGGCGATCGGCTACAGTAAAGAGTGGAGCATCAATGGCGAGATGGCGACGCTGGGTGTGGAGAAGATTGGTAAATAGCAGCGAACGATTCTGCTATTCAGAACAGCAGGCCGCAGGTCTGCGCTTCGCTGTTCTGAACTGTTACAAAAAATTCATCGCAAAGCGCCGCGGACGGGATGTCCGCGGCTGGCTGATAAGGCGATTTTGCATAGATTAAGACGGAAACTGTGAGATATTCCGGTGAATCCGGTATAGGGGTGAAATTCTGGTGATCTGTATGCCGGTGATCGCGGGAGATCGAAAGACGGAAAAGAGAGGAACTTATTATGAGCAAATTAATGGACAAGGAATTATTTAAGGAGCGCGTGAAAGATAATGTCCGCACGCTTTACCGCAAAACGATCAAAGAGGCGACGCAGCAGCAGCTGTTCCAGGCGGTGTCTTACGCGGTAAAGGATGAGATTATCAACAACTGGCTGGCTTCTCAGAAGCAGTTTGAGATCGATGACCCGAAGATGGTTTATTATATGTCGATGGAATTCCTGATGGGACGTGCGCTGGGCAACAACCTCATCAACCTGACTGCTTACAAGGAAGTGAAGGAAGCGCTCGATGAGATGGGCTTTGATCTGAATGTGATCGAGGATCAGGAGCCGGATGCGGCGCTCGGCAACGGCGGTCTTGGCCGCCTGGCGGCTTGTTTCCTGGATTCCCTTTCAACGCTGGGTTACATGGCTTACGGCTGCGGTATCCGTTATCATTACGGAATGTTCAAGCAGAAGATCGAGGATGGCTATCAGAAAGAGGTGCCGGACAACTGGCTGAAGGATGGCAACCCGTTTGAGCTGCGTCGACCGGAGTACGCGAAGATTGTTAAGTTCGGCGGCTACGTGCGTGTAGACTATGATGAGAAGACCGGAAGGAATTATTTTACACAGGAAGGATACCAGTCGGTGCGCGCGGTACCGTATGATATGCCGATCCTTGGCTATAACAACAACATCGTAAATACCCTGCGTGTCTGGGATGCGGAGGCGGTGACGGACTTCCAGCTGGATTCCTTTGACAAGGGCGATTATCAGAAGGCAGTGGAGCAGGAGAACCTGGCGAAGAACCTGGTAGATGTGCTTTATCCGAATGACAACCATTATGCGGGCAAGGAGCTTCGTCTGAAACAGCAGTATTTCTTTATTTCCGCCAGCGTACAGACGGCGATTGCGAAGTATAAGAGAAGCCATGATGATATCCGCAAATTCTATGAGAAGGTAACCTTCCAGCTCAATGATACGCATCCGACCGTGGCGGTTGCAGAGCTGATGCGTATTCTGATTGATGAAGAAGGACTGACCTGGGAGGAAGCGTGGGATGTCACGACGAAGACCTGCGCGTACACGAACCATACGATCATGTCCGAGGCGCTGGAGAAATGGCCGATTGAGCTGTTTTCCAGACTGCTTCCGCGTATTTATCAGATTGTGGAGGAGATCAACCGCCGCTTTGTAAATGAGATTCAGCGTCGTTATCCGGGCAACCAGGAGAAGATCCGCAAGATGGCGATCATCTACGACGGACAGGTGAAGATGGCGCATCTGGCGATCGCGGCCGGCTATTCCGTGAACGGTGTGGCAGAGCTGCATACGGAGATCCTGAAGAATCAGGAGCTGAAGGACTTCTATGAGATGATGCCGGAGAAGTTTAATAACAAGACGAACGGTATTACGCAGAGAAGATTCCTGCTGCACGCGAATCCGCTGCTGGCAGACTGGGTGACCGAGCATATCGGCGATGAGTGGATTACAGACCTTCCGCAGATTGCGAAGATGAAGGTATATGTGGACGATCCGAAGGCGCAGCAGGAGTTTATGAACATCAAATATCAGAACAAGATACGCCTTGCGAAGTATATTAAGGAGCACAATGGTATTGATGTCGATCCGCGCTCCATTTTCGATGTGCAGGTAAAGCGTCTGCATGAGTACAAGCGTCAGCTGTTGAACATCCTCCATGTGATGTATCTGTATGATCAGATCAAGGATCATCCGGAGATGCCGTTCTATCCGAGAACCTTTATCTTTGGCGCAAAGGCAGCGGCCGGCTATCGCCGCGCAAAGCTGACGATCAAGCTGATCAACAATGTCGCGAATGTGATCAACAACGACCGCTCGATCAATGGCAAGCTGAAGGTTGTATTTATTGAGGATTACCGTGTATCCAATGGGGAATTGATCTTTGCGGCGGCGGATGTCTCTGAGCAGATTTCGACCGCAAGTAAGGAAGCTTCCGGTACCGGCAATATGAAATTCATGCTGAATGGCGCGCCGACTCTTGGCACGATGGATGGTGCGAATGTCGAGATCGTCCGGGAGGTTGGCGAGGAGAATGCGTTTATCTTCGGTCTTTCCGCAGACGAGGTTATTCGCTTTGAAAATGAGGGCGGCTATCATCCGACCGACTACTTCAACAATGATCAGGACATCCGCCGTGTGCTGATGCAGCTGATCAACGGAGAGTTTTCACACAACAATCCGGAGCTGTTCCGCGATATCTATGATTCTCTGCTGAACACAAACAGCTCTGATCGGGCGGATACCTACTTCATTCTGGCTGACTTTAAGTCCTATGCGGCGGCACAGAAGAGAGTAGAAGAAGCTTACCGCGATGAGTCCCGCTGGGCAAGGATGGCTATGATGAATATGGCCTGCAGCGGCAAGTTTACCTCGGACCGTACAATTCAGCAGTATGTGGACGAGATCTGGCATCTGGATAAGGTGGAAGTGAAGGTAGATCCGGAATCGTTTGAGATGTAAGAAAAAAGCGAGAGGCCAGAGGGAGTTGGCCTGTAGCCTTTGAAGAAAATATGAAACCCCTGCTGTTGGCGGTGAAGATGCCAACGGCAGGGGTTTTACTTTTTAGCGTTCTGCACCAATGGTTTTCTTGTGCAGAAAGATGAGCAGTGCCGCAATCATCAGCAGAAGGGAAGGCACCGCGAACAGTGTGCGCAGGGAAGTTTTTGCCGCCGCAGTCTGCGTTTCAGCGGCGATATCAATCCCGGTGAGGTCGATACCGATACCGGCTACGAAGGAAGCAATGGAGGTAGCGAGCTTCACCATCAGGGTCTGCAGAGAGGAGACAACGCTGTCTTCGCGCTGCCCGGTCATGGATTCGCCGTAATCGACGGCGTCCGCGACAAAGACGGTGGTGAGAACATAGCCGATGCCGTTTGTCAGGGAGATCAGCGCTCCGGGAAGCAGCATTTTGGTCAGGGTCAGAGTCTTTCCGAAGATCAGGCCTGTCATGGCGATATAGCCGAGAATCCCTGCAACACAGGCGGTGAAGAAAATCTGCCGGTTTGAAAAGCGCTTCCGGAAGAACGGGTAGAGCAGGGTCATGGCCGCGAACTGGATCAGACCGGAAAAGACCATGAAAATTGTATATTGGCTCTCATCGCCGATGTCGTATTGAAACATGTAGAGCAGCAGATTGGTCGTCATGTAGATCGCTGAGTTAAACAGGATGATGATGGCGGCCAGATTGAGCGCCTGGTCGTTTTTGAGCAGAGCGTTCAGAAGATCGCGGATGGAGGCATCATGCGGCTCATGCAGTTCATCGTTTGGCAGATTGCGCACTGTGATGATCGTGGTTATCACATAAAAAATGGCGATGGCAAATGCCAGCATGGCGAAGCCTTTGCGGTAGTGTTCGGTGTCAGTGCCGCCGCCGAGGATCGGCAGCAGGCTCATGGTTAAAACGGTGGGGAGCGCCGCGCCGAAGCCGGAGAAGGTCCGGGCAAATACGGTCAGGCTTTTACGTTCGCTGCCTGCTTTTGTAATCGCCGGGATGACAGACCAGTAAGGAATGTCAGAAAGCGTGTAGGTGATCCCGCAGAGAAAATAGGTAATCGTGACATAGGCCTTCAGACTGTTCCCTGAGAGGCTGTGCGGAACTGCGAACATGGCGTAGAGAATGAAGGCATTCAGTACCGCGCCGGTCAGAATCCAGGGACGGTAGCGTCCGTAGCGGCTTTTTGTTTTGGCCACCACCACTCCCATAAACGGGTCATTGAAGGCGTCAAAAATGCGTGCCACCATCAGCAGGAGGCCGACGAAGGAAGCGCTGATGCCGAGAATGGTATTGTAGTAGTAAAGGGTGTAGGACGCGACAAAGCCGTAGGCAAGATTTTTGCCGAGGCCGCCGATCGCATAGGTGAATTTGGTTTTTGCGGTAATGTTCACGGAAGGTTTCCTCGATTCTTTTTTTAATCTCGGTTCAGAATCGAAGTGCAGAACCTGTGGTCTGCTGTTCTGAATCGTTCTCTTTCTTATATCTGCAGGGTATGAGGAAAAGCCAGAATACCCGGTTACAGACTCGATAATACAGTATAACATAAAATTTTCCACAGGAAAGCGGAAAATAAAAAATAATGTTGTTGAGTCCTTCTGAATTTTGCGGTATACTGGCAGGTATAAAGGTGTTTACTCCATGGTTCCTGCGGACGGGTCTGTGTCAGGATGGGGTAAAGTCCGGTCCTCTGATGTACAGCGCTCAGGCATGCAGGCGTGCCGCAGGTCTGTCTATTGAGGTATCGTATCCTGTGAATACAGAGAGAAAGGGAAGTGAATGAAATGAAAAGAATCGGTCTGTTGACCAGCGGCGGCGACTGCCAGGCGCTGAACGCGACGATGCGCGGTGTGGTAAAGGGACTCTCCAGCAATCTGGACGAGCTCGAGGTGTATGGCTTCATGAACGGGTATAAGGGTCTGATTTACGGTGATTACCGTCTCCTGACCTCGAGGGATTTTTCCGGCATCCTGACCAAGGGCGGCACGATCCTTGGCTCCTCCAGACAGCCGTTTAAGCTCATGCGGGAGCCGGATGAGAAGGGGCTGAATAAGGTCGAGGCGATGAAGCAGAATTATTATAAGCTGCGTCTGGACTGCCTGGTGATCCTGGGCGGCAATGGCACGCAGAAGACGGCGAACCTGCTGCGTGAGGAAGGACTGAATATCATTCACCTTCCGAAGACGATTGACAATGATATCTATGGCACGGATATGACGTTCGGCTTTTACAGTGCGGTGAATGTCGCTACAGACGCGATTGACCGCATTCATACGACAGCGGCTTCGCACAACCGTGTTTTCATTGTAGAGGTTATGGGCCACAAGGTAGGCTGGCTGACCCTTTACGCCGGACTGGCCGGAGGCGCGGACATCATCCTGATTCCGGAGATTCCGTACGATATCAAGAAGGTTGTAGCTGCGATTGACAAGCGGACGCAGGCCGGCAAGGGCTTTACCGTGATTGCGGTGGCGGAAGGCGCGATCTCCAAAAAGGATGCGAAGCTGAGCAAGAAAGAGTATGCGGCAAAGCTCCAGAAGAGAGGCAACGCATCGGTTGCACATGAGCTGGCAGATGAGATCAAGGCCGCGAACGGACCGGAGGTGCGCATTACGATTCCGGGACATACGCAGAGAGGCGGCAGTCCGTGCCCGTATGACCGGGTACTGTCTACGCGAATCGGTCTGAAATGCGCAGATATGATCCTCAAGGAAGAGTATGGCTATATGGTCGGCATTGTGAATAACAAGATGAAGAAGGTGCCGCTTGGCGATGTGGCCGGGAAGCTGAAGGTGGTTTCCCCGAAGGATGAGATCATCGCAGAAGCAAAGCTGATGGATATCTGCTTTGGTGACTGATACGGACTGGCAGATGGTAACGGAAAGCTTTTAGAAGTCTTATGAAAAAAGAACTCCTTGTTTTTATGCGCCGGGCTGCGTGAAGGACCGGCAGCGTACAGCGGTCAGACGGAAGAATATCCGCTGGATGCTGGCATAGAGACGGGGAGTTCTGTATTTCGCTGTAGGGATCTGTTACGAAATAATTTATGCATCCGGCAGACGATATGCAAAGAATATAGGGAGAGATGACGAAATATGGGCTATACCGCATTGTACCGCAAGTTCCGCCCATCCACCTTTGATGAGGTAAAAGGGCAGGATCACATTGTAAAGACTTTGAAAAATCAGATCCGGGCGGATCGGCTGGGGCACGCTTACCTGTTTTGCGGAACCAGAGGGACCGGTAAAACCTCTGCCGCCAAGATTTTCGCAAAGGCTGTGAATTGTGAGCATCCTGTTGACGGCAATCCATGCAACGAGTGCGCCATGTGCCGCGCGATCGCGGCGGGTTCTTCGATGAATGTGATTGAGATCGATGCCGCGTCCAACAACGGCGTGGACAATATCCGCGAGATTCGGGAGGAGGTCGCGTATTCGCCGACTGCGGGGCGGTATAAGGTCTACATCATTGACGAGGTGCATATGCTCTCGACGGGCGCGTTTAACGCGCTTTTAAAGACGCTGGAGGAGCCGCCTTCTTATGTCATTTTTATTCTGGCGACTACAGAGGCGCAGAAGATCCCGATTACGATTCTTTCCCGCTGCCAGCGTTATGATTTCCACCGGATCGGGCAGGATACGATCCTGGCCCGGCTGCAGGAGCTGATGGAGACAGAGCAGGTTGAAGCGGAGGAAAAAGCGCTGCGTTATATTGCGAGAAAGGGCGACGGTTCCCTGCGCGATTCTCTGAGTCTTCTGGATCAATGCATTGCTTTTTATCTGGGCGAGACGCTGACCTACGACCGGGTGCTGGAGGTGCTTGGCGCGGTCGATACGGATGTGTTCAGTCAGCTGCTGCGCCGGATTTTGCGGGGGGAGCTGACGGAGGCGATACGCGCGCTGGAGCAGCTGATTCTGCAGGGGCGTGATCTGACGCAGTTTGTGAATGATTTTACCTGGTATCTGCGCAATCTGATGCTGATGAAAGCCTCTGATGACATGGAGGATATCCTGGATGTCTCGACGGAAAACCTCGTGCAGCTGCGTGAGGAAGCTGCGATGGTGCGCAGTGACACGCTGATGCGTTATATTCGTATTTTTTCAGAGCTGTCGAATTCGATCCGCTACGCGACGAATAAGCGTGTGCAGGTAGAGATGGCGCTGATTAAGCTGTGTACGCCCCAGGCGGAGAAGGATGAGATTTCGCTGGTTGAGCGTATCCGCAGACTGGAACGGATGGTTGAGCAGGGAGTGAGAATGCCGGGTCCCCGTGCTGGGCAGGGCGGAGAAAATGGCATTGCATATGGAGCAGGAGCCGTAAATGGAGATGCCGGCGGAAATGGAAGGTATGCGGCAGGCGGGGACGCGAGTGGTGCCGAAGGAGTACCGTATGGAAATGGCCAGGGCGGTTTTTCGGGTCTGGTTGCAGATGGTCCTTTTCAGAATGCGGACGGCATATCCCCGGCTGCTTTGCCAGGGGCGGTGCCGGAGGACCTGAAAAAGGTCTGTGAAATGTGGAAAACCATTGTCAACGGTACGAGTGGGATGTTTCGGGTCGTACTGAGCTCAGCCGTGCCAAAATACAATTCACAGGATGAGAATGACAGGCGGCTGTATGTGGTTTTTGCGGATTTTCTGGCAGAGCGTTACCTGAATAATGCAGAGCGGAAAGCGGAGCTGGAGCAGCTGATCGCGGAGCGGGTCGGGAAACAGGTGGAAGTGAAATTTGTCATTTCACAGGATGAAGGACTGCAGAGAGCAGCGTTGTCAAAAATCGATATTGACGAGCGGGTGCGGGAACAGGTGCATATGGATATTGATATTGTGGCGGATGATGAAAATCTGTGATTGTTACTGTTCTAAACCCAATCACGCACTTGCTGCGTGGACAGGTTTGAAGACGTAGTGTAATCTGTGATTATGGAGGAAATATATGCGGCGCAGCGTGGGAACACAGCGGGATTTTTCTGTTGGAAAGGTATGGAAAAATATTACAGCGCAGGCGGTACCTCTGACGATTGCGCAGCTGGTACAGCTTTTATATAATATCGTGGATCGCATTTATATCGGTCATCTTCCGGGAGTGGGCAGTTTGGCTCTGACCGGGGTGGGAATCACTTTTCCGATCACGTCCCTGATTCTGGCATTTGCGAACCTGTTTGGAACCGGAGGCGCTCCGCTGTTTTCTATCGCAAGAGGGGCGAGGGAAGAGGAAAAAGCGAGAAAGATCATGGGGAATGTATGTACCATGATCCTGATTACCTCAGTGATTCTGATGGTGCTCTGTTATGTGTTCCGGGTGCCGGTTCTGTATCTGTTTGGCGCGAGTGACGCCACAATTGTTTATGCGGAAAGCTATCTGAGAATTTATCTGGCTGGAGTGCCATTTTCCATGCTAGTAACCGGGATGAACGGATTTATCAGTGCGCTGGGCTTTCCGGGGACGGCGATGTGGACGACGGTGATTGGTGCGGTGCTGAACCTGATTCTGGATCCGGTCTTTATTTTTGGCCTGTCGCTGGGTGTACAGGGAGCGGCGACAGCGACGGTGATCAGCCAGTGCGTGTCCGCCATCTGGGTCGTTCATTTTCTGACGGTCGGGAGAACGGAGATCAGACTCCGGCTGTCTTTTATGAGGCTTGGAGGACGTATTGTGCGGGATGTGCTCAGCCTTGGCGTGAGCGGCTTTATGCAGCAGGCGACGAACTGTCTTGTGCAGATTGTGTGCAATGTCACGCTGCAGAATTATGGCGGAGATCTGTATGTGGGGATTATGACGATTATTAACAGTATCCGCGAGATCGCTTCTCTGCCGGTGACTGGCCTCAGCAGCGGCGGCCAGCCGGTGCTCGGATATAATTACGGAGCAAAACAACCGGAACGGGTAAAAGAAGGGATTCGCTTCATGGCGATAACCGGTATTATTTATACGGCTTTTATCTGGCTGGTGATTGAGCTTTTTCCTGCCGCTTTTATACGGATTTTCTCCAGTGAGGCCGAGACGCTGGCGTATGGAGTCCGGGCGGTTCGGCTTTATTTCTTTGGATTTGTTTTTATGAGTCTGCAGTTTATGGGGCAGTCCACCTTTGTGGGATTGGGAAAAGCCAGGAGGGCTGTATTTTTCTCGATTCTGCGTAAGGTTGTGATTGTTGTTCCGCTGACCATGCTTCTGCCGATGCTTTGGGGACTTGGAACGGACGGGGTGTTTATTGCGGAACCGATTTCGAACCTGATCGGAGGAATGGCCTGTTTCCTTACCATGTATTTTACAGTGTATCGGAAACTGTAGCTGTAAATCTGACTTTATTGTAACAGTTCAGAACAGCACCGAAGCGTAGAGCTGCAGTCTGCTGTTCTGAATCATTACATTTTATTTATGTAAGGGATGAGAAATCATCCCTTCTTTTGATATTATATCTATAAGCGGCCGAAAAAGGTACTTCACAAAAAGGATTAAAGAATGTTGAAAATCGGCCGCAAGTGGTAACAGGTGTGTATAATAATATACTCCGCTCATTTTTTTTGGTGCATATAATCCATCCCATAGCGGATAAAACCGCATGGTCTGTCTTTCGGTTTTGATGCACAGAGGCAGTTTCGAGCATCATGCCGCAGACCGCCTGCTATGCAGGCTATATGCCGCTTACGCGTCATATGTCTGTGGCTGATGGGCGTTCCGCCCATCCCAAAACCGTAATCCATCCCATCGCGGATAAATCCGCATGGTCTGTCTTTCGGTTTTGATGCTGCTCGAAACTGGTTTATTCAAGGTATAGTACGGGGTCGACGGGGGTGCCGTCTTTGGTCATGGCAAAGTAGAGGTTACTGCCTTCGATGCTGTAGTATTTGGTGGGCTCACTGATATAGGCGAGAAGGTCTCCGGCTTCTACGATGTCTCCTTCGGATACGGCAGGCTCCATGAGCTGTCCGTAGGTCAGCTTATAACCGTTTCCGATGTTTAATACCAGTGTGGTGCCGGTTTCTTCGTCGATGGTAATGGATTCAACGATTCCTCTGGCGGAGGCGAGCACCTGATTTCCGGTATCGCTGCTGATGACGAGGGCCGGGTTGTATTTGTACTGGTTCAGGGTTGCGAAGTAGACGCTTTTATCCATGCTGTAATCAATGGCAATGGTTCCGGCGGAGGGCCAGAGCAGGGACTGCTCGTCTGAGAAGCTGACGCCGGCTTCCAGCAGGGTCTGTTCGGAGATGATATTTGCGGAGGCAGCTTCCGCCGAGTCATCGGAGACAGCTTCGGACACGGAGTCGGTATTGGAAGCTATGGACGTATCCGCAGATGCCGGATCTGCGGTACTGTTTTCATCGGCATCAGAGGAAGCTGCTGCGGAATCATTCTCTGCGTTTGTGGTTGAAGAGATCGTATCTGTATTGAAAGTATCTGTGCCGGCAGATTCGTCTGTGGTGTCTTCTGCCGGTGTGTCGGATGTATTTTCCGCGATTGCGGTTCCGGAAGCTTCTTCCAGACCATCCGTATCAGTCCGGTTGGTCAGAATGCCTTCATCGGTACCGGCTGCGTCTGTCAGGGAACTGTCCGCCTCATTTGCCGCGTCTGTGGAGATGCTGTTTTCCTCACCTGTGGGGTCCAGGTCTTCTTCCAGATAAGCGACCTGGCCGGTTCCGGTCTCAGGCTGCGTATCCTCCTTTTTGGAGCTGGTTACCGCAGCCAGAGAGCCCAGAACGATCGCGCCGACCAGGCAAAGGCTCAGCGTCCAGATCGTGCTGCGTTTTGTGATAAATTCTTTCCATGTCCGTCTATTCATTTCATTCACCTCATCCTTTTATTCCGCAGAGCCGGTATAGGCGTAATGCCGTCGGCGCTCTGTTTGAATATAAGGATTGCCAAAATGAGACGGAATATGCAGCTGTTTACTTATTTTTGAAGATTTTATTTTTTAACGTGCGGGCAGGATGCTTTACTTTTTCCCGGAATGCATTCAGCTTTTTGATTTCTTTGGTCAGTTCCTGGTTTCTGGCATAGAGATCGTGCGTCACAGTGAGGAAAACACGCATGGTGTCGGCCAGCATTTCCTCATTTTCCTGCTGCCACATGGGAGTCTCTTTGATCTCATCGGAAAAAAGCGGCTGTCCGTCATGCAGATAGGTATCGGCAACGCGGTTGTTCCCGCCCCGGAAGTGTGCAAGGAGAGCAGCGCTCTCTTCCACAGATAAGTGCTGGAAGGCACGGTCGGTCTGTGTGCTTTCGGGAATTGCCTTCATATAAGTAGACAGGCTGAGCTTCTCTGAGTTGGATAAAAGCTCGGAGCAGTTGATGAGCCGCTGTATTTCCAGGGCATTTCCGTTCAGGCTGGGATTGACCGTATGCTTCGGCGGCTGGAATGGAAGGCTGTAATCCATGCCGATAGCGTCCAGAAAATCCTTTGTGATCGAATGGTCGATCCAGGAGGCAGGCTCAAAACGGCGGACGATGATATTCTCCGTGCCGAAGGTATCCGAAAGAGTCTGGAGTGTTTTTTCATAGTCCGCGTACAGCGGCTTCCGCACGGCCAGGTTATCCAGGTATTCCGGAAGGGTCTCCCCGGACTTGGTGGCTTTGACCCTCTGGTTCCAGAGGGAGGTCAGAAAGAGATCCTGTCGGCGCAGATAGACGACAATTTTAATACAATAATGATGCTCTGCCGCATCTTTCGGCAGAAACTCCAGAAAACTCATGGGGTCATAATAGATGGCGTTCCAGAGACGCTCTTCTGAGAGGATGACATTGTCACAGGACTCAAACGCATGATGAAGAGTGGTAAGCCCTTCCGCATAGTGCTCTTTCCAGAGCGCGTTTGTCTGTGGCGGAGCGGGAACCTCGGAAGAGGTATTTTCCAGGCAGGAGCTTATCACCATCAGAAAATGCCCGTTGCGCTGGATGGGCACACCGGGGTAGGTAAATGGCATAAGCGGGAAACTGTAGCCGTGGCTGGAGAGAAGCTTCCTGTTTTTCCTCAGAAAAGCCTGAATGGATGAGGTGCCCGTCTTTGGGGTACCGATATGTAAATAAAGCGTTTTCATAGAAAACCTCCGGAGGATATAGTGACTGTACGTTACTGGTCGATCAGGCCGTGTGCTTTAACATAGTCAAAAAACAGTTCTCCCGCCGAGGAAAAAGGTTTATTTGCCATGTACAGCATATAGACTTCAAAGGTGACCGCAGGGGAAAACGCGATTGCGCGAATCTCTTTCTCGCCTGTGTATTCTCCCAGACAGGCACGGGGGAAAATTGCACTGGCGTAGTTATTCGCGGCCAGCAAAAAAGCGGTCTGCGCGTTATTGGTATACATCCGTACTTTTGGCGTGAATCCGGCATTGGTACATGCTTCAAATAAGAGATCCTGCAAAAAGGCCCGATCCGGAAGCAGCAGCTGTTCGCTGGCAATCTCTGAGAGACTGAGGATGGGCTTCTTTGCGAGGGGATTTTCCACGGATGTGACCAGGACAACCTCCTCTTTGGCAAAGGTCTGATGCGTGATATCTTTTGTGGCCAATCCCTTGTCACTCGCGAAAATAAATTCAGCCTGTCGGTCCAGAAACGTGGATTTCTGGGGCGGTCCCTGCAGCTCGGCGATCTGAAGATTGATATCCGGATATTCCTGTTTGAAAGAGAGGATGGTATCAAGGACTCCGTAGCGGGAGGTTGTATTGGTAAAGGCGACCGATAAGGTATTGGTAGCTTTTGCTGCTTCTTTATTCATCTGAATCAGTGCCTCATCATATCGTGTGAGGATCTCGCTGGCGTTTTCCTGGAGAATGCGTCCCATCTCTGTCAGGGTGACTCTGCGCGTGGAGCGCTCGAACAGAGGATGTCCAAGCTCCGCTTCCATTTTCTGGATATGCTTGGAGAGCGTGGAATTGGTGATATACAGCCGGTCGCTCGCTTCCTGAAAACTGCAGGTCTCACTTAAAACGATAAATTCCCTGAGAAACTCTATTTCCATAAGCAATTCCTCTCTGCCGCAGTGGGATGTCCCTGCTTTGAGAGCCGGGTCTTCTCATTTCGACGATATTGAAATCTGCCGACCCTGCAGGAATTATATCGTATATTTCCTGCTTCGTAAAGGCAGACATGCACACAAATATTCCATTGCGTAACATTAAAAAATCCATCATAAATTTAATACGATTGTAACATATCGAAAAACATTTGTCATTGAAAATTCATTAGAAAATTATTTCCGAAATGGAAGGAATCAAACACGCCCCGGTTTGTTATTGCGCCTGTTTGCAGCAGACAAAGGGATGTGAATGGTCGGAAGGAGACCGGTAACCCGGATTGAAAAAGCGAGGAAAAGGCAGCAGTAAAAGAACATGGTTAGCGGAAAAGCAGAAAAGGTGTCGCGCATGAGGAGAAAAACGTTACTGGTCACACGCTGACTGCACGGCAAATGTTGTGGCCGGGGTGTGATCTGTAACGAAAAAACTACCTCATACGTGACAATCAGAGCGTCTGAGCTCCTGATTTTGTAACAATTCCTTAAATATCCTCGATCAAAGGCACTTCTTCTTCGAAGGTTTCCTCTCCCAGTTCGTTGATGGTTGTTTTTCCGGCTTTTCCGTACTGGTAGAGCTGGTCGAGAAATTCGATCGCGGCGCGGATCTTTGTCCGGAGCAGGTAGCCTCCGGATTGTGTAGAGCGCGCAAGTGTCCGCGCGGACAGACTGGGCGACCAGCCGTAGGCCTGACCGTGGAAGTCCTGAATCTTTAAGAGTACTTCGTTAATCTCGTTTTTGGTCAGGGGCTGGAGCTGTTCCGCGTCATTCAAAAGGTTCAGGACAACGCGGATGGGTTCCTGCAGATCCGGCTGTTCCGGATAAGCGGTTTCCAGGTTTTCAAACTCGTGTTTTCCTTCGATGACATCTTCCGGGTAGGAGGAAGCCAGCGCAAAGTAAGTGAAGGTCGCTTCCGGGCAGTTTTCCGGGAGCAGGAAGCCTGCCATATTTTTGTAGGCATTCAGCCGGGCTTTTTTACTGAGCCGTCCCATCAGCTCTGTCTCATCTACAAGGATGACCCAACCGTGATACCCCATCTGTAAAAACAGATGGCTCATAAATCTGAAATAGTCTGCGCAGTGCCTGGTTTTTACGAAATTGACGTTGTATTTCGCGGGCTGGTTGAAGATTCGCCGATAAATCTTTTTCAGCGGAGCATTTGCCATGAAATCCCCTTCCAGATCAGCCTGGAGAATGAACTTTTCATCTGAATCTTCTGTATTCAGATAAGAGCGGAACAGGTAATAGAGTTTATCTGTTTCCAGCTGTTTTGCCGCATAGAGCAGCATCTCATTGGCTATGGGACTGTTGGCGGAAATATTTTCCACCTCATGCATAAAGCCTGGCTGCTGCCTTCTGGGCAGATAGGTGTTCTGCATGGCTTTCTGATAAAAAAGATACAGCTTGTCCATCGGCGTTTCTTTGCTCAGTGAGATGTAGGAGACGACCATGTTGTCCGCTCCTGCGAGGTTGAAAATGGTGTTCAGCAGATGCGTTTTGCCCTCTCCGTATTTGCCGCAGATTATCTTGCCGCCGGATTTCTGATTTTCACTGACCTGTTCCAGCTGCCCGCAGATTTCTTTCATGATTTTGGGACGGGCTTCAGAAAAGCAGGCCCCTACCGCGCGGGAAGGGATGCCGGAGCGAAGAACCTCGATCATGTGACGGGCTTCAAAATTATATCCTGTGTCAGCCATTGTTTTCCACCTCCATCGCGTTTAATATCTGCTGTGCCAGGCCAATGCTGCCATTGCGGGACTGCGCAGCCAGGGCTTTTGCGCTTTTTTTATCCAGGGGAGTCACCGTCGCGCTTTGCTTTTGCCGGGCCAGGCTTTCTGAGATGGCGACAATGATGTCCGGGGTGTATTCCTGGGAAGCCAGACGGTCCAGATCGACCATATCCGAGAAGCGGTTAAAGCGCTCGCCGACGATTTCGTTCTGAATCCGGTTCCATAAGGCCTGATAGGATTTCAGACCAGCGTTTTCATTGTCAATGAGTGCACGGTCAAATGCGTAAACAAAGAAAACATGGTGCATGCTGTCGATATCGTCGATCAGCTGGCGGATGCTTTCGTAGGTGTCGTCACGTTTCATTTTCGTGTAGTGTACCGTTTCCAGGCTTGTCCGGCTGATGAGGATTTCCACATCGTCAATCGCAAGGAAGAGGCCGGAATATCCGCCCATATGGATGACCTCTGCCAGGGAGCGGAGCATATTCCGTGCGTTATATTTTGAGATCTTAGCCGGGTAAAATCCGAGCGCGCGCAGCTGTGCAAGCTTTACGTCGCGGTCAGCCCTCAGCCAGGAGAGAAGCAGCTCTTTGTTCTGCTCTTCAAGAATGGGGTAGCCAAGGATACTGCCGGTGAGCATGCTGCAGGCCAGGGCAAAATTGTTGTCCAGAAGCGGGTTATCAAGGAAGATATTGCGCAAAACCGACCGGATTTCGCGGCGGGTCATCGGATCACCGAAGCCGCTTTGAGAGAGGTAGTCAATAAACTTCATTCCTTCCGGAATTTCGGCCGGATCATATCCCATTTCCCGGATCACCTTCCGGCTGGCAGCCGTCAGGCAGTCCATAATGTCGCATTGGTTGATAATTTCTACATAAATGTCGCGGAAATCGTGCATCCAGATATCTTTGGCGGAAAAGCTGACCGTTTTATAATTTTCTTTTCTGGCAAGGCCTGTCATCAGCCGCAGAAAATGTGTCTTGCCGCTGCCGGGACGCCCGGTCACGAATTTTATCTTGCTTCCGCCGTCGCGGATGTATTCCTGAAGATACTGTTTCTGCCAGAAATCAGTCAGAAAACTGATGCCGGCTGTTGATTCATACTCTGGCATTTTGGCCCTTCTTTCTGTAAGAGTAATACTGTATTTGGCAGCTGTTTGAGGCAGGCTTCGCACTCACTGCGAAGACCGTATGAAAATAGAAAGGAACGGTTCCATACCTTTGGATCAGAAGAATCGAATCGTCGCCAGGAACTGTTCATTTCCATAAGCATCAAGAATACGGATCGCCTTTTTATTTTCGTGCGCGGGCGCGAAATCAAAGCTTCGCCCACTTTTTGTCGTATTCATTCCCTCTATGAATTCTGCGTAAAGCCGTGAAATGTCATAGGAAAAGCTTTGCAGATCGTAGTCCTTACGGAACCGGCTCATAGGAGTCAGAAATTTGTACAGGCTGGTCAGATAGAGAACGGAGCCCGGCTTTTTCTTAAGCTTCAGCATGGCCAGATCATAAGCGTCCTCCAGCTCGCCGGCAAAAGAGTCTGCGTTGAAACGGACTTTCTTCAGCTTTTCCTGACTGATTTTTACTGTTTTTACAAAACTGGACGGCCGCACGCACTGGATGCGTTTTTTGTCCAGGTAAACGTCCTGATTTTCCACGTCCAGCTTTACGCGGTGAGGAAACATTTCGTAAACCGGGAATTCGCCCTGGACGTCTACATTCTGTTCACGGCAGAGATCGAGCATCTGCGAGGCGAAATCGCCGCTTTCGAAATAAGCTTTTGCATCAAAGGAGTTAACGGAGCTGCTCAGAGCTTCAATGGTTGCCAAGAGCGCGGCGGCAGTCTGCGCCAGGGTATTTAAGTCTCTGGAAAGATATTTGAGATCGCCGCTTTCTGTCTCCCGGACAATCGTTTTCTGGAGCTTCTGAAGGGAGGCGATGCCGTCTTTCAGTGATTTTTCGTCAGGCAAAAGGGCCTGGTAGAGGTCTTCGTAATTCATATGCGTTCATCCTTTGTGTATGATAGATTTATTGTAGCTGTTCTGTTCTTTCACAGTTACGATTTTCACTCTTAATTATGAAGTATATATGAAGTGAAGAAACTTTTCAACCGAATGTTTTGAAAAGTGAAAACATGTTACTGGTCACAACCCGACCACGCACTTGCTGCGGGGTAAGGGGTGAAAACGTAGAGGTAACGAAAACGCAGTGGAAATTCGGTTGAAAATTCTTCCCGGAATAGTTAGTATGATAGAAAGAAGACAAAAGGTAACTGTGAAGGTACTGAACAGTTACGACAAAAGTACAGGCAGAAAAGGAGCGCACAGATGAAAAAAGATTTGCCACAGACAGAGCGGTCGATGAGAGATGTCAGTGCATCTGCGCCGGAGGAAGGCCCGGTGATTCTTTATCAATGGCAAGGGGAATGCCTGGAGAGGTGGCTGGAAAATGGCGGAAGGGGCATGGTTCAGGCTGTTACCGGTTCTGGGAAAACCAGGCTTGCCCTGCGTGCGATCGATGCCCTGGAACAGAAGCTGGGGCGAAAGGTAATGGTAAAAATCGTGGTTCCCACAAGCTCTTTGATGAGACAATGGGGAAAAGCGCTCCGGGAATATCGAAGGGAAAAGGCGGAATCCCCGGGAGAGGATAGAATCGGTCTGCGCGGCGGCGGACGCAAGGATCCGGTAAATTGTAAATATATGATCTATGTGGTTAATTCCGCCCGTTATGAACTGGCGCGGCAGATTCTGGCACAGCTGGAGAGAGGAGAAGCTGTTTTTCTGATAGCGGATGAGTGCCATCATTACGCAAGCGGAGAAAATCATCTGATTTTTGAGTTTCTGACCCGGATCAATAAGGAAAAGGCCGCGTATTATTCGCTGGGGCTATCGGCCACCCTGCCTTCGGGAATGAGCGGGCGCATCCTTGCGGAGTCGCTTGGGCCGCGTATTTATTCTTATGGAATGGCAAAAGCGACCGACAGGAAAACCATCTGTCCGATTGATGTGTTTCATGTCGCTCTGACCTTCTGGCCGGAGGAAATGGCTGAATACGAGGATATCACCGACCGGATGACGCGGTGCTTTGATGTGTTAAGGAAAAAGGCTCCTTTTTTAGAAGGGCTAAGTCAGAGGGATTTGTTTGAAGAGCTTCGCAGGCTCAGTACCGGGATGACGGGCTCATCGTTTCCTTCCGGGCAGCGGCAGGAAACGCAGTTGTCGGAAGCACAGCGCAAGGGCGGAGCAAATCGGGAGATTGCCCGCCTTGCACGGATTTATCTGAATCTGTCTTATAAAAGAAAAAAACTGGTATGTCTGGCGTCGGCAAGGATCTCATGCGCGGAGGAGCTGATCCGGCTGCTGGGCGGACGGGAAAAAATCCTGGTTTTTGGGGAGCGGATTGCGCAGGCGGAGGA
Organism: Lachnospiraceae bacterium; assembly: GCA_021202635.1. Classification (GTDB taxonomy): domain Bacteria; phylum Bacillota; class Clostridia; order Lachnospirales; family Lachnospiraceae; genus Choladousia. Next base: position 29,347 of record JAJQCQ010000066.1, on the reverse strand, counting down.
ATTATATCGTGTCCTGAATTTGCAGTATCCGGGGCGGGTAGGCCGATGTCATTCAAAGATGGGGGAGCAGGCAAATCGAAACAGCCTGGAACGGTTCCGCATGGGTGAATACCGGATCCTGATTACCTGTAAATCAATGGATGAGGGCGTGGATATCCCGGATGCTTCCATCGGCATTATTCTGTCCGGCACAGCCGGGCACAGGCAGAGAACGCAGCGTCTGGGGCGTATTATTCGGAAAAAAGAAGGCAAGAGCCGCGCTTCTCTTTATTATCTGCATATAGAGGAAACGGTGGAGGATGCCTGCTATCTTCCTGACCTTGGGGACAGTCGGATTTTTGAGCTTACTTTTGACGCAAAGACCAGAGAGTTTGGGAATGACGAATATGACGATGCTTCCTGGCAGGTGGAGGAGGACCTGGTATGTGCCGGAACGGATGAAAAAACGATGCGGGAGGCGTATCGCTGTTTGGACAAAGGGCGTGTGCGCGGCGACTGGATGTCCACGCCGGAAGAGATGGCAGGGCTGATCGCCGCTGCCCATGACCCGGAAGAGCGCAATTACTGGGTCTGTATGAAAAAAGCAGTTGCGGCGAAGAAAAAATGCTAAAAGGGTGACCGGCCACGGTTTCTTTCGCTGCCTTTACAAATTTTAGAATTTGTCGTATAATTCGCACGGAATTTGCGTCAAAAGAGTATTGTGGTTTGGACGGGCATCGGCAGAAGGCCGATTCCCGCAGGAAGGATGAAAAATTTGCAGGTTGTAGAGACGTTTGGCCGTTATGTAGAGAAGTGGAGTGAAACCGACCCGGCACGTGCGCGGGGCCTTTTGAAAACTGGGTGGGAGGCACAGGACCTGAAGCTCCGGCTGGCACCGGATAAAACCTTGTCTTCGGCGGACCAGTACCTGGCGCGTCTGATGATGGATACGATGCTAAAGCCGCTGAAGGATCCGGAACACAGCATCCTGGTCAGCATATTTACGCCTTGTGAGCTGATGCAGGAGGCAGGGCTTTATCCATATAATGTGGAGGGCTTTTCCTGTTACCTGGCCGGTTCGAAGGCAGAGCGGGCACTGTTGCAGACGGCGGAGGACGCCGGAATTTCAGAGACGCTGTGCAGCTATCATAAGACGTTTATCGGGGCGGCAAAGAGGGGACTGCTTCCCAGGCCGCGCTGCATTGTCTATACCAGCCTCGCCTGTGACGCGAACCTGCTGACCTTCAAGGAGCTGGCGGCGTTGTACGATGTACCGAGCTTTGCGATTGATATTCCGGCAGAGCGGAATGACGCGAATGTCGCTTATGTGGCGGGACAGCTCCGCGATCTGGGCGTTTTTCTGGAAAAAATACCGGAAAAAAGATCGACGACGCAAGCCTGCGTGAGCGCCTGGCGCGCAGCAGGAGGACGCTGGAGAATTATGACCAGTTTCAGAAATGGCGCGTGGACAAATACATTCCGGAGGATCTGGTATCGCCGATGTATTGCGGCATGACGAACAATATTTTACTGGGCACGAAGGAAGAGGAGCTGTATACCAGGCGGCTGCTGAAGGGACTGAATAAGGCGGAATCCGCCAGGGGAAAACGCATATACTGGATGCATACGATTCCTTTCTGGTCTGAGGCAGTGAAGGAGGCGTTTCTGCTGAAGGAGAGCGCACAGATCGTCGGCTGCGAGCTTGCGCAGGTCGTTGATCTGGAGCATCATGCGGAGGATCCGTATGAGGATATGGCGATGCGGCTTGTGTATCATTCGCTGAATGGCAGTATTACGCGGCGGATTGACGCCGGGATCCGGCATGCGAAGGAGACGAAGGCAGACGGCGTTGTATGGTTTAACCACTGGGGATGTAAACACACGCTGGGCGGTTCACAGCTGGCAAAGAAGCGTTTTGAGGCCGCGGGGCTTCCGACACTGATTCTTGATGGGGATGGCTGTGACCGGAGCCACGGCGGAGAGGGACAGACCGCCACGCGGCTGGGGGCGTTCCTGGAGATGCTGAGCTGACAGGATGCGCGCGCAGATGTAAAAAAATGGCAGAATGGATTTGTAGGGGCGGGGCTTGCTTTGCCCGGTGAGGAATAGACTGTGAGTAAAACGTATTATGTATGTAAATACACGCCGCTGGAGCTTCTGGCGGCATTTGGCGGAGAATGTGAAAATCTGAATCATATGCCGGAGGGCTTTGACTATGCAGATCAGATTGCGCATCCGAATATCTGCGGATTTGGCAAATCAGTGCTGGAAGCAGTGCTCGCCGGCGATGTGAAAGAACTGGTGCTGGTCAATTGCTGCGACACGATTCGCAGCGTGTATGACCTGCTGGAAGATATGGGCCAGATGGATTTTTTATATATGGTAGATATGCTCCACTGCGGGAATGCCTGCAGCCGTGAGCGGCTGGCGGCGCAGCTAGTGGATCTGGCAAAAAAATACGGCGAGTATAAGGGACGCTCTTTTGACTGTGAAGCCTTTCAAAAAGCGTTTGCCCCGCGAGAGCGCATGCAGGTGCCGCACATTGCGGTGCTTGGCGCCCGGATGGGAGACGAGCTTTTTGCGATGACAGAAAAGAGTATGCCGCTTCCGGTCGTCAACGAAACCTGTGTGCACAATCGGTCGGTAGCCTGGACATACGATGAGTCTCAAAACCAGGCTGCACCAGAGAGTGGCCTGGCAGCGGCAAGTGACAGGACAGAGCCAAAAGATTCAGCAAAGACCGGTGATCTGACGGCGGATTTTGACGCCCTGATGGACTGGTACGCGGGGGAACTGCTCGGGCAGATTCCCTGTATGCGGATGATGGACGCCACCGGGCGCAAGCAGCTTTATCAGGATCCTGCACTTGCGGGAATTATTTATCATACGGTGAAGTTCTGTGATTTTTACAGCTTTGAGTACGCAGACATCAAGTCGCACACCGATGTGCCGCTTCTGAAGATTGAGTCGGACTACACGGTGCAGAGCAGCGGGCAGCTGCTGACGAGGCTGGAGGCGTTTGCGGAGAGCCTGAGTCTGAATCCAGAGATTGCGAAGGTGATTCGCGGGGCGAAAGGCAGCGGGAGCGCATGGACGGATGGCATGGACGGCAGATTTTCTGCATCGGGTAAGGGCAATCGGCCGGAAGCACCGTGCGGGGATGGCTTCGAAGATGGATTATATGAAGGGAGAACGCCGCATATGGGCAAGGGATATTTTGCCGGAATTGACAGTGGATCTACAAGTACGGATGTCGTAATTCTGGATAAGGAAAAGAAAATTGTGGCGGGCATTATCCTGCCGACCGGCGCGGGCGCGGCGATCGGTGCGGAGCGCGCGCTGGAATGTGCGCTTCAGGAAGCGGGACTTAGGCGGGAGGACATCGACGAGGTGGTTACGACCGGCTATGGGCGCACGGCGATCCAGATCGGCGACAGGAGCATCACAGAGATCACCTGCCATGCGAGAGGCGCGCATTTCCTGGAGCCGAAGGTGCGCACGGTCGTCGATATCGGCGGGCAGGACAGCAAGGTTATCCGGCTGGATGAGGATGGCTCTGTGAAGAATTTTGTTATGAACGATAAGTGCGCGGCGGGCACCGGCCGCTTTCTGGAAATGATGGCCCGGACGATGGAGATGAGCCTGGATGAAATCGGCCGCGCGGGACTTCGCTGGGACGAAGACATCACTATTTCCAGTATGTGTACGGTATTCGCGGAATCAGAGGTTGTTTCCCTGATTGCGCAGAATAAAAAGCCGGATGATATCGTTCATGGCCTGAATAAGGCGGTCGCCTCTAAAACAGCGGCGCTGGTAAAGCGCGTTGGCGGAGAGGAAGCCTACATGATGACTGGCGGTGTGGCGCAGAACCAGGGTCTGGTGAAGACACTGGAAGACCGTCTGGGCACAACCCTGATCATCAGTGACAAGGCACAGCTGTGCGGGGCGCTCGGCGCGGCTCTGTACGCGGCGGATATGGGATGAGGCTGCGGGTTACCCCGCACGAAGTGTGGGATGCCACCCGGCGAGGGGAAAAACGTAGAGATTGTAACGAAATCATGCGAATAAGCCGGGTGCGACCGGTATAACAGGAATCGATTTTGTTACCTGAATTGTAAATTATAGTGGCGTACGGGATGGTTTTATAGTAAAATAGATTTATTATAATTATTATAATGTGGATCAGGAGAGGAGACTTATTATGGCTAAACGAGGCGGTTTTCAGGGCGGAATGCCGGGAAATATGAATAATCTGATGAAGCAGGCGCAGAAGATGCAGAAGCAGATGGAGGAGAGCCAGAAGGCTCTGGAGGAGAAGGAATTCACTGCGGCAGCAGGCGGCGGTGCGGTTGAAGTGACGATTTCCGGAAAAAGGGAAGTGACAAAGGTGAAGCTCTCGGAGGAGGTCGTAGACCCGGATGATATCGAGATGCTCGAAGATCTGATTGTAGCGGCGACGAATGAGGCACTTCGCAAGGTGGACGAGGAATCAGCGGCTGTGATGTCGAAGTTTACCGGCGGCATGGGCGGACTTGGAGGGTTCGGATTCTGATGGATTACTATGGAAAACGGATGTCGAAGCTGATCGAACAGCTTTCCGCGCTGCCGGGGATCGGGAGCAAATCCGCGCAGCGGCTGGCCTTCCATATCATTCACATGCCCGAGGAGCGGGTGAAGCAGCTCACGGATGCGATCACGGACGCGCGGGAGAATGTCTGTTACTGCAGGGAATGCTGTACGCTGACGGATCAGGAGATCTGTCCAATCTGCAGCAATCCGGCACGGGACAAAAAGACGATCATGGTAGTCGAGACAACGCGGGATCTTGCCGCTTATGAGAAGACTGGAAAATACGAGGGAGTTTATCATGTGCTGCATGGCGCGATCTCGCCGATGCTTGGGGTCGGGCCAGGAGACATTCGCCTGAAGGAGCTCATCAAGCGCCTTGAGGGGGATGTCAATGAGGTCATTCTTGCGACAAACTCCAGCCTCGAAGGCGAGACCACAGCCATGTACATCAGCAAGCTGATTAAACCGACCGGCATTCGGGTCTCCCGCATTGCGAGCGGGGTTCCGGTTGGCGGCGATCTGGAATACATTGATGAAATGACCCTGCTGCGCGCGTTGGAAGGGCGGGTGGAGCTTTAAGACTTTACAGGGCGTTTTCATGCCACCCGGCGAAGGCTGAAGACGCAGTGGCAGCGAAACGGGCGGAGAAGCCGTCCGTTAGCTGCACACCGCAAGAATGCAGGAGCAGATTTCCTCTGCCATTGCCATAATGAGGGACAGGCGGGCAGTCTGTAATGTGAGATATGGCTGACTGCTCTGTACGCCGGCAATTCCGGTGATGGAGATGTCTCCCGCGGCGGGCAGATTTTTGCTGACGCCCATTCCGGGTTTCAGGCTGCCCGGGCGGATGAAGACAGAGCCTACTTTATATTCCAGACCAAGGGAAGCATCTACAGCGATGACTGTGCTGTAAGGATGCTTCTTTTTGATTTGAGAGAGCGTTTTGGTCAGATTGCAGGCATGCACCGTATCATGCAGAGTGCCGTAGACCGAGAAGGAGCGACCGGCTTTCTTTTCCAGCAGACTGCCTGTGAGCGGTCCGAGGCTGTCTCCAATCAGCCGGTCTGTGCCGATGCAGAGAATGACCGGCGCGAAAGACGGAGTATGGGAGCCGGTGTTTTTGTAATTGGTGCTCCCCAGCAGCTGGCCCAACAGTCCGGGACAGAGCGGCAGGGGAGAGAAGCAGGGGTCCGAGCGGACGGCCGGGACGTCAGTGGAAACATTTTTTTTCATATACGTGAGGACAGACATTTCAACAGCCTTTCTGGGGATTGTTTCCGGCAGCAGTCTGGAACTTCAAAGCTGCAGAATACTCATTTGTATCAAAGTTTATCCAGGGCAGGAAAAATTATTCATTGTTTTCCATGATTCTGCTGCGCAGAAAAATCCTGTGGCCTGCTGTTCTCAGATCCTTAATAGTACTGAATAATTCCGGAAACGATATCAGCGGCGCTGTCCCAGTCCTGATTGTCGGCCAGTCCGCTCAGTGTACCACTGACGACGATTTTATCCGGTGATTCGCCGGCGGAGGCGGTGCTGGTGATTCCTTCTCCGGTGAGGTAGACAATGGAAATGACCGGGGTTTCGACGACACTGCCCTTTTCTTTTATGCGGATATTTGAGAAGGTGGCGTTTACAGAGTCGCCGTTTACGCGTGCGGAGCCTTCTACGCGGAGATAAATGGGCTGTCCGTTTTTGATTACCTTCGCGAGGGAGGCATTGGTCGTGGAGCCGACTTTCTCGTAGTTGACATAGACATCGCAGACGCCGCCTTCAGACACGGTCAGCATCAGATGATACGTTTGATTGACGGAAGACAGACCTGTGCGGGAATAATACTGGCCGCCAGTGCTCGTAGTGACGACATTTTCAATCAGAAAGGCGGCTTTTCCGGTATAGGGAGCTACAGCGTGGTTGTCAAACTGGATACCGAAGCTGATCGCGCAGGTCGCTGTGGCGGCTACCAGCTTTGCATGATAGCCGGTTCCGCTGCCGGTCAGCTTTACATCTGCTTCGATCGCATAGAGTGCGTCAACGTTTTCTACGGTAGAGCCGGTGCGCGTTTTGCAGGCTTTGGTGGCTCCTGCGCTCTTGTAAGGACTTTTGCAGGCGATGATCTTGTACGCGTAGCGGGTGCCGGGTTCTGCACTGCTGTCTGTGCAGCTGGTCACAGTGCTTTTGACCTTCTTATACAGAGACCAGGACCCGCCGGTACCGACCTTGCGGTAAATTTTATAGGAGGACGCTCCGGACACGGCGGTCCAGGAGAGCGTAACGGAGTTGCAGGTGGAAGAGATTCCGGTGATGACAGGAGTCGTCAGACGGGTAATCGTAAGGCCGGTCCGATATCCGCTGGTGCCGCTGTCATTGTAAGCGCGGACGGTGTACTGATAAGTTTTTCCGGCTTTGGCTTTGGTGTCGACATAGGTCACGGTGTCTTCGCCGGAGACACTGGCGATGCGCTTATAGCTGCCGGATGTGGTCTTACGGAGGACATAATATCCGGTCGCGCCGCTGACCTGTTTCCAGGTGATCTGCACGCCATCGGTGACATTTGCTGCCTTTGACAGGGTCGGTTTGGACGGCTTTGAGGCTGCTTCGGCGGTCCGGCTGCCTGCGGGCAGCGCGATGAAAAGTACCAGACAAAGCAGAATGGCTTTCCATATCTTCTTCATTTTACTCATATGCTTTTCCTCCTGTGAATGGTTCCGGCTGCGGAAAAACGGCTTTGAACGGCCGGCAGCCTGTGACACGTTTTCCGATGTTGTTTTGATGTTATCACACATTTTTTGATATCGCAATTTTTTTAACCATAAAATGCTAAATTCTGCATAAAGTATATGGTAAGGTAGAGTGGATGTTAGGGGTCGCACCAGCAGGGATGGAAATAAGGGAAATCTGGTCAAAGTGTGACCTGTAGCGGATGCCATGGCAGGAATGGGAAAAGGAGTGTGTGGATGATGGAAAATGAAAATCTGCTTCCAAAGAACATACGCCAGATCGGAGAAATACAGGGCAGACGGAAAATCTGTCTTGAAGATTATGTGATGACTTACATACGGAAGATGGAAAGCAGGGGAGATGGAAATTACCTGGGGGTTTTTCTGGGAGAGCGAAGGAATACGGACGATGCGGAGTATGTTTTTGTGCGCGGAATCATGGAAGTACCTGATTTTTCCCGGATGAGGGAAGAAAAGGCCGCAGAAAAAAGAACAGAAGAGGCGGCGACAGCGGAGGCCGGTTCGGCTGACAATACAAAGGGAGAGGTGAAAGGCAAATCAGAAGAGGAAATCGTTGAAAGGGACTGGAGCAGAGCGTGGAAGCAGGAGCAGGAGCGGCGTTTTCCCGGCTGGGAGATTCAGGGCTGCTGTGTGATCGGGACGTATCCGTCCGGGCGGCTGGAGGCGCTTTCTGCGTGTTTACCGGAAGCGGCGCGGATGCTTTATCACTTGCAGGATCAGGAGGAACGGCTATACTGGCAGGAAGGAGAGCAGTATGAAGATATCAGGGGATATTTTGTTTTTTACGAGCAGAACCAGCAGATGCAGGAATACCTGTCGGAGCTTTTCGGCGGGGGAAGCGTGGAAAAGGAAGGCAGATCAGAGGACGCGATCATCCGCTTCCGGGAAAAGGTGAAGAGCAAGGCAGAGGAAAAGAGTCAGAGCTTTCTGCGGCTGGCGAGCTCTTTTTTTGTGGTTGGTGTGCTGATCATCGGTGTGCTTGTGGTAAACCGGGTGTCCGACAGGAGGGAAGCGCAGGAGGCCGAGGAGGCGGCGCTGAACCTGGCTGTTGCAGAGAGTGAGAGCTCTGCGGAGAAAACCGGCGATTCCAATGGGGCGTCGGACGGAGCGGCAGATGTTTCTGTGGCGACAACGGCGGATGAAGCGGCAGAAATTTCTGTGGTGGCAACGTCGGACGGAACGGCAGAAGTTTCTGTGGCGGCAACGGCGGATGAAGTGACGGACGATCGTGAGGCAGCAACAGCAGATGAAACGACGGCAACAGCAGACGAAGCAGTGTCTGTGTCCGGGGAATCCGCGCTGGCCGGGTCGGACGCATTCTGGGCAGATGAGGGGGATGATTCTGCGGAAAGCAGTTCGAATGCGGATGCGGGTACGGCTGCAGCAGCTGATGCGTCGGAGGACACTGTTTTGACGGACACTGGAACGGTCAATGAGAATGTGGCTGATACAGAGAGTACTACGGAGACAGCCGCGGCGGAGGCGGTGGAAACGGCGAACCGTCAGGTACAGGCGGCTTATGTGATACGGGAGGGAGACACTCTTGCGGAAATCTGCGCCAGGTATTATGGGAGCCTGGATCGTATGGAGGAGCTCTGTGAAGCGAATGGAATCGAAGATGCGGATCTGATTCTGCCTGGTCAGAAAATTGTGCTGCCGTAAATTCAGCTTCCGATTTACGGTTGCGTTTATTTTCACTTGATGCTATATTAAGGTGCAGGTAACCGTGAAGGCACGTTACGGATTGCACCTGCAGAAGAGGAAAGGCCGGAATCCGGCCACGGTGTGACCGTTTGGGCGATTCCTGGCAGCTATGAATGGAGCAGGGAAGAGGATTTCCTGTGGATAAGACAGAGGATGAGAATGAACAGTAAATGGAAGAAACGTTTTCAGAATATAAAGGAACGACTGGATTTTTTCCGCATCACAGATGAGGATGATCTGGATGATTTGTCTGAATTTTCAGAGCAGCCCATATATGAAGACAGGCAGCGCAGCAGCGGGGCCGGGAGCGCACGGCATGGCCAGAGCCTGCAGGAGGAGCTGGCGTTTGAGGATCTGCTGGCGCGCAACCGGAAGAGGCGCCTCATTACCCGGGGGGTGGTGGCCCTGCTGCTTGTGTGCGTGATAGCAGGCTTCTATCTGTACAACCGGGAGCATACATTTGACGATTATATTATTACGAAATCCATTGACAATTCCATGACATCGGGGACACAGTACGAGGCGGTTGGGAAGTATTTGTACCGCTACAATTCGGACGGTGTCTCCTGTGTGACGAAAAAAAATGAGGTGCTGTGGAGCGTTACCTACAGTATGCAGGCTCCGATTGTGGATGTCTGCGGTACAACGATGGTGATTGCGGAGCAGCAGGGAACGCAGGTTTATGTGGTAAATGAGGACGGGCTGCTCGGAAGCTTCACCTGTCTGCTGCCCATTCTGAAGGTGCGTGTCTCGAATCAGGGCGTGGTAGCGGTCGTTCTTCAGGATGATGATGTGACCTGGGTTCGCCTTTACAACGCGGAGGGAGAAAGCATCGCGAATGACAAGACGACGATCTCCGATTCCGGCTATCCGCTGGATGTCGATCTTTCCCCAAACGGCGAGAAAATGGTAGTCTCTTATCTCGGAATCATCGAGGGAGTCATGACCTCTACGGTTGTTTTTTACGATTTCGGTTCAGAGGGAGACGCTGCGTCTGATTATATAGTGAACAGGGAGACCTTTTCCGGAAACATTGTGCCGCAGGTGTTTTTCATAGATAATACCACGGCGGTTGCCGTAGCGGACAATGGTTATGCTGTTTTCAGGGGCAGTACGCAGGAAAAATCCGTGGAGGTCTCATTTGTCGATGAGATTGTGAGCTGTTTTTATGATGAGGATGTCATCGGATTTCTGTTTTCTGATTCGACAGGTGAAAATGAATACCGGATGGAGCTGTATAATTACCGCGGCAGACAGAAGATATCTGTGGGTGTAGACGCGAGATTTGATGAAATCAAGATGGAGAACGGGCAGATTCTGATGTACACTTCATCTTCCTGCACGGTCTATACGAAGCGTGGGAAGCTGCGCTTTTCCTCCGCATACGAAAAAGAGATTGTGGACATCTTTTATTTTTCGGATTACCGGCGCTATCTGATCATTACAAACGACAGCTTTGACCGGATACGGATCTGCTGATTTTATGTACACAGGCGCGAGAGGAAATTAACAGCTTTGCTGCTCGCGCCTGGCGCAGCGGATAGGGTGAGAGACCTCCCCCTGTCCGACTGGAGTAGAAAGGTGCGGTTTGAAAAAATGAACATTCTGGAAATCATTGTAATCGTAGTGACAATAGCCCTGATTCTTTCGGGTTTCCGGGCAGGGTTTGTCAGAAAGCTGGCTTCGATGCTTTCTCTGGTGCTGTCGATCGCGCTTGTGTCGGCCATATTGCCGTATGTGACGGATTTTATCAAAAACAATACGCCGCTTTACGATTATATCGTGGAACAGTGCGAAAATGTGGCTGCCGAGCAGCTCTCCGGCCTGTGGACAGGCTCCGGGACCGAGAGTTCCGGCCTGGTGACAGGCAGCCTGGGCCTGGCAGCGGAGCCATATGGATCAGACAGTACCGTATCGAAAATCACAATGACGGCTCTTAGTGCCTCGGGTTCGGATACGGAGGATTCCGCCTCCCTGTCAGATCTGACCCGCGAGGAGGCTAAGGCGCTGATGGAGCAATATGGCTACGGGGCATATACCTCGATCGTGGATTCTCTGACCGATGAGGAGTTTGAGCAGTATAAGGAACAGTATCTGGAACAGTACGCGTCGCAGCTGCAATCGGAGAGTGGGGGGAATGCGGTGAGCAATGTGATCAGTTCCCTGGCAGATTCTCTGACACTGGATGAGGATACGCAGAATGAGATCATTGACAGTCTCCCGATTCCGCAGGTGATTAAGAATATGCTGATCCAGAACAATAATGAGGAAGGGTATGCGAGCCTGGACGTTTCGACTTTTCAGGATTATGTCATTGAATATCTGGCTACGCTGATTTTAAATGTCCTTTCTTTCCTGGTGACGGTGGTGCTGGTTCATCTTGTTCTGCGGCTTCTGGTCATGGTGCTGAATATTCTTGCGCATTTCCCGGTGGTTGGTTTTGTGAACCGCCTGGCGGGCGGTGCGCTCGGTGTGCTGCAGGCGCTTTTTGTACTGTGGCTTTTTTTCCTGATTCTGACGGTGCTGCAGGCGACGGATGCGGGGAGTGTGCTGCTTTCCATGGTAGAGGAGAGCGCACTGCTTTCCTGGCTGTATGAGTCAAACCTGTTTTTGCGTATTGTTCTTATGGCGGCGGCCGTGTTTGCGTAAAGATGTACTAAAAATGAATCGGTATGGAGGGACGATATGAAAAAAATGAATCTTGCTATTCTGGGGGCGGGACGGATCGCGGTATCCATGGCGAATACGGTTTCGCAGATGGATGAGGTCAATCTGTACGCCATTGCGGCGCGGGACGGTTCACGGGCAAAAGCGTTTGCAGAGAAGTATGGAGCGGAAAAATCCTATGGTAGCTATGAAGAGATGCTGTGCGATGAGCGGGTTGACCTGGTGTACATCGCTACCCCGCATTCGCTGCACTGTGAGCAGGCAAAGCTGTGTATCTCATACGGAAAAGCGGTGTTGTGTGAAAAAGCGTTTGCGATGAATGCCCGTGAGGCGCGGGAAATGATTGCTTATGCCCGTGAAAAGGGCGTGCTTATCGCGGAGGCGATGTGGACGCGCTATACGCCGCAGGCCCGGATGCTGCGGGAGCTGGCCTGCGGTACGGGAGCTGCGGAGGGGATCGGATCAGAAAACAAAGCCGAAGCCAGAAGCAGCCGCCCGCAGGGCCGGATCGGTACGATTGTTGGCCTGACCGCGAATCTTGGATATCAGGTCATGCACAAAGAACGTCTGGTTCGCCCGGAGCTGGGCGGAGGTGCACTGCTGGATCTGGGGGTTTACACGATAAATTTCGCGACCTGGATTCTGGGCGATGAGGTGCAGAGTCTTACCACTTCTATGGTGCCGCTGGACGCGGGGGTGAGTGCCTTTTCCCGTCAGGACGCTCAGCCTGTGCAGAACGCATTGCGTGAGGCCGGGACGGTGGATAAGTCCGAATTTGTCAATCTCGTCTACCCGGACGGTACGATTGCAGGGCTGTTTCAAACGATGGAAGCGGTCACAGACCGCCGCGGTATTATTTTTGGCACGGAAGGACGCATTGAGGTCGAAAATGTCAATAATTTCGGGGAGATCCGCATCTACAATAACCGCTATGAGCTGGTGGAGACCATCCCGCAGCCGAAGCAGATTACGGGTTATGAATATGAAGTGCTTGCCTGTAAACGCGCACTGGAGCAGGGAAAGCTGGAGTGCGAAGAGATGCCGCACGCGCATACTCTGCGTGTGATGGAGCTTTTGGACGAAATACGGGGCGAGTGGACGAAATAAATCGTTTGATAAAGAAAAGTAAAATGACTTACGTCGTTTACTATAATTATAATTAAGAAGGAAAAGGAATTATGCGTACACAGGCGGAATTGAGAAGACAGTTAAGAGAAATCGATCATAAAGGCTACAAAGCTTATAAAGTGCTGGAGGGGGAATATGATTTCGGTACCTGGCGGCTGGCGATCGATCACGTGCAGGGGGATCCGTTCGCGACGCCGTCGCGTGTGCGTATCATTTACAATAACCGCGGAAATATTGCCCCACAATATTTCGAGAGCCGTCCCCGCAAGATTGCGGTGGAGGATTATCTGCTGCGGCGCTTGCACCGGAATCTGAAAAATGGCGGCGGAGAGCGCAGAGCGATTTCGATGGATTTTGATGAGAGAGGACAAAACGGAAGGCATGGTGGCCGCGCAGGAGAAGCGCGCGATGACGCGAATCGCTATCCTGCGGACCAGGGAAGGGGGCATAATGCCCGTGTAGGAGGGGGTTCCGGGAAAAGCGGCCTTGTGACGGCCTGCCGCACCGGCCAGGAAATTCTGGAGCGTACCGCGATGCGCATCGCGCCGGATGTGATCGAGGCACGGATCGAGGTCGGCTTCCCGGCTTACGGGCGTTCCATCGCGGCCGGGGAACTGGAAAAGATTTTATTTGATTTTCTGCCGGAGGTGGTGGAAAAGACCTTTCATATGAAAACGGCGGTTGCGGGACAGATGCAGCGGGATCTGGAGGCGGTCACCGCTCTGGCAGATGATCAGCAGTATATCCGGGAAGCACTGGATGGGCTTGGACTGGTGGCATTTGTGGCGGATGGCTCCATTCTTCCGCGCGAGAGCGGTGTTTCCCAGTGCCCTCTGAAAAACGCGGTTGTTTTTGAAAGTCCCGAGAGTCTGGCGATTACGCTGGCCTTGCCGCACCGGGGCAGGGTGCGCGGCATGGGGATTCGCAAAGGGATTACCGTCATCGCGGGCGGTGGCTTCCACGGAAAATCTACCTTACTAAAGGCTCTGGAGCGCGGCGTGTATAACCATATCGCAGGCGACGGCAGAGAGCTGGTCATCACGGACCAGAGTGCGTTCAAGCTTCGTGCTGAAGAGGGACGCTGCATTCACGAAACCGATATTTCCATGTTCATCAGTAACCTGCCGACCCGCGCCGATACGACTCGCTTTTCCACGGAAAATGCAAGCGGCAGTACTTCGCAGGCAGCAAACACCGTTGAGGCGCTGGCCGCGGACAGCCGCGTCCTCCTGATTGATGAGGATACCTCTGCGACCAACTTTATGGTGCGCGACGAGCGCATGGCGCAGCTCGTTTCTGACGCGAAGGAGCCGATCACCCCGTTTATCCGCAAAATCCGCAGCCTCTATCATGACCTTGGTGTGTCGACGATTCTTGTCGTGGGCAGCTCCGGCGATTATCTGGCGGTGGCGGACACGATCCTGCAGATGGACTGCTATGTGACCAAAGATGTGACAGCCCGCGCCAAAGAGCTGTGTGTGGATATACGAACAGAAAACAGGCAGGACAGGGGGCAGCCTGCGAAAAAAGAAGCGGACACCCCTCTGGGGGCAAATGGAGCAGCCGTGATGCTCCGCGAGACAGCTGTCCGGCGCACGACATGGCTGAAAAAAGGCGTTCGGCCAAAGCAAATTGAAAAAGCCCGTGTCCATGGCTGGGATACCTTAAGCCTGGACAAGACCGAAATCGACCTGCGCTACATGGAGCAGATCGTCGACGAGAGCCAGACGGCAGCGCTCGCCTATCTGATGCAGTATATTCTCAGCCGTATGGCGAATGGAAAAAAGACCGCTGCAGAGCTGGCCGGGGAGGCCGCCCGGAAGATTGAAACCGAGGGCATCCTCTCCGTCACTCCGAAAAACTACGGAGCCGGAGCGGCGGCAGCTGTGCGGCGCCAGGAGATACTGGCGTGTCTGGCACGATATCGGATGCTGTGAGGAGGTAATTATTCAGGACAGTACTTCGCACTTGCTGCGAAGTACATATGATAACGTAACTGTGAAGGTACTGAACAGTTACGTGAGGAGAAAGAAGAATAAGTGCATGATAGCCAAAAGCCATGTTTTGTGATACACTACGTGGGAGGATTTTCTGAACCGTTCATCAGATCGTATCCTATGGCTGAAAGGCAAAAAGGATGATATTACGTACTGCGGACAGGGACAGAAAACAGAGGATGGAGGATGATGATTATGAATTTACCGGGGCTTCAGGCATTGGAGCAGATTTACGGCGAGACGGAGCGCCCTCTTGCGCGTTTCCAATCGCTGGCAGAGAATTATCAGAAGAATTTTGGTTCTGAGGAGATGGAGTTTTTTACAGCTCCTGGCCGGACGGAGATTGTCGGCAACCATACGGATCACAATGGCGGAAGGATTCTGGCGGGCAGCATCAGCCTGGATACAATCGGCGCGGCTGCTCCGAACGGGACAGATGTGATTACGATTGTGAGCGAGGGATACCGCGATAAAATCATTGTGGATCTGACGAAGCTGGATCGGGTGCCGAAGAATAAGGGCTCTTTCTCTCTGGTGGCGGGTATGGCGATGGCAGTCCGCGAGATGGGCTTTGCAGTGGCCGGGTTTAACGCTTATGTGTCGACCGAGGTGATCGCGGCGGCAGGCGTGAGCTCGTCGGCGTCGTTTGAGATGCTGGTCTGCACGATCATGAATTATTTTTTCAATGATGGAAGGATGCGTTATATTGATTACGCACGCATCGGTCAGTATGCGGAGAATCATTTCTGGGATAAGGCTTCCGGCCTGATGGATCAGATGGCCTGCGCGGTGGGCGGTACGATTTTGCTGGATTTCTCGAAGATTGCGACGGCGTCGCCAGAAGAGGTAGCCGCGCTGGACGATGCGGAAATCTGCAAGCAGGTAGACTTTTCCTTTTCGCAGCTCGGCTATGACCTGGTGATTGTGAATACGGGCAAGGGTCATGCGGATCTGAGCGATGAGTATTCGAGTGTGCCGCTTGAGATGAAGGAAGCGGCGCAGGCGGTAGGCGCGCAATTGCTCTGTGAGACAGATGAAGAGACACTGCTGGGCGGTCTTTCCGCGATAAGCAATGACCGCGCAGTGCTGCGTGCTCTGCACTTCTTCGAAGAAAATAAACGAGTGGATGCGGCTTACCAGGCAAGTCTGGACCGCGACGAGAAGGCACTTCTGCGGGTGATTGACGAGTCCGGGCGTTCTTCCTGGGAGTGGCTGCAGAACTGTTATTCCATCCGGAATTTTAAGGAGCAGAAGGTGACGCTGACGCTTGCCCTGACGAGACTGTTCCTTTCCCGTACCGGCAAAGGCGTTTGCCGCGTACACGGCGGCGGCTTCGCAGGCGTGATTGCGTGTGTGCTGCCGCAGGCGGAGAGGGCGGATTATGTGGAATACATCGCGCAGTACGTGGGAAAAGAGAATGTATATCCGATGAACATCCGGACATTCGGGGCCGGACATATCCTGCGAGAAGCATAGGATGCCACCCGGCGAGGGCATATCCGGCGCGAAGCGCAGGATGCCACCCGGCGAGGGCATATCCAGCGCGAAGCGCAGGATGCCACCCGGCGAGGGTTGTGACCGGTAATGCGAGGATGAAGCATCAGCAGAAAGGAGCAAAATACAATGGATATCGAGACACTGAGAAAAGATATGGTAGCTGCCATGAAGGCAAAGGACAAACCGCGCAAGGAGGCGATTTCGTCGCTGGTTTCCGCGGTGAAGAAGGTGGCGATTGACGAGGGCTGTCGTGATGACATCCCGGAGGAGATGGTAAACCGCGCCATCTTAAAGGAGCTGAAGTCGGTAAAAGAACAGATTGATACCTGCCCGGATGCACGCGCGGATCTGAAGGCAGAATATCAGTTCCGCTATGATGTGATTGCCGAATATGCGCCGAAGCTGCTGTCTGCGGATGAGGTAAAGGCGATTCTGCAGGAGAAGTTTGCGGATGTTCTGGCGACAAAGAACAAAGGACAGATCATGAAGACCGTCATGGGCGAGCTGAAAGGCAAGGCGGACGGCAAGGTCATCAATCAGGTCGTGGCGGAGCTGTGTCAGTGAATTGTGAGGACAGACAGAAGGGCGGATGATACAAATGAAAAAAGAAAACACATGGAATACATACACCGGGGAGCAGCTCACAGAACTGGAAGCTTTGGCAAAGCGCTACCGCGCTTTTTTAAATGTCGGAAAGACGGAGCGGGAATGTGTGACGGAGACGGTGCGCATCGCGCGTGAAAACGGATACCGCAGTCTGGAGGAGGTTCGCGCTTCCGGGGTGACTCTGAAGACGGGGGACAAGGTTTACGCGGTCAATATGGAAAAGATGATCGCACTGTTTGTGATTGGTGAGCAGCCGATGGAGACGGGGATGCGTATTCTTGGTGCGCATATCGATTCTCCGCGCCTGGATGTGAAGCAGGACCCGCTGTATGAGGACACGGAGATGGCTTACCTGGACACGCATTATTACGGCGGCATCAAAAAATATCAGTGGGTGACGATTCCGCTGGCGATTCACGGCGTGGTGGTGAAAAAGGATGGCACAAAGGTGCAGGTGTGCATCGGGGAAAAGGAGGAGGATCCGGTGGTCTTTGTTTCGGATCTTCTGATTCACCTGGCCGGGGAGCAGATGGAGAAGAAGGCTCGTCTTGTGATCGAGGGCGAGCAGCTGGATCTGCTGGTTGGCAGCCGTCCATATAAAGAAGAAAAAGCTGCAGGCGAAAAGGCCGGAGAGGAGAAGGAAGAGCAGGCCGCGGCAAAGGACGCAGTGAAGAAGAATATTCTCGCGATTCTCAGGGAGAGCTATGATATCGGGGAGGATGACTTCCTGTCGGCAGAGCTGGAGATTGTCCCGGCGGCGAAGGCCAGAGACTGCGGTCTGGACCGCAGTATGATTATGGCGTATGGGCAGGACGACCGTGTGTGTGCGTATACTTCTCTGGAGGCGATTTTGCGTATTCCTGCGCAGGAGCGCACCTGCTGCTGCCTGCTGGTAGATAAGGAAGAGATCGGCAGTGTCGGCGCGACGGGTATGCAGTCCCGCTTCTTTGAAAACACGGTCGCGGAGCTGATGGATGCCGCGGGACAGTACAGTGAGCTTGCTCTGCGCCGTGCGCTGAGCCACAGCCGCATGCTTTCCTCCGATGTGAGTGCGGCTTATGATCCGCTTTATGCGGGAAGCTTCGAGAAGAAGAACAGCGCGTACTTTGGAAAAGGCCTGGTATTCAACAAATTCACCGGATCCCGCGGGAAGAGCGGCAGCAATGACGCAAATGCGGAGTATGTGGCGGCGATCCGTGCGATGCTGGAAAAACACCAGGTGGCGTTCCAGACCGCTGAGCTGGGGAAGGTAGACATTGGCGGTGGCGGAACGATCGCCTACATAACTGCCCTCTATGGTATGGAAGTCATCGACAGCGGCGTAGCAGTGCTGAATATGCACGCGCCGATGGAAGTCACCAGCAAGGCTGACATTTATGAGGCGGTCAAAGGGTATCGTGCATTTTTGCAGGAAGCGTAAAAGTAATATGAAAAAAGCCGGGGCAATTCGCTCCGGCTGGTCTTTTAAAAGGGAGGGCCGGGATCTTTACGATCCCGGCGAGTATGAAAAAGAAAGATTTTTAGCACTTCTTGTCTGGTGCTGAGAATAGAATACAGTTTTCTTGTGATAGAAAAGTGAACGCTATTTGAAAAAAATGTGAAAACACAACGGAGGTGCAGCCCAGGCTGCGGTGTCCGATTCTGTATATAAAAAGACCCATTGACGGCTTATGCTGCAATGGGTCTTTCGCGAAGCGGAGAGTGTGGGATTCGAACCCACGCGCCCAAAAAGGACGACCGCATTTCGAGTGCGGCTCGTTATGACCACTTCGATAACTCTCCAGACAGTTCTCTATTATAAAACAGAGAACGAATTTCGTCAATCATTTCTGAAAAAAATTCAGCGAGTATCAGTAGATGGAAAAGCCTTCCCCGATCAGACGGCTCATCAGGTCGTCCAGGGAGCTGGTTTCTGCGGTGTTGCTGGAATTTTCTATTTCCGGATTGATGCTGTCCGAATCGTATTCTGTCTCGATGGTTGTTTCATTCTCTGATTCACTACCTGTTTCTTCCTTTGTTGCGTCTCCTTTATCATCCGTATTATCTGCTTCCTCTTTTGTCTCTGTCTCGCCTTCCGTCTCGGTTTCCGGCAGCAACTCCTCCAGCAGCTCCGGATAGATGATAATTTCATCGGTCTCATTTTCTGACTCTGGCTCAGCTTCGGTTTCATGCCCGGCGCACATCTCGTCTGGCTCGGTCCCTGCGGCAAAATATTCGCTGTAGACGGAGGAACAGGTGGCACTGGCTGGCAGATGTGTTTCCGCACAGAGGGTTACTTCGGTAACACTTTCGGGCTGGGTGAATTCCCCTGCGGGAAGTCCGGTGTGGATTCGCTCCATCACGGATGTCCAGAGTGTGCGGCTGTAGGAGTGCCAGCCGGAGCCGTCCGGGAGTGCCTGGTTGTTGTCATAGCCGCCCCAGACACAGCAGGTGTAGCAGGGGGTGTAGCCGACAAACCAGATATCCTTGTAGCTGGAGGTGGTGCCGGTTTTGCCTGCGACAGGCTGTCCGGCAGCGGAGATGGTGCCGAAGGCGGTTCCATTTTCGGAAGAGACGACGTCTTCCATGGCGCTTGTGAGCAGGAAGGCGGTGCTCTCCTGCAGGACGCGCGTGAAACTGCCGAGGCCGGAAGATATGCCTTCTGCGGTATTGCGGCCGGATGGATCGACCGTCGCGGTTACGCTGCTGTCTGCGGCAGCCTGTCGGCCGGAGGCAGTGGGATCGGCAGCAGCGCTTTGGCGGGCGCTTGCTGTGGCAGAGCGCTCACTGGCGTCCAGCAGTACAGTTCCATCCTGGTCGAGTATTTTGGTAAAAAAAAGCGGTTCGGCGTACATTCCCCCGTTGGCAATGGTGGCGTAGGCAGCGCAGAGCTCGAGATTGGTCACGCCATTGGTGATACCGCCGAGTGCGAGCGGCTGGATGACGTCGGTGGAGCCATCGGACGACTCCCAGTTATCGATAAGGGTGGAAATTCCGAGCCGCTCGGCGTAGGTGAAACCCAGGCGCGGAGTGATCTCGGTGATACAGCGGACCGCGACGACATTGATGGAGCGGGTGATGGCCTCGCGGATGGTGACTGTGCCGGAGTAGTCGGTGATGTCCCAGTTGCTGACTGCTGTACCGTCCTCATATTCGTAAGGTTCATTCTCATAGAGTGTGGCGAGTGTCTGTCCCGCGGAATCCAGCGCAGGGGCATAGGCGGTCAGAATTTTGAAGGTGGAACCAGGCTGCCGGGTGGTATCGGTCGCGCGGTTCAGTGTCAGACTGGCCGTTTTTTCGCCGCGTCCGCCGACAATCGCGCGGACAAAGCCGGTCTCCTGCTCAATCAGCACGAGAGAGGCCTGCGGCTGCGGGGAAAGGGTGAGCCGTTCAGAGAGAACGGTGCGGGAAGCGGTGACGCTGCGGTCGGCGGTGTCTGCGCCAGGACTGCTGCCGGAAGGAGTGTCTATTGCAGTATCGTCCGCTGAAGCAGAATTCAGAACATACTCCCGGAACGCATCCACATAATTTTGTGCTTCTTCCTGTGTGCCGCAGAGCAGGTCAAAGGAGGAATCCTGGTTTTCCCGTACCCAGGAACGCAGGGCTTCCGTGCCGTATGTGGTGGTGGAGCCGTCCCTCTCCTGGATGACAAGCGCGTAGTCGATGCCGTACTGTGTGCCTTCGGGGAAGTTTGCCAGATTCTGAAATTCCTCATCGCAGACGGCCTGAAGGGCAGCATCCTGCGCGGAGTAAATCCGCAGTCCGCCGCTGTACACGGCTTTCGCGGCCTGCTCACTGGAATAGTTCAGATCGGACATCAGCATTTCTATAACCTGGTCTATCAGGGCGTCTTCGTAATAGGAATAAGCGGAATCGGCTTCGTAGGTGTCATTGTAAGCGCTGATGCGCAGATAAACATCATCTTCGAGGGCTTTCATCCGCTCTTCGTGCGTAATGTATCCCTGTTCTTCCATGTAACGCAGAATCAGGCGCTGTCTGGTCTGATTTGATTCCGGGTATTCGATCGGGTTGTAAGCGGTCGGATTTTGGGGAATGGCTGCGAGAACCGCTGCCTCAGAAAGAGTCAGGTCGGAGACTTCTCTGCCGAAATACCGCTGCGCCGCAGCTTCTACACCATAACAGCCAGAGCCGAAGTTGATGGTATTCAGGTAATCCTCGAGGATTTCTTCCTTTGAAAGCTGTTTTTCTAGCAAAATGGCCAGATATTGCTCCTGCACCTTTCGGGAAAAGCGGTCAGCAAAGGAAGTTTCCTGCGTCCAGTCCGTGAAAACACTGTTTTTGATCAGCTGCTGTGTGATGGTGCTGGCTCCCTCTGAAAAAGAACCGCTGGTAAGTCCTCTCCAGAAGGCGCGCGCAATGCCGCGCAGGTCAATGCCGCTGTGTTCATAAAAACGGGAATCCTCGATGGCGATGATTGCGTTTTGCAGGGTGAGCGGAATCTCTTCAAGAGATACGAGGTCCCGGTTGGACTCAGAAAGCGAGAGGCGGCGCAGGTAATTTCCGTCTTCGTCACAGATCCAGGTGGCCGATCCGGACGGAGAGACGTCAATGGAATCGATGGAGGGAGCGGCTGCGATCAGGCGCCAGATGATGAGGAGCACGGTAAGGCAAAACAATGCCAGGGCCGCGGCAAATCCGATGCCGATTTTTTTCCAGGGAATGCGTTTTAGCGTTTGCCGGAAATCCCTCAGGGAATTGCGGGTCCCGATCCTTTGTCTGTTTTCATTTGCGTCTTTCATAAGGGCCGATCCTTTCTGTGAACCTGCATACTGTTTTGTGCCTGTGATGCTTTGCCTGCTGATGGTGATCGAAGCAAAGATTGTCTTCGCCAGAATAACATTTATGTAGTATTCTCTGAAACAGGCAGTTTTATACCGCGGTTATGGTGTCCATTTTGTTTTGTGTGGTTGCTGCGAGGGAGATTTTGTAGTAAGATGACAGACAGATGAAGGAAGGAAGAGGTTTCGGTTCTATGAAGATTGTATACAAAGGCGGCGAGGCCGAGATTGTGGAAAAAAAATCCCGTTTTATCGCAACGGTGCGCCCGGTGGACAGCGAAGAGGATGCGTTGGCTTTTATTGCCGCCACAAAGAAGAAATATTGGGACGCGAGGCATAATTGTTTTGCTTATGTGATCGGAGAACGTCAGGAGCTGCAGCGCTGCAGTGATGACGGCGAGCCGCAGGGAACGGCGGGCCGGCCCATGCTGGAGGTATTGCTGGGCGAGGACGTTCACAATATGGTTGTGGTAGTGACACGGTATTTTGGCGGCGTTCTTTTGGGGACGGGCGGCCTGGTGCGCGCCTATTCAAAGTCTGTGCAGGAAGGACTCAGAAGCAGTACCATTATTGAAAAGCAGGAGGGAGTGCGGCTGGCGATCCGGATGGATTATGGCGGGATTGGCAGAATTCAGTATTTGCTGGGTTCGCGCGGCCTGCCGGTACTGGATTCCGAGTATACGGATGCTGTGCTTTTGCGTACAGTCGTTCCGAAAGCGCAGGCGTCTGCGTTGCGGGAGGCTGTGACGGAGGCGACCGCCGGCAGGGCAGAATTTCCGGAGGAAACCATGGTTTGCTACGCGATGGTTGACGGAGAAGCGGTTTTGTTTTAAAATGATAAAACAGTTCAGAAGGGCATGCCGTTCTGAACTGATATAACTATCACAAAAACGAGGTTCACGCAATGGAAACGAATCATATGGATTGCAGGGCGTCTATCGGTGTGTTTGACTCGGGTGTCGGCGGCCTGACCGTGGCCCGGGAGATTATGAGGAATCTTCCGAAGGAACATATCGTTTATTTTGGGGACACGGCGCGCGTACCGTATGGCAGTAAGTCGAAGGTTACGATTGTCCGCTATGCGCGGCAGATCATACATTTTCTGCGGACACAGGACGTCAAGGCGATTGTGATTGCCTGTAATACCGCGAGTGCGCTGGCGCTGGATGAGGTGGAGAAGGAGCTGGATATTCCGATCCTTGGCGTGATTCGCCCGGGTGCCCGGGTGGCGGTGAGCGCGACCTGGAATCGGCGGGTCGGTGTGATCGGGACGGAGAGCACGATCAACAGTCACATGTACCAGAAGCTGATTTACGAAGAAGACCCGGCGATTACGGTTTATGAAAAAGCCTGTCCGCTGTTTTGCCCGCTGGTAGAGGAGGGGTGGCTGAAGGACCCGGTTACGAAGGAGGTCGCACGGCGCTACCTGGATGAATTGCTGGAGAAAGATATAGACAGCCTGATTTTGGGCTGTACGCATTACCCGCTGCTGCGCTCCCTGATCCGGGAGCTTGTGGGTGAGAGGATTACACTGGTGAATCCTGCCTATGAGACGGCAAAAGAGCTGGGAGAGCTTTTGAAGCGGGAGGGTCTTGAGAATCCGGATGAACCCGCGGATCCCCCTGCGACGGAACCATATCGGTTCTTCGTCAGCGATATGGCGGAAAAGTTCGGAAAGTTTGCCAATTCGATCCTGCCTTACGATATCGAGACAATACAGAAGATTAATATCGAGGATTACTGATGGCCGGTGTTTGACGGAAAGCAGGGAAGCGGAATATCGCGGAACAAAACCGTTCCCCACATTAGCTAGAGGACAGAAGAATGACAAAGGATGTATGGGTGAGTGTAAAGGGCCTCCATCATGTGAAGGGGGCTGGCAATGGTTCAGCGGAGGATAACGAGGTGGAGGTTTTCTCTCCCGGAACGTATCATCTGCGCAACGGAAAGCATTATGTGGAATACGAAGAGATGGACGAAGAGAGCGGAGAGGTGATGAAAAATCGAATCACGCTGCGCGACCGCCATCTGGAAGTACTCCGTCGGGGCACGATATATACAAAAATGATTTTTGAGGAAAATTCGAAGAATGTGAGCTGGTACAATACGCCGGCCGGGAACCTGCTCGCTGGTTTTGATGTGGGTGCAATGCAGGTCTCGGAAAGTGAGGAGCTGATTGAGATCATGGTCGATTATGCCCTGGAGCTCAATTACGAGCACGTATCGGACAGCCGGATCCGAATCCGCATTATGACGAAGGATCATCTCCCACCGCTGTCTTCGCTTTGGACACCGCCGCAGACGGTGACCGCTATGCCTTCTGCGGAAGGGCGGTAGATTAGCAGGGATGATTTGGGCAATGTCTCACAACTCAGAGCATAAGAAAAAGTCCCGCCATTTCTGGCGGGACTGCAACTATTTTCAGGCTTTGTTTGATTTTTTGGATGACTTTTGCGTTTTCTGTGACTTCATTGTCTTTTCTTCTTCGTTCAGCTCTTTCTGCTTCCTGGAAACAAAGGATGCCATCCGTTCACGCAGCTTGGGCTTCCCTGCCGGTTTTTTCTCCAGTGTACCGCCGCGGACACTTTTGACTTCCATGATGTAGATGCCGCTGACGACAGCCTTGACTTCCTTTTTGACCGGAATCACGTCGAACACTTTGGCATCGGCGACCAGCGTCATAATACGGGAGCCAACCTTTGCCTTCACGATCGGCAGCTTTGAGCGGCGCATCAGCTTCGGCGTCTGGTCAATCACCATCTGGGGAAGACCGGATTCTTTGACGGGCAGCATCTTCTTATCTATAATCAGCATCGAAACGGTCTGCTTCGCGGCCTCCATCTGTTCTTCCTGTGCGATCTGCTTTTTCTGCATCCGCCGCCCGACAAAATAGAGCACTACCAGCGCGACTACAAGGATAATCAGGATGATCAGTAATACTTTTAGAAAGGTTGACATAGGCACCTCCGTGACTTAGGTTTTGTTTCTTTTGTGATTTCACTGCCGCTTATTTTACCATTCTTTGGGCAAAAGGGCAAGTATAAATCAGTTAATCTTAATTTTTTTAAAATAGCTGTAAAAAATGCGCAGATATGATATACTGGTTAAAATGTCTGCCGGGCCGGAATGCTTTGCTGGACTGCGGCGGGCCTGTTTTTTTAAAACTCAGGAAAAGGAAGGACTTACTTTTATGAAAAGAAAAAATGTTTTGATGGCGTTTTCGTGTGCCTGTGTGATGGCGGTCAGTGTGGCTCCGGCTGCTGTGATGGCAGACGAGACGGAGGCTGTGGAGACGGAAGCGGCTGCAGAGAGCGAAACAGACGCAGATGTGATCGTGGAAGAAGATACAGAGGATGTGACAGAAGCGGAGACAGAGGCAGTGCGGCCGACTTATACAGCACTGGATTATGTGGTGCTTGGCGAATACAAGGGACTGACGGTTCAGGTGGATTCTGTGGAAGTGACCGATGAGGATGTCCTGGCGGAGGCAGAAGAACTGATCAGCTATTCGGATGCAGTGGAATGGCTGACAGAGGGCACAGTGCAGGAAGGCGATACCGTGGATATTACTTATGTGGGTACGCTGGACGGCGTGGAGTTTGATGGCGGCTCCGGAGATTACGAGCTGGAGATCGGCTCCGGCACTTTCATTGACGGTTTTGAGGAAGGCCTGATCGGGGTGGAAGCGGGAGAGACTGTTGATCTGAACCTGACTTTCCCGGAGGATTATTATTATGACGAGCTGGCCGGGCAGGATGTCGTGTTTACGGTCACCGTGAATTCGATTATGAGTGTGCCGGAGCTGTCGGATGAAGTGGTGGAGACGGCCACGGATGGGGAATATACGGATGTGGACTCTTACTTGGAATATATCCGCAGCTACCTGGAGGAGGATGCGGATGATACGTGGCTTTACAATGTGCAGGAGGCGCTTTATACGGCGCTTGCGGCCGGGTCTGAGATCACGGAGTACCCGCAGGATCTGGTGGATTACTGTGTGGATGACGCAGTTGCGTATTATGAGCTGATCGCAGGCTACTATTCGATGGAATATACGGATTTTATCGAGGCCTATTTTGGTTCGGAAGAGGAGTTTATGGAGCTTCTGGAGGATGCGGTGAAGGAGAGCCTGCAGCAGGAGCTGCTTCTGATTGCGGTTGCAGAGACGGAGGAGATGGAGATCTCGGATGAAGAATACCAGGAATGCCTGGAGGAGTACGCGGAGTATTATGGGTGTGAGACTCCGGAGGAGATGGAGGAATATTACAGCAAAGAGGATCTGACGCGGTATTTCCTGATGGATAAGGTCTATGAGTTCCTGCAGGAGAACGCAGTGATCGAGGTGATTTCCGAAGGTGAGACAGAGACGGAGACAGAGACCGAAGCGTAAGGATCTGTCGCGAAATGATTTGCTCATTCTGCATCGCCTGATACACGAATCGCAAGCGCTAAAAGCCTCATTGCAGTCCGCGGAACGGTGAAGAGTCGTGAGAATGAGCGCTGATTGCGATGATATTTGCCCGGCTGGCTGCATATGCTGTAGAAAAAGCGAAGCAGGGCAGTGGTATGTTTCAAAATGGAAATGAAGTAGTGTTCTGGAAAAAGGCGGCGGTGGCAGTTCTGTTTATCGCCGCTTTTTTTACAGGGAGGCTGGCTGCGTATCTGACTGCAGGCGAGCCGTCCGCGAGCAGACAGAGCTCGGAAGCGGCGGGGGAAACCACCGGCGACGGGGACGTCTCAGAGTCGGCCGGTGAAGGGACAGATGTGACATTATCGGAGAATGCCGGGACTGCGGTTTTGGAGCGCACCGTTTTGTCAGCAGAGGCGACGGAAAACTGGGGGCTGAGCTTTCAGGAGGAAGGAAAAACGCCGGTCGCAAATGCCACAGCAGAGGAGCTGGCGCAGTTCGATGCATATTTTGTTGACGATACAGAGGAAAAGGTGATATATCTGACCTTTGACTGCGGATATGAGAACGGAAATACGCCGGCGATTTTATCGGCACTGAAAAAACACGGTGTCTCTGTGACCTTTTTTGTCGTCGGAAATTTTGTGGAGGATAATCCAGGCCTGGTAAATCAGATGCTCGCGGAAGGGCATACCGTGGGAAATCACACGGCACATCATCCTGACATGTCTGCGATCTCGGATATGGAATCCTTTCAGGCGGAAATAGAGGAACTGGAGAAGCTGTTTTATGAGGCGACCGGGCAGGAAATTTCGAATTATTACCGCCCGCCGCAGGGCAAGTACAGCCAGAGCAATCTCCTGATGGCACAGGAGCTGGGATACCGGACCTTTTTCTGGAGCCTGGCCTATGTCGACTGGTACCAGGACGACCAGCCGACCGAGGAAGAAGCCTTTGAAAAGCTGCTTGGCCGGATCCATCCAGGCGCGGTGGTGCTGCTGCACAATACTTCATCGACAAATGCGGCAATCCTTGACGAGCTGCTGACGCGATGGGAAGAGATGGGATACCGGTTTGGAACATTGGAGGAGCTGACGCAGGCGGATGAGAGTGCCTGAGTCCGGACTGGAGGTTTTTGGGGTTGAGTGACTACTTGTTGGATCAGTTAAAAGAATATACGGCATCGGATGCATACCCTTTGCATATGCCGGGACATAAACGCCAGATGCACCTGTTCGGGGATGCGTTTGCAATTGACATTACGGAAATTGAGGGCTTCGATAATCTGCATCACGCGGAAGGAATCCTTCTGGAAGCGCAGAAGCGGGCGGCAAGACTGTATGGTGCTGATGAGACGTATTATCTGGTAAACGGAAGCACCTGCGGCATTCTGGCCGCAGTTTCTGCTTCCGTCCGGCGCGGCGGCCGGATTCTGATGGCGCGGAACAGTCATAAGGCCGCTTATCATGCGGCGCTTTTAAACGGGCTTCGTGTGAGCTGGCTTTATCCGGATATGGATACGCGGCGCGGCATATGCGGGAGCATTCGCCCGGAGCAGGTGACAGCTGCACTTGAAGCGGGGACCGAGGCAGTTCTGATTACATCCCCGACCTATGACGGTGTGGGATCGGATATCCGCGCGATTGCGGATGTGGTACACCGGGCGGGCGCGATCCTGATTGTAGATGAGGCACACGGTGCGCATTTCGCGATGCATCCGTATTTCCCGGAAACGGCGCTTTCCTGTGGGGCGGATATCGTGATCAACAGTTTGCATAAGACGATGCCGTCCCTGACGCAGACCGCTCTTCTCCATGTAAAAGGGGCACGCGTGAACCGGGAGCGGCTGCGGAAGTATCTTGGTATTTTTCAGAGCAGCAGTCCCAGTTATGTCCTGATGGCCGGGATGGATGAGTGTATTCGTCTGATGGAGACACAGAAAAAGGAACTGTTTGACGGTTTTGCAGGGCGGCTGCATGCGCTGTGGGAACATCTTGGGAAGATGAAGCGCCTGCATCTTGTGACGGGGGAGGAATCCGGGCTGCATGCGTTTGCGTTTGACCGGTCGAAACTATTGATTTCGACCGAAGCGTGCGGGGGGCTGAGCGGACCGGAGCTTGCAAAGATACTGCGGGAAGCATATCATTTGGAGACAGAAATGGCCGCAGAACGATATATTACGACGATTATGACGGTCGCGGATATACAGGAAGGATTTGACCGTCTGGAACGTGCGCTTCTGGAGACGGACACATGGCTGGAGGGAGAAATCGGTGATGCTGTGTTGTGCAGCTCTTACCCGCTGTCCATGGTACACACGGAGGCAATTCTCACGATGACAGAAGCGGATGGGCTCCCTCATGAGACGGTTTTGCTGGAGGATAGTCCGGGACGGCTGGCGGCGGAATTTGTCTATCTTTATCCGCCCGGAATTCCGATTTTAGTGCCTGGAGAGCGCATCCCGAAGGAATTGCCCGCTCGGATCATCCGTGATCGGGAGAGCGGATTAAATGTACAGGGACTGGCAGACTACGGCGGAAGAACCATTCAGTGTGTAGTAATGGAGAGTTAGAGAAAATGGGAAAGATATTTTATATTATGGGAAAAAGTGCGAGCGGAAAGGATACGATCTATGCGGAACTCCTTTCCAGGACAGAGCTGCAGCTTCGCCCGATCGTCCTGTATACGACGCGCCCGATCCGCGCGAAGGAGACCGATGGAGTGGAATATCATTTTGTGACTGTGGATGTTTTGCAGCAGATGCAGGCGGATGGGAAAGTGATTGAGCTCAGAACCTACGATACGGTGCAGGGACCCTGGCATTATTTTACGGCAGACAGCGATTTGATTGATCTGGAACAGTTTCATTATCTCGCGCTGGGGACACTGGTATCATACGAAAAGATCCGGGATTATTACGGCGCCGACAGGGTGGTGCCGCTGTATATTGAGGTAGAGGATGAACAACGACTGGAGCGTGCCATGAAGCGGGAAAAAAAGCAGGCTGTGCCGGATTATTCCGAAATGTGCCGCAGATTCCTGGCCGATCAGGAGGATTTTTCCGAAGAAAATATCATGCACGCCGGGATTACGAAACGATTTTCAAACAACGGTGACAGGGAAATCTGTATGAATGAGCTGGCGGAATATATACGGGAGAGGCTGGAAAACAGATAGGGGTGTGAACAGTAACATTCATTCCTCATTACAGGTCACACCCCAATGTCATTAAGATAAGATCATACGCTAAGGAGATGATAGCTTCACCCCCAC
>JAJQCQ010000092.1 GCA_021202635.1 Lachnospiraceae bacterium | reverse complement strand
TGATTAAATATATCCGTAAGTTAATTACAGACTGGGATGCTGCATATAAAATACAAGGGCATGATTCTAATGCAAATCTTTACGGCAGTTTGTTCCAACATCTGAGTGACAACAAAGATTTTTATTTGCTTCTAAAGAAAAGAAATCAGTTTCACTTGTTCCTCTCAGTACTTCTGGAACAATCTGGTCCCAAACCTGAACATGACAACACCTGGGCATATATAACCGCATTCATTGCCCATGGCACATACGGCTGGATTGAGGAGTGGGTAGCCCGTGGAATGCAGGAATCCGGGGATGAGATGGCCTCGCTCCTGGCATCACATGGGATGCAATAGCAAAAGATTAAAATAAGTCGAAGTCGTGTTGACTTGCCAGACTTGCATACTTACAGGAATCATTGCTGCTTTCACAATACATATCGTTCACGATTCCGATGGTCAGCAAATCCAAATCCCTTATTCGCCCGTTCTTTGGATTCACACGCATCGTAAAATTTGCAGTCCTCGCACCGAATCGGGCATTTCACTTTCGTCTTTTGCGCCAGGCAGGCATTTTCTTTTTCCAGCCTTCTGCAGACAGCGCGAAGTTCTGTGTCGTTATAGCGATACCATTTCTCACCCAGTTCGTTCCTTGGCAGCCGTATCGCCAGCCCCTGGTCTGGGGAGAAAAACCATCTTTGCTTGAACGGGTTGTCCTCTGTGGGCATATCTCCGTTCCTGAAACACTCGACACGGCTCACCTTTTCCGATTCGCCGTCTGGAAGCATGATGCGGTACTCTTTGAAATGAAAACTCTTGTAATCAACCATGAAAGTTTGTCATAACTTTTTGCAGAAAAGAGCGATGCGGCAGACAGTCAGAGCCCGTCTGAAATCTTTTGGAGCAAATAAAAAAGCCATCGACAAAAACAGCTTTATCTCGTTAATTCAAGATAAAGACTGTCCTGTCGATGGCCTTATTTGCTCATCGCTGCTGACCTGGAACAGGTCTTAAGTCACCGGATTTTCATCCCCGCTGCTAGCGGATAAGTACAAGGTCACCATCGTTTATGCCCACGCCGATCATGGAATCGCCGCTTGCACGGAGAATAAAGAACTGTCCACGTCCGAAGAGCGCCACGGGGAGCCTCACGTACTCCTCGATGTTCTCCTCCGCATATTTTGGGATACCGCAGGACACCGCGCCAAGCACAGGTACCTTAATCGTTTCCTTCTGTGTCTTTTTCGCTTCCCTCGTCATGATATTACGAGGACCAGAATAATCTAACATTCCCTGGTCACGCATGTATACGAGGTAGCGTCCTACCGTAGATTTGGGGATGCCGAGACCTGCTTCGATCTCACGGATAGTGGGAGTAGCACCGTTCGCTTCCCGGTAGTCATCAGTCAGATACCCAGAAGGGTATCTGACCCTCGCGGCAGTCGCCAAATATCCGCGCAAGCGCGTCTACTTGGCTCGTTGCTTCGCGGGAATGAAATCCTCAATCAGCTTGAAGAATTCCGTATTTTTTACCGACATAATGGTCCTCCTTTACAAATTTGGGATTGATGTCCCGTGTATGAGCATTATAGTGCCAGAACATATGTTCGTCAAGAGAAAAATCACAGTTTTTTTCGCGATTTTTTCGCGACATTCACAGAAGTCACAAATTTATGACAACAATGCATTGAATTTCCACCCGCTTTCCATTATAATAAAAACTGATTTTTGTATCCAAACATAGCGGGACACCGTCACCGGAGGCATATGATGGCTTTAAAAAACTGGCAGAAAATAAAACTGGTAAAACTCGTGGAACTGCTTCGGCAGGAATCCGATGAACAACACCCATTAACAACCATACAAATCTGTGACTACATGATGAAGTACGATATTCCCTGTGACCGCCGCGTTGTAAGCCGGGATGTAGCCATCCTAAATGAACTGGGATTCGAAGTTCTGGAAACGTGGGTCGGCAAAAAGAAGGGCTACTATGT
The DNA here is from genome assembly GCA_021202635.1 of Lachnospiraceae bacterium. Classification (GTDB taxonomy): domain Bacteria; phylum Bacillota; class Clostridia; order Lachnospirales; family Lachnospiraceae; genus Choladousia. Next base: position 10,145 of record JAJQCQ010000092.1, on the reverse strand, counting down.
GGAGGATCGGAGTTTCTCTACCCCAGAGCTGAAAATTTTAATCGATGCCGTACAGGCGGCCAGCTTTATCACAGAATCAAAGTCCAATGAGCTGATCGACAAGCTGGCAAACCTCGGCGGCACCCACAGCGCGGAAATTTTGAAGGGCAACCTTGTCTGCTTCAACACGCGCAAGCACAATAACAGAAGCATCTATTATAATGTAGGTGCGCTGGAGGATGCCCTGCAGAGGAAGAAGAAAGTCATCTTCCTTTATTATGATATAGACATCAACCGGGGAAAGGCCTACCGACGGGACGGCCATCACTACGTGGTGGAGCCGGTGGCGCTGGTGTATAATGAAGATAATTATTACCTCGTGACATACAGTTCACGCCACGATAACACCGCCAATTACCGCGTCGACCGAATGGAACGCGTAGAGGTGATCGACGAAGACATCTCCGAGAAGGCGTTAAGCCTCCGGTCAGAGGTCGCGGAATATACGGAACAGGCATTTAAGATGTACGGCGGGCCGAAGCAGACCATTGTGCTGGAATTTGACAGCAAACTGATTGGAGCCGTCTATGACCGATTCGGCGAAAAGGTTACAATGATGCCGTCCGGAGAAAACCGGGTGGTCGCTACGGTAGACGTGCAGCTCTCCCCCACCTTCTGGGGCTGGCTGTTCCAGTTCGGAAGGCAGATGCGGGTGATATCGCCGGAAACTGTAGTAAAGGAGCAAAGAAAACGGGCAGAGGAATTACTGACCTGATAGCAGCATAAACTCTGTTACTTTTTCTTGAAAATACCAAATAATTAACAAGAGACTGATACAATGAAAAGTCGCGCGATTGGCGCGGCCTATGTCCATACTTGCTTCGCGAGTACGGACATATAATACAATTATCTATAACCAGAAGGAAGGTGGACCATAATGGCAGAAAGTCAAAATATAGAATGGAAAGAATCCTGGCGGGATGAATATTTAAAATGGATCTGTGGTTTTGCCAATGCGCAGGGCGGCAGGATTTATATTGGCACAAGGGATGACGGAACCGTAATCGGTGTAGAGGAAAGCAAAAAACTGCTGGAGGATATCCCGAATAAGATACAAAATACATTGGGGATCATCGCGGATGTAAATCTGCTATCAGCCAACGGTCTGGATTATATTGAAATTGTCGTAAACCCAAGCTCCTACCCTGTCAATTATAAGGGAGAATATCATTACCGCAGCGGCAGCACAAAGCAGCAGCTTCGGGGCGCGGCGCTTACTCAATTTATCGGGGAAAAGACGGGCTTACTCTGGGATGCGGTCCCTGTCGATAACATCAGCGTAGCTGACCTTGACCAGCACAGCCTCGATATTTTTCGCAGGGAAGCCGTGAAAAAGAAACGGATGACCAAAGAGGATCTGGACATTCCAAACGAAGAACTATTGGATCATCTTGACCTCCTGACGAATGGAAAACTGAAGCGCGCAGCCGTGATGCTGTTTTATAACAAGCCGGGAAGGATTATAACCGGTTGCTATGTGAAAATCGGGAAATTCGGCGAAGGCTCTGACCTCCAGTATCAGGACACCATCGAGGGCTCACTCTTCGATATTGCAGACCGGGTGATCGACTTAATTTATACAAAATATCTCAAAGCCGCGATTACCTACGAGCACGACGTCCGTGTAGAAACTTACCCATTCCCCCGGGAAGGGGTGCGCGAAGCCGTCTATAATGCCCTGGGGCATAATAATTACGCCGACAGTGTCCCGATTCAAATCCGAATCGAAGATGATGCCATGTATATCAGCAATAACTGTATACTTCCAAAAGACTGGACGACGGAAACACTGATGAAACCACATAAATCCATGCCATTCAATCCATCCATCGCCAACGCATTTTACCGCGCCGGATATATCGAGGCCTGGGGACGCGGTATACAGAAAATATGTGAAGCCTGCCAGGAGCTTGGCACACCAAATCCGGAATACACTGTGCTCGGCAATGATCTGACCGTAAAATTTACAGCGCTTGAAAGCGCAAAAATTTCCGAGTTTAAAACACCAAACCGCCAAAATGGCGGTTTAGATGGCGGTTTAAGTGGCGGTTTAGATGAAGAAACGCAAATTGTGTATAGAAAAATACTGGAAATTATTGCAAACGATTCCAAAGTCACACAAAAGGAAATATCACAAAACTCCGGTATTCCTCTTCGAACAATACAACGAGCTATGAAAGAACTCACTATGCGGGGACAGATACGTCGGCAAGGCAGCAAGCGGTATGGATATTGGGAAATAACTGATTAAATGTGAATATAACATCGACACTGCCAGCGTGAAGCTGTGGTTTGACGATGGAACTGAAATTAGTATCTATATCCCTGTGGAGGACGATGAGATTTTCCCTACTGTTTCCATGCAGACAAAGATTGACTGGCTGATCTACAATGAACCGTTGACCCATGCCAGACTGATACTCTCTGGAGAACTGGAGCAATATGCCAGGGATATGGCGGGAACACACGGATTGAAGGATTAAATGAATGCCGCTGTACAGGGAACTCCCTATACGGCGGCATTTTTTTGCGATCTGTTCCTATCACGCTCAAGAACAAGAAAAAAGCAAGATTTGAACTTCGCTTTCTATGTTATAATGAAAGCGACAAAGTTTGAGCGGTGAGGAGACTTGGCACATGAAAGAAATGATCCATCCCCGAATACGGGAATATGCTTGCGCTTCCTGTTCGACCGTCACCCAGAAAACCCATTCCAGTGAAAAGGGCTTGACCCAGGAGCAGGTGCGCCAGCATCGCAAAAAATATGGCGGAAATGAGCAGACAATAAGTGACAAAAAGGAAAACACCATACCGCACTGCATCCGCAGAGCATTTATCAACCCCTTCACAGTGATCCTTTTCCTGTTGGCGGTTATCCTGCTATTCACAGATATTCTGATGCCGGAGCAATACGGGCAAGGACTTTCTTCGGTCCTTATCATCAGCCTGATGCTGGTTTTGAGCGGTATCATACGGTTGATTCAGGAGCTTCGGGCAAAGCGCGTTGCCGACCGCCTGACCCAGATGGTGCAGACTACTGTCTCTGTCTGTCGGGACGGCATCTGGCAGGAGGTGTGTTCGGATGAACTGGTCGTAGGCGATCTGGTTCGTATGGAAGCCGGAGACCGTGTCCCGGCAGATATTCGCCTCACGGACGCAACAGACTTTTTTGCTTCCCAGTCTGTCATCACCGGAGAAAGCAGGATTCTGGAAAAGAACACCCTGCCGCTGGCAGAAACCCCAACCAAAATCAGCGAGTGCAGCAACACCGTTTTTCAGGGGACGACCGTAACCGGAGGCAAGGGAGTCGGCATCGCTCTGGCCGTCGGAGCCGATACCGTTTACGGGAATTTTTCTGCAACGTCCTCGAACCGAAAAGAAGAATTTGACCGTGGGTCGGCGTCCATCGCATGGGTGCTGATCAAGTTCATGGTGATTCTGGTTCCGGTCGTTTTTCTCGCCAGCGGGCTGACCAAGGGGAACTGGCTGGAAGCGTTTCTGTTTGCCCTGTCTGTTGCGGTGGGGCTGACGCCGGAGATGCTGCCGATGGTAGTCAACGCCTGTCTGGCCAAGGGCAGCTTTTCCATGGGGCAAAAGCAAACGGTAGTAAAAAACATCAACGCCATGCAGTCCCTGGGCAGTATGGATCTGCTCTGTGTGGATAAGACGGGAAGCCTGACCGAAGATACCGTTACGCTGGAATATTTCATGGATATTCTGGGAAATGAGAGCGACACGGTTCTGGATTATGCCTTTCTGAACAGCTTCTACCACAGCGGTGTGAAGAATTACCTGGACACGGCGATTTTGGAATGTCGGGAGATGCCCGGCATGGAAGCACATTTTGAAACGCTGTCCAAAAGCAGCGTCCTTCTGGATGAGCAGCCCTTTGATTACACACGCAAATTCGTTGGAATCCTGCTGAAAGGAGAAACGGAAAATCTGCATATCATCAAAGGCAATGTGGAGCAGGTCGCGTCACGGTGTCGTTACGTCCAGTTTAAGGGAGAGCAAATTCCGATTCAGGGAAATTCCGTTAAGGACGCCCACGCCATCGTGGACGAGATGACCGAGGACGGCATGAAAGTCCTTGCCGTTGCATACCGGAGAACGAACGCTTCTGTTCTGAGCGGGGAGGAATCAGACTTCATCCTTCTGGGGTATCTCGGCTTTTTCGATGCGCCGAAAAAAAGCGCTGCGGAGGCCATGAAACGCCTGAAGAAACTGAAGGTGGATGTTCGTGTTTTGACCGGGGACGACCAGAAAACGGCTGTCTCCATCTGTTCACGTCTTGGTGTTGAGACAGACCATGTCCTGATCGGTGCGGAGTTGGAGCTGATCTCTGAAAATGAGCTTCCCCTGCTCATCGAGCAGACCACCGTATTTGCGGAACTGTCTCCCAGACAGAAGGCGCAGATCGTAGAGCTTTTACAGCAGAACGGCCACAGTGTTGGGTTCCTGGGAGATGGAATGAATGACCTGCCCGCAGAGCTGGCCGCCAACGTGGGCATTTCCGTGGATACAGCGGCGGAGGCTGTCAAGGAGAGCGCCGATGTCATTCTGCTCAGGAAGGATTTGAATGTGCTGGAGCAGGGCATTCTGGAGGGGCGACGGGCATTTGCGAACATGGCAAAATATATCAAAATCACGGCCTCCTCCAACTTCGGGAATATCTGCGCTGTCGTCGTTGCCAGCGTCCTGCTGCCTTTCTTTCCCATGACCTCGCTCCAGCTGCTGCTCTTAAATCTTCTATATGATACGTTGTGCCTGATCTTGCCATGGGACAATGTGGATGCGGAACAGTTGAAGGCTCCGATTCATTGGACGGGAAAACATCTGGGCCGGTTTATGTGCCGGTTCGGCCCGATCAGCTCCGTCTTTGATGTCCTGACCTTCGCATTCCTGTTTTTCGTCCTCTGTCCCTCTCTTTGCGGGGGCAGCTTTGCCGGACTTGATCCTTCTGGACAGGCGGCTTTCATTTCCCTGTTTCAGACCGGGTGGTTTCTGGAATCCATGTGGACGCAGGTGCTGATCCTGCATCTGCTGCGTACCAGCAAAATCCCGTTTCTCCAGAGCAAGCCCTCTCATGCAGTCTTTCTGGTCACGATCCTGGGGGTCGTCCTGTTTACGATATTTACTGTCACGCCGGTGGGCGGTTATCTGGGACTGACGGCCCTCCCGGTAGACTATTATGGTTTTCTGCTGCTGGTTGTGATCTGCTATCTGCTCGCCATCAGCGGCGCAAAGTACTTCTATTTTAAGAAGCACCAAGAGCTGCTGTGAGGAGGTGTCCCATGAAGAAAAGAGTTGGTTTCGTCAACCTGGATTCCGTTACAGTTTCCTGGCTGCGTGAAAAACTGAAAACGGCGCCGGGGGATGCCGCAGGCGCACGGGAGCTATCGGAAGCGCTCTCTGACTTGGTGCAAGGAAACAATCAGACATTGATGCTGGAGCTGGGCGATGCAGGCAGCGTATCAAATGCTTCTGAAATCGTCTGCGGCGAGCTGCATATCTCTCCCGCTGCACGGCGCGTGAAAATGGGGCAGAATGAGATCTCATTGACGCCGAAAGAATTTGATATTCTGTTGTTTCTGGCAAAAAACCGGGGTGAGGTTTTCACCAAGGAACAGATTTATCAGGCGGTCTGGGACGGCGAGTATCTGATGGATGACAGCAATATCATGGCGTTTATCCGGAAGCTACGGAAGAAGATCGAACCTCATCCCGACGCACCGGAGTACATCCTGACCATCTGGGGAATCGGCTATAAATTCAGCGACAGGATTTAAGTGCCGCTGCCGAACAATTATAATTCTTGTCAAAAAGCAAGGAAATCGCAAGGTTTTGACCATGTGATCTTCCCTGCTTTTTTTGTAGAATCACAACAGGACAAGAAAGGAGGTGCGCTATGCTCTATACAGATTTCGTACTTCGCATTTTGTTGTCACTAGCCCTTGGTTTTGCCATCGGACTGGAGCGGCAGCTGACCGGCCACACGGCGGGCATCCGCATCAACGTGCTGATCTGCATGGGAGCCGGATTCTTCACCCTGTTTCCGCTCCTGTTTGAATCCGAGCAGACCTTTCGGGTGGAAGCAGCAATCATTCAGGGCGTCGGTTTCCTGTGCAGCGGCGTAATCTTCAAGGAAAGTGCCTCTGTGCGGGGAATGAACACAGCGGCGACGCTCTGGTGTACGGCGGCGGTGGGCGTTCTTGCAAGCTCCGGAATGTACATGCTGGCAGTCACAGCCGCAGGCATCCTGATCCTCTCGAACCTGATTCTTCGCCCGCTGGCCAGAAAAATCAATCCCGTCATCAGAGAGGAAGAATCGGAAAAGCGATACCGCATCTCTGTCACCTGTCAGGACCTGGTGGAGCATGAGCTTCGTATGCTGCTCATCAACAGCAACTCCTGCAAAACGCTCTATCTGACCAATTTGGAAAGCGGAGATGTGGTGGGTGAAAAAGTGGAGATCGTTGCGGAATATGATTCCGTTGGAAAGCCCAAAAACCGTGTGCTGGAGACAATCGTTGGACAAATCTTGTCACTGCCGGAGGTCGTGAGCGCCGGATGGGAAGTGTTATGACCGAAAAAGGAGGGGAAGCCAATGAACAAGAAAATAACTCGTGAGGCTCTGCATCAGATGGTGGAAAAGGCCGTGATCCGGGATGAACAAAACAGCCGCATCACGTTTGCGGCAACAAATCCGACTCTCTCCGTTCTGGCACAGCTGCATACTGCACTGACCGGACTGGATGAGGAGGCAGTTGTGACCAGCCGCAGCAGAAACGGCTCTAATCATGTGACAAAGGAAAAGAAGAAATCGCTGGTGCAGCGCCTGGCCGGAGCATTTGTCAACCCTTTCACGGCGATCCTCTTTTGCCTGGCCGTCGTTTCCACGATCACGGACATGATTTTACCCTACTATTCCCTGTTCGGCTGTGAGCCGGAGGATTTTGACTGCCTGACCGTCGTCATTATTCTGACGATGGTACTGATTTCCGGTACGCTTCGCTTTGTACAGGAATCCAGGAGTGGCAATGCAGCGGAAAAGCTGCTGGCGATGATCACCACCACCTGCACCGTCACCCGCAAGGATACGCCCAAGACGGAGCTTCCGCTGGATGAGGTGGTCGTAGGGGATATTGTCCATCTGTCCGCCGGAGATATGATTCCTGCCGATGTGCGAATTCTGGATGCAAAGGATTTATTTGTCAGCCAGGCCAGTCTGACCGGCGAGAGCGAGCCGATTGAAAAGACGCCGCTGGTGGCGGAACCGGCGGACACTGTAACCGACTATTCCAATATCGCCTTTATGGGCAGCAACGTTATTTCGGGAAGCGCCACCGCTGTGGTCGTGTGCGTCGGCGACAATACGCTGTTCGGCTCTATGGCGTCGGCAGTGGCCGGGGAAGCGGTTGAAACCAGCTTTACCAAAGGCGTCAATGCCGTCTCCTGGGTGTTGATTCGGTTTATGATGGTGATGGTGCCGCTGGTATTTGTTATCAATGGCTTAACAAAGGGAGACTGGCTGTCCGCATTCCTGTTCGCCATTTCCATTGCTGTGGGACTGACACCGGAAATGCTGCCCATGATCGTCACGACCTGCCTTGCAAAAGGCGCTGTCTCCATGAGCAAAAAGCAGACCATTGTAAAAAATCTGAACTCCATTCAGAATTTTGGCGCAATCGACATCCTCTGCACGGACAAGACGGGCACGCTCACCCAAGACAGAGTGGTGCTTGAGTATCATCTGAATGTAAACGGTGAGGAGGACAGCCGGGTGCTACGCCACGCATACTTGAACAGTTATTTCCAGACCGGATATAAAAATCTGATGGATTTGGCAATCATTCAGAAAACTGAGGAGGAAGAACGGGAAAATCCGCAGCTGACGGATCTGTCCGAACATTATGTGAAGGTAGATGAAATTCCCTTTGACTTCTCACGCCGCCGCCTGACCACGGTGGTACAGGATAAGACCGGGAAAACACAGATGATCACCAAGGGCGCTGTGGAAGAAATGCTCTCCGTCTGTTCCTTTGCGGAGCTGGACGGCGAGGTGAAGCCTTTGACTGAGGATGTGCGTAAAAGAATCCTGCAAACGGCAGATGAGCTGAACGAGAAAGGATTCCGGGTTCTGGGTATCGCTCACAAAACCAACCCATCATCCGTTGGTATTTTCAGCGCAAAGGATGAGACAGATATGGTCCTGATCGGATACCTTGCTTTCCTCGACCCACCCAAGGAATCGACTGCCGATGCGATTCAGGCTCTGGCAGCGCATGGTGTACATACGAAAATCCTGACCGGGGATAACGACAAGGTCACCCGCACCATCTGCGCCCAAGTGGGGCTGAAGGTGCGCAATATGCTTCTCGGTTCTGACCTGGAACACATGACAGATGAGGAACTTGCCACGGCCGCAGAGACAACGGATGTATTCGCCAAGCTGACCCCTGACCAGAAAGCCCGTATCGTATCCGTTCTGCGGGAAAACGGTCACACAGTTGGATTTATGGGGGACGGCATTAACGATGCAGCCGCCATGAAAGCCGCAGACATCGGAATCTCTGTCGATACAGCGGTGGATGTAGCGAAGGAATCGGCAGATATTATTCTTCTGGAAAAAGACCTGATGGTGCTGGAGGAAGGAATTATTGAAGGGCGCAAGACCTACGCCAACATGATTAAATATATCAAGATGACGGCATCCTCCAACTTCGGCAATATGTTCTCTGTGCTGGCAGCGTCGGCGCTGCTGCCGTTCCTGCCTATGATGAGCGTACACCTGATTTTCCTGAACCTAATTTACGACCTGAGCTGCACAGCCATTCCCTGGGACAACGTGGATGAAGAATTCATTGCTGTTCCGAGGAAGTGGGACGCATCCAGTGTGGGGAGCTTCATGATCTGGATTGGGCCGACCAGCTCTATCTTCGACTTCACGACCTATATTTTCATGTACTTCGTGTTTTGCCCCATGTTTGTATCCGGCGGCGTTTTGTATAACGACCTTGCTGCCCATTTCAGCGGCGCAGAGCTTGCAGATTTGCAGTTCCGATATATGGCTATGTTCCAGGCAGAATGGTTTGTGGAGTCCATGTGGAGCCAGACGCTGGTTATTCACATGATCCGCACACCCAAGCTGCCCTTTATTCAGAGTCACGCCTCTGCACCTGTGACGTTGCTGACCATGACGGGAATCGCGGTCGTGACTGTCCTGCCGTTCACACCGATCGGAACCATGCTTGGCTTCGTAGCCTTGCCAGCCAGCTACTTTGCCTATCTGATCCCCTGCATCCTGCTCTATATGCTGCTGGCGACCAGTCTGAAAAAAGCCTATATTCGTCACTACGGTGAATTGTTATAAGGAGGTGCGCTATGAATTGGATGAATCTTTGGAATGCGCTATTTGGAACACAGGAAATTTGCGGATTGAACCCCGGCTTCTGGGTTGCGATGGGTGTTGTTACAGCTATCATTATCATTGAGAACGTGGTTTTCTGGAGCATGAAACCGAAAGACAAATAAGCCTCATCTATAGAGTAATAACGAACGAAGCATATGCTTCTCCATGAAGGACATGACAGAATCCATCTGTATGGCCGAACTAATGAAGTTATATCGAGCGATGACTATGAAATAGATTATTACACCTGCTTTAGCTCTTATTTCCACAAACAGGAAAGACGAATGAAACCATTTTATTTTTCTATACAGTTTTATTTTTCTCAGTAAGTGATTCCGAGGGTTGCATACTTTTTTATTTTTCTCATATGAGGATGCAACCCTCCTCTGCCCCTCTATCCGTCAAGGATTTGCTGCGGACGCTAAAACAGCCTTCAAGCAAGTCAAATCCCCGCTGAAAGCCTTGATTTCCGCCACTTTCTCCGGTATTCAGATGTTAAAATTGTATCCTTTTCGTGTTTACACGTCTACAAAAAATTCGCAGTTGACAAATCCCCGTTCCTTCGTGTACTGGGTCAACATTGTTTTCTGTGTCTGGATGCTCGCGCTGTCCCCGCTGAACTCATCATCCCTGCTGAGTCTGCAATATAAAGCGGTAATTCTGTCCTGCTGTCTTTTCTTAGCCATAGCCGTCC
>JAJQCQ010000079.1:174706-184983 GCA_021202635.1 Lachnospiraceae bacterium | reverse complement strand
GTGACGGCGGATGAGACGGCTGAGATTCCGACTGCGGAATTTACGAATGATGTAGAAGAGGTTGGCAGTCTGAAGATCACGAAAAATGTGACAGTCAATGGCGACTCGGCAGCGGAATATACGGATCCGACTGTGGCTGACGGAACTTATACGTTCTATGTAGTAGACGAATCCAGTAATGAAGTAGCGCGCCGGAACATCACCATTGTAAATGGTGAGAGTAAGACCGAGCAGATCGACAACCTGATTCCGGGTACGTATTATGTATATGAATATACAGAGGGAAATCCGGCAGGCATGACGCTTGTGTCAGACAACAATGTAAAGGTCATTGTAACTGCAGATGAGACGGCTGAGATTGCTACGGCAGAATTTACGAATAACGTAGAAGTTGAAATAGAAACGGAGACGGAAACGGAGACCGAGACGGAAACGGAGACGGAAACGGAGACCGAGAGGGAGACCGAGACGGAAACGGAAACTGAGACGGAAACGGAAACTGAGACGGAAACGGAGACTGAGACGGAAACCGAAACAGAGACGGAAACCGAAACGGAAACCGAAACAGAAACGGAAAACGAAACAGAAGTGACTGAGGCTTCCATTACGGTGACAAAGGAACTGATTTATGGTGGTTATACGCTGACAGCAGGAAACGCAACTTACTACGTAGCTCTGTATGAGGATGAAGCATGCACGAGCCGTGTGTCAGAAGTACTGGCACTGAATTATGCGGACACATCTTCCGCAACCGTTACCTTCAGCAAACTGGCAGCAGGGAAAGTCTATTATATTGCGGAATGTGATGAGAACGGAACTGCTCTTGAGAGCGGTATGGGGACGCTGGACGATGGCTCAGTCTTTATAGCAGATTTTGACGGCGGAGTGACAGGCAGTGTGAGCATTGAGGATGTGTATGGAGAAGAGAACGTATCCTTTGTGAATGAATTTTACAAAATTCCGGATGGATATTATGTTGAAGGAAAGCTGACGATTACGAAGGAATTGCTTGGCGTAGACGGAACTGCTCTGGACAGTGATGCGGTGTTTTATGCGGGTATCTTCTCGGATGCTTCCTACACAACGCTCTCTGACAGTGTACCTGAGAACATTGTGGCTCTGAATCTTGCCGGTGGATCTTCAGCAAGTACGACCATTCAGGTGGCGATCGAGGATGGGGAAGAAGTTATATTGTACGTGACAGAGGTAGATGCGGAAGGCAATCCGGTGGCGAATGCAGCCGACTTCCTGTATACTGTAACGGTAGACAATACGATGGTGACATTTGATGAAGACAACATCGAGAGAACAGTAACGATCACAAACCAGGAGATTGAGATTGTGGAAGAAGAGTCAGATGAAACCGTTGAGACCGAATCGGAAACGCAGTCTGAGACTACTACGACCTCGGTTCAGACTGGCGATAACACACCGATTCTTCCATATCTGGCAGTCATGCTGGCAGCGGTTCTGGTAATAATTGCGGGCCTTGCTGACAGAAAGAAAAAGGCAGGCAGATAACCAGATAAAAAGGCAGCAGAAAGACAGTAATTAGGCAGTAAAAAACGTATTGTAAAGAAAGTGAAATAGTAATGGAAAGCAACCGGACTGACATAGTGCAGTCCGGTTGTTTTATGCACACAGGCGGGTGTGGAAATTTGCGGCTTGCACCGCACCCGCCTGGCGCAGCGGATAGGGGTGAGAGCACCTATATCCGATTGCGCACGGCCGCGCAAGGAATATTCTGGCTAACGCCAGATGTGGCTGACGCGGGCGAGCAGGAGCCGACGAGCCGTCTCTTGCTCGATCGCACGACCGGCTGATGTTTGTTTAGCAGCGGCCGAAGCGGAGGGGTGAAAGACGTATGCATGTTCATATCCGAAAAGTTAACAATGGAATCGTTAAATCCCGCAGCATCTCTATTTTCACACAGCATAAGAGACATAAGAAAATATTAATAAACAAAAACAAATATATAGTTGCATAAATATGAATGATGTTGTAATATCTGACTATGAATATCATTGAAAAGGAGATATGTATATGGCAAAAACAAATTTGAAACAATATTTTCCGATGATCCGGACAAGACTTGAAATTATATCAGAGATTAGCGGAAAGCCACATCTGGCGAAACAATTTCGAACATGGGAACCGAAAAGGCAGGTTTAGAAGTTGAAATGCCACAGGAATTTATCTATATTGCACTTGACATTTTCCGTATAATTCTGCACAATAGGGGTATAGCAGCAGGCATTCACAATGAATTGGACGTATGGCTGACCTTCCTTTGCGAGGATGATCCGGAGATGATCGTAGATTTGTTTACGAAGTATCCGTACTTTAAGTCCCTGTACAAGGATATGTACTATATATGCGAGGACTTGGAGGACATTATGGGACATTTTTCAAAAGAACTGGAAGAAATGGATAAAAACACGGTGCAGTATATGATCGAAGAAATGCAGCAGGATATAGAGGCTCTACAGGAAAGAATAGATCAGAAAAGAAGAAATAAGTGAGAAAGATGCGCAGATAGAGGAGAAAGATGCAATAATTAAACAGAAAAACGCTGTAATTGATGAATTAAGAAAAAACTTGCTGAGTTGGCAAACGGATAAAAAAACCTTGACAAAATATGAAAAGTAAGATAGGATAAGAAAAAATAACAAACATATGTTCGATATAGGGAGGCTAATATGGCACAGGATGACAAATTGAAAGCATTGGATGCAGCACTTACGCAGATTGAGAAACAGTTTGGCAAAGGTGCTGTGATGAAGCTCGGAGATACAGGCACACATATGAATATCGAGACCACACCAACCGGTTCTCTGAGTCTGGATATCGCGCTGGGACTTGGCGGGATACCGAAAGGTCGTATCGTTGAGATTTACGGTCCCGAATCCAGTGGTAAAACGACTGTGGCGCTGCACATGGTGGCCGAGATTCAGAAGCGGGGCGGGATTGCCGGATTTATTGATGCTGAGCACGCTCTTGATCCCGTTTATGCGAAGAATATTGGTGTAGATATCGATAACCTTTACATATCTCAGCCAGATAACGGTGAGCAGGGACTTGAGATTACGGAGACGATGGTTCGCTCGGGTGCGATTGATATTATCATTGTAGACTCTGTGGCGGCTCTGGTTCCGAGGGCAGAGATTGAAGGGGACATGGGCGATGCACATGTTGGACTTCAGGCGCGTTTGATGTCTCAGGCTCTTCGAAAACTTACCGGTGTGATCAGTAAGTCAAACTGCACTGTGATTTTCATCAATCAGCTTCGTGAGAAAGTGGGTGTGATGTTTGGCAATCCGGAAACAACGACTGGCGGCCGGGCATTGAAATTCTATTCTTCCATTCGCCTGGATGTACGAAGAACAGACTCTTTGAAGCAGAATGGGGAAGTGATAGGCAACCACGTTCGGGTAAAGGTTGTGAAGAATAAGATTGCTCCTCCTTTCAGGGAAGCGGAATTTGATATTATGTTCGGAAAGGGGATTTCCCGTGAGGGAGATATTCTTGATCTGGCAGCAAACAATAATATTATTAATAAAAGTGGTGCGTGGTATGCTTACCAGGGAAACAAGATTGGCCAGGGGCGTGAAAATGCGAAGATTTATCTGAAGGAACACCCGGATGTGATGGAAGAGGTTGACCGGAAGGTACGTCAGCATTATGGTTTGATTGATGCTGATGTTTCTCTGACAGAAGACAATGATACAGAGGCGGCAGAGACAGCGGAGACAGTTGCTGATCTGGATGACACTGTAGATGAGATGGAATAATCTGTTATGGAACGGGTGAATGAGATTAAGAAGCTATCCGGAGGCAGATGCCTTGTGCTTCTGGAGAGTGGTTTTCAGTTCCCACTTTATGTCAGGGAATTGTCTGGTTATGATTTGAGTGAAGGAGTAGTGATTCAGAAAGAGACTATTACTAAAATCACGGACGAAGTACTCAAAAAGCGAGCCAGGCTTTGCACTATACACCTGCTTGAACGGATGAGCCGTACGGAGTTTCAGCTGAGAGAAAAGCTTCGCCAGGCATATTATCCGGAACAGATCATAGAAGATGCCATCCAGTATGTGAAGAGATATCATTATGTGGATGATTTTCGTTATGCGATCGGTTATCTGGAAAATCATTCCTCAGCGAAGAGTCTTCGCCAGATGGAGCAGGAGCTTTACGCGAAAGGTGTGGCGAAAGAGGTTGTAGCGCAGGCTGTCACAGAAAGCGAGCTTCCGGATGAAGAGTCGCAGATACGTAATTTGCTTGAAAAAAAGCATTATGACCCATCCTGCACGGACCGGAAGGAACAGAAGAAACTGTATGACTTTCTGATTCGCAGAGGCTACAGCAGCTCTGCTGTATTGTGCGCAATTAACCAGAGAGAGAGTTCAGACGAAAATACATCGTTTGATTAACTGTGGCTCAGGAATCGAAAACTGGATTACAGATTCGATTCCTGAGTCTGTTATTAAGGCTCTTTTTTGAAAGGTATCTACTCTGTTTACAAATGTGCTCTGAAAAAATGCAAAAAAAACAGTTGACAAATAAAAGAAACAAGTATATAATCATTGATGCTGATGAGGCGTGTGCGCATAGCTCAGCTGGATAGAGCGTTTGGCTACGGACCAAAAGGCCGGGGGTTCGAATCCTCTTGCGCACGCTTATAAAATGAGAGGAGTCTTTATACTCCTCTTTTTTTGTGCGCACGGCCGTGTAAGGAATATTTCTGGATAACGCCAGACGCGGCCGGCGCGGGCGAGCAGGACACGGCAAGCCGCCTCCTGCTCGATCAGGGTCGGGCTGTGACCAGTAACGACGTTTCAATCCTGAACAAAAACATATGTTCGAAAAAGCTTGCATAATTGAAGAATATGTAATATAATGTGCTGAAAAAGGAACGAACAAACGTTCTTTTCGCATTATTTTATCAAGCTTATTGTGGAGGCTGAGATATGAGACAGAGATTTGAAAATCAGGTTTTTTACCGGGAACTGACAACGGCCGGAATTGTATTGTGTGCCTTTCTTGGCTTAGGAATTGAAATTATTCTGTTCACCGTTATGGGGCTTCAGGCTATGGAAGCGCCTATCGTAATTTTGGGATATTTGTGGTTTTTAGCGGGCATTCTGGCGTCAGGTATGTTGAAGGCTGCCGCGAGATTTTTGGATTGGCTCCAGGAAATGCCTTTTTTCCGAGTGTTAAATACGGTATTGCGGGTGGAATCTTTCTATGTTAAAATCAGCGTAGCTTCACGTATGAGAAATAGTGGTTATAAAAGAAGAGATAACGTTCTCTGCAAATCATAAAAAACAGATAGGGGTGTAGATTATGCAAAGTAGTTTGACCAGGGAAGAGGCGTTCATGCTTCTGCAAAGATACAATAAAGAACCCTTTCACATTCAGCATGCGTTGACGGTGGAAGGAACAATGCGCTGGTATGCGCGGGAATTGGGTTATGCTGATGATGAGGAGTACTGGGGCATTGTCGGTTTGCTTCACGACATTGATTTTGAGCTTTATCCCGAACAGCATTGCCAGAAGGCACCAGAGCTTTTGCGTGAGGCCGGAGTAGGAGAGGATATGATCTATTCTGTGTGCAGTCATGGTTACGGGATTTGCTGCGATTTAGAACCAAAGCATGAGATGGAGAAGGTCTTGTTTGCGGCGGATGAGCTGACCGGACTGATCGGAGCGGCTGCAAAAATGCGTCCATCGAAAAGCGTGATGGATATGGAAGTATCCAGCCTGAAAAAGAAATTTAAGGACAAGCGGTTTGCTGCGGGATGTTCACGCGATGTGATCCGTATCGGGGCTGAACGGTTAGGGTGGACATTAGAAGAATTGATGGAAAAGACGATTCTGGCAATGCGTTCCTGCGAAGCTTCAATTAATGATTATATGAATATGGCATTCTGAAAATTTGATTTTGCCGAGAAAAGCTTGCGTTCAGAAAAATCTTTTCCCTTGAAAAATCGGGAGAGGAGTGTAGATGGCGAAAAATAAGAAAAAAATGATACTTCGGTAACGGGTTTTCTCATGGCAGCTGTGGTATTGGTGCTGATCTTTGCTCTGGTTCTTCTGACAACAGGTTACAGACGAATAAGAGGCGATGGGCAGGAAGTCTCACGATCCTCACAATCAGAATCCGGTGTTTTGCATAATAATGCAGGGACAGAGCAGATGATTGAGACATATGAAGGAAATGACGAGACTGAGACAAAGGATGAGACAGAAGCTATGTCGGAAAAACTGGTCGTTGCGATTGATCCAGGGCATCAGGGAAGCTGGGTGGATATGACAGACACGGAGCCTGTTGGCCCTGGTTCTTCAGAAATGAAGACAAAGTCTTCTACTGGGACGCAGGGAAGGTATAGCGGTTTGGCAGAATATGAGTTGAATCTGGAGATATCTTTGCAGTTGCGCACAGAGCTGGAAGAGCGGGGGTATGAAGTGATTCTGACGCGGGAGGATAATGATACTGCGATCAGCAATGCGGAGCGTGCGACTATGGCCTATGAACAGGGTGGTGATATCTATGTGCGCATTCATGCCAATGGTTCTGATGACTCCAGTGTCAGTGGTGCTCTTGCAATGGTTCCTTCCTCGTCGAATCCATATGTGGCGTATCTGGCAGAGGATTCCTATCTGCTGGCGGAATGTATTCTGAAGGCTTATTGCAATACGGCAGGTTTTCAGTCTCTTGGTATTCAGTACACGGATAGCATGACAGGAATAAACTGGAGCCAGATTCCGGTTATAATTTTGGAGATGGGGTTTATGACAAATGAAATGGATGATTTGCGTATGGCGGATGCCTCTGTACAGGAATTGATGGTGCAGGGGATTGCGGATGGAATTGACGATTATTTTATTCAGAAAGGCCAAATAACAGAGACAACAGATGCTATCCCTGAATCTGAATCTGAGTCTGAGACTGTTTCTTTGGAGGCAGAGGTATCTATGAATTCGTTGATAGAAATGCTTGGGGAACGTTATATTTATCCTTCTGTTTCGCAGGGAGAGAGCTGGGCGGTCAGCGTAAGTTTTTTAACGGAAGGCTCAGCGGGAAATATTAATGGTGATGTGCAGATGAAGTCAGCCAGTGTCATGAAGACCTTTATCATGGCTGCCATATTCGATCGTGTTTATTACCCCTCCTCTGAAGAGCGACGGATTGAA
This sequence comes from Lachnospiraceae bacterium, assembly GCA_021202635.1. Classification (GTDB taxonomy): domain Bacteria; phylum Bacillota; class Clostridia; order Lachnospirales; family Lachnospiraceae; genus Choladousia. Next base: position 177,789 of record JAJQCQ010000079.1, on the reverse strand, counting down.
ATAGAAGAATCTTATGATGGGGAACTGGAAGATTTGCTTGCTGCCATGATCACAGTCAGTGATAATACAGCATCCAATATTTTAGTGACCAGGCTGGGAGATGGTGACGCGCAGGCTGGAATGTCTGTGGTAAATCAGTTTTTGGCGGAAAATAGTTATACTGGTACCCATATGGGGCGGTTATTTCTGGAAGAAAATCCTTCTGGCGACAATTACACGACTGCAAATGACTGTTGTACCTTGCTGGAAAGTATTTACCGTGGCACGTGTGTCGGAGAGACGGCATCGGCCGAGATGTATGCGTATTTAAAGAAGCAGACAAATACTACGAAAATCCCGGCGGCGTTGACTGATACAGATGCTTTGGTGGCAAATAAGACAGGCGAGCTTGCCGGAGATTATGATGATTATGTTGAAAATGACATTGCGATCATAGAAGAAGGAGATCAGGCGTATGTATTGTGTGTGCTTAGCGGGAATCTGCTGGATAATAGCGCTTCTGTTTCACAAATAGTCCGGATATCTGGATTGGTTTATGAATATTTGATTTAGAATAGGGAGTTTTTCGTTTTGATCTGGAGAGAACCCTGAGACTGCTTAAAAAGTGGTACAGGGTTTTTTATTGCAGGAATAATAAAACTACTTGACAAACGACAGAAAACGATGCATAATATCACATACAATCAAATAAAACTATTCAGGATAATCTTTAAACATTTAAAAAAATCTATACACAATCAATATTTACCTTTATTATATAAATAAAATATGTGCCAGTGTGTGCAAGTTTCGTTTTTTTGAAATGAAGCGGAAATATTTGTTTTATATCAAATAATAATATTTCCGATAGCTATTGATCGAGAAGGGGAAGAGAGGATGGTGTGATTTGGTTCAAAAAGAATATATTTTGCCGGAAAACAGTGGCTATCGGATCATTCGGCAGCTTGGGAGAGGAGGGGAAGGAATGGTTTATCTGGTGTGTCACTTAAGTACGGAACAACTGCGGGCTGCAAAAGTGTTAACTAACGTACGAAGAAGTCGAAGGCATGAGCTGGATATGATGAAACATCTTAATCATCCGTCTCTGCCGAAAGTGATTGATGTCCTGGAGCAGGATGAATATATGTGGCTGATAATGGAATATATTCCGGGAAACCGTCTGGATCAGTCCGTGTCCTGGGGAATGGCACGAGATCAGATCTGGTCTGTAGCCATTCAGTTGTCACAGGTATTAATGTATCTTCATTGTCGGAAAGAACCCATATTCCATCTCGATGTGAAGCCGTCGAATATTCTGATACGCCCGGATCAGACACTTGTTTTGATTGATTTCGGTGCTGCGATACGTGGTCATCCGCTGGATGAAAAAGCAGGGAAGTACGGAACCAGGGGCTATGCAGCCCCGGAACAGCAGCAAAAGGATGGAGTAGTTGATGCGAAAACAGATATTTATGGTGCGGGCGCTGTCCTGTATTATTGCTGTTATAAATGTGCTCCTGTCAGCAGAGAATCCTCTGTTATTCAGACTGGGAGAAATCTTTTCTATTGGGAATTTAACCGCATCATATGCAAATGCCTGCATGATAATCCGGAAAAAAGATATCAGGACAGCCGTCAGTTATATATTGCCATTTGCCGTGCTCAGAGAACAGAGCGAATTTTCCGGCAGATGGGAAAGACAGTTGGAGCAATGACACTTTTGCTTTCCGTGTCGGCCATGCTTTATCATAATTTGTCGGCATATTCAGAAATGTCCGTAGAATATGTCTCAGAAAATATCGCAGGGAATCATTCGGATGAATGGATAGAAAAAGGTGTAGAGAGCACTTCAGGAGATGATTTGGAAAACGTTTTCGAGAATGAAGCAGAAACTGTAATAGAAGACAGGACGATTTCGACAGACAATTCTGAGACTGAAAAAGATTGGGAAAATGAAGCGGAGACGGATGATACAGGGGCGGCAGATGCTGGAGAAGGGATAAAAGAACAGGAATATTGCCGTTTATTGAATATGGCAGGAGGAATGGGTTTATCGCAGGCAACAGAGTGTTATAGACAGGCATTGAACTTGTTTCCGGGCGATCAGAAATGGTTTCTGCAACTTCTTGAACAGGTAATGTCGGATGGGTTATTTGAAGCGGAGGAAGAAAGCGTAGTCAAGGATCTGATTTATACGATTCCTTCAGATGGTGCAGATAGTGCGTTGGAAATCCTTTCTGCCGATGCAGCTGGCTATGGACTTTTCACTTATCGGCTGGGTTTGGCCTATTGGTATTATTACAATGGGACTGGGGGGAAAAGTGCTGCTGCCTGGTGGTTTCGTCTTGCAATTGATTCACAGGAGGAAGAAACCAGTGCCGACTGGATTGGGAGTGCCAGGATTCTTTCGAAAATCGGTTCTTATTACGGAATGCTTGGAAATACAAATGCGGTGGAGGAGCGGGAGGCGAAAGAGTGGGATTATTGGGGGGATCTGCAGGAGCTGTGGTATCTGTATCAGGAACAGGGAGAAAGTGCAGAAATTCGTGCACAGACTGCAGAAGAAATCCTCTCGCTGATTGTTTTGAAATCCAGTGTATTGCGTGAGTATGGAGCTGAACGGGAAGAGGTGGAAAAGGTACTTATGACGATTGAAAATTTTCTGGATGAGGGAATGATGGCGGATGATCAGGAGAAATGTAAAAGATTAAAAGAGCAAAGCGAGGCTGCAGAGTCAGCATTGGAGCGTACCTATCAGGGGTAGAAAGAAGTACAGCTATGGAAGGCCGGGACAGAGGGGGAAGGAAAATGTCGGAGAAACGAAGCAAAAAGACAGAAACGAAAAGGAAAGCTGCGAAGAGAAGGAGACGAAGCCTGGCATTAAGCGTCATGGTGGGAATTTTGCTTGCAGGTGTTGAAAATTGTCTGTTTCTGCCGTATGGAAGTAATTATGCGGCAGAGTCAGAAAAACGGTTGAGTGTATCTGAGGGACAAGTAGGGTGTGAGACAGAGATGGAGAGTGAACTGAAATGGAATTTGGAGCCGGAAAGCGAATCGGAGTATTGTCTGGAGGCAGAATCCGAAAGTGAATCAGAAGCAGAATC
>JAJQCQ010000079.1:66232-174606 GCA_021202635.1 Lachnospiraceae bacterium | reverse complement strand
GCAGAATCCGAAAGTGAATCAGAAGCAGAATCAGATAGTGAGTCAGAAACAGAATCTGAGAGCGAGTCGGAAATAAAATCTGAGAGTGAGCCAGAAACAGAATCCGAGAGTGGAAGAGGAACTGAACCAGAGAATGAGTCAGAAATGGAATCCTGGATGGGAACGGAGCCTCAGAGGAATGATGAGACTCGCGTGGAAGTACAGGTACAGAGTGAAAATGAAACGGAAAGAGAGGAAACGGAAAATTTAATGGATCAAAAGGAATCAGAAGCGGGTGGACCAGGCGAGTCTGCCGCCGAAAAAGCGGAACAATTGGAACGGGGGATTCATTATGAAGTGACGGGAGATGCGGACTCCTGGTATCGTGATACAAATGGATTGCTATGGATTAAAGTGGGAACTTCCGTTTATGTTAATCCGATTTCAGACAGTGACTACAATATCGGAAGCAGCCTGGAAAATCTGACAGAGGATGGGGTTTTTTCTTTTACTCTAAAGAGAATTGAGGAAGACGGTACGAAGGAAAAAGAATCTGCCATTTTGGAAGAGAACTATTATGTTGATGGAGAAGCACCATCTGCAAGATTTCAAATTTCTGGCAGTCAGCTGAGTGAAATAACATACGCCTCCGGGAGTTGTACGGTTTCCTTATCTGTAGAGCCGGACGGTAAAAGCGGACTGAAGGGGACTTCTTATAAAATTTTACCGTGTGACTTAAATGGAAGTGTACCGGAAAGCGCAGAATCATTGGCATGGACGGATTGCGGTTCTTCTACATCTGTGTCTGTTTCCGAGGAGGGGTTGTTTCGAATTTATGTGAAAACTGTGGATATGGTAGGCAATGTTGCGTATTCCCGAAGTAATATAATCTGTGTGGATAGGACGGCGCCGATGATTACGATTACTGGTGTAGAGGATCAGACTGCGAATTCGGGCAGCGTATGTCTTTCTGTGAACTGCACGGATTCCTGGTATAAGACTGGTTCTATGCAGGTGAGTATCAGCGGGGCAAATCAGGGGAATGCACCTTCCAGAAAGGAAAGTGGGAGCAGTGGCAGCGGTGCATGGATCGAATATTGTGATTTTCCAAAATTGCAAAGCTATGATGATGTATATACGGTTTCTGTGACAGCAGAGGATCTGGCGGGAAACATTAGCGAAAAAAGCATACAGTTTTCTATAAACCGATTTGGCTCTGCTTATGATTTATCGAGAGAAACCAGGATTTTGCTGGATCAGTATTTTTTGCCGGAGGCTTGTGACGTGGTGTTCTATGAAACGAACATTGATTATGTGGGAGAGTCGGCTATTTATTGCCGCCATGATGGAATTTTGCGGGAACTTACAGCTGGTGTTGATTATCAGGTGTCAATGGAGGGGAATGAATCGACATGGAAGAGGTATTGCTATACCGTTTCGGCCGAATATTTTTCCCGGGAGGGCGTGTATGAGCTGTTACTTGTATCACAGGACGCAGCGCAGAATCAAAGTGATACGGGAATGCAGCAGAAAAGAGTTACATTTGTAATAGACTGGAGCATACCCACATGTACGGTGAGCGGGATTGAAAGTGGCGGAATCTATGAGAGTGAGGCTGTGTCCGTACTTGTCGTACCGAATGATAACCTGGGATTGAACAGCCTGCGGATTTATCATAACAGCGAACTCCTGATGGAGAACAACAACCAGCCGATATCTGGAGAGGCAGTTAAAATAACACTGAAAAGCAGTCAGGAGTGACAGACTTTACAGGTGTGGCTGTGTGATATGGCGGGGAATGAATTCTGGAGTGAAGAGATTCCGGTATTTATCAGTACGGAGGGAGAAAATATTCCTGCTTATACGAAGGTTCGTAAAAGTGCGATGGAACTGGCTGATGAGACAACAGGATTGCAAGACAGCGATAAAGCGGAGGAGAACGAGAAGCTTTTGAATGAGGAGAACGAAATGGAACCGCTGGAAGATGACAGTGAAAGAAGAGAGCTTGTTCAGAATGGTGGCTCAGATAACAGCGATGCGAGTGAATTGTCAGCCGGGGCTGCCTCCGACACACAATATTCCAGTGAAAACCGGGTAACGTCAGAAAAAGGTGGTTTTTTGGCAAAAAATAGTGATAAAAGAACTGGGTGGATTGTGTTAATCATCGGTATGCTTATATTTTCCGTAACTACAGCTTCTGTATGTCCGATTTTCGGGAAAAGATTCAAATAGACTTTTTCACATAAGTGTGTTATGATGCCCCATGAAGGGGTGAGATATAAAGAATTATGAGGAAGAAGAGGAATATTATAAAGCGCAACAGTGGTTTTGTGGTTGGATGCGTTTTAGCCGCAGGAGCCTCTTTTCTTACGGTGGATTTGTTCCTGTCAGATGTCTTGTCAATGGAAATGTTCATGGAGAATCCTTCGGAGGAAGAAAGCACGGAAGAAGTGTCGGAGGGAACGATTTCCGTTCCAGATGAGACAGAGGATATAAGAACATATCAGACAGATGCATTCACTGTTACTGCGTCCGGTACGATAGAGGACGGCGTTGAGACAGAAGAGAATGACAGGGAAGAAATGGAAACGGAGACTGAATTCGAAACAGAAGCGGAAACGGAAACTGAGACAGAAGAAGAAACGGAAGAGGAAGCGGAAACAGAAGCGGGAACGGAAGAGGAAACAGAGACAGATACCAAACAGAAATCGGACAACGATTCGGGGCAGGAGACCGAAGAATCTGAGATAAAAGCTGATACGGAGTCTGAATACACAACAGTAAAATCGGAAGCTGATAATGATACCGACACAGATGAGCCTGCAAGCACAAGCGTGGGAAGCAGCTCGAATTCTGTAAACAGTGGAAGTACAACTGGTGTGAGCAGCGGAAAGAATACCGGCAGTATCAGTTCTTCCGGAAATAGCAGCAATGCAAATCGTGGAAATACGTCAAGCAGCGGAAGTTCAGCAAGCAGCAGTACTACGGGCAGCGGAAGCACAGTCAGCAGCAGTACCACAAGCAGCGGAAGTTCAGTCAGCAGCAGTACCACAAGCAGTGGAAGTTCAGCAAGCAGCAGTAGCACCGGAAGTATGGATGATGGATGGATTGCGGTAGATTCGGATGATAATATTACAATCTGGACCTACCAGGGATCGAGTGCAAATTCTGGCTCCGGATCAGGCAGTTCCGGATCAGGCAGCTCCGGGGCGGGCAGTTCCGGTTCGAATGGCTCCGCTTCCGGCAGTTCTGGTACGACAGGTTCTTCATTCGCCGGTTCATCGGGCGGTTCGACTTCCTCTGGTACAACGGTCCGTGATTCGGATACAATTATTTCCGGAATCAGCAGCCGGTATATCAGTGAAAGTGAGTTATACGGATATAGTCTGAGTGAGCTTCGCCTGATAAGAAATGAAATTTTCGCGCTGCATGGAAGAATGTTTGATTCGGAGGACTTACAGGAATATTTTAGCCAGAAGTCGTGGTATACGGCACTTTATACACCGGAAGAATTTGATGCCAATATGTTTTCTTATCTGAATGAGTATGAGAAAGCGAATCTGAATGTAATCCTCGCTTATGAGGAGTCGATTGGCGGCTGACAGGGGACAGATGACTGCACGCCGGAGGCATTTGCGATGGAAGGAGACAAAGCAGATGCGGATGAATGGGATGGAGGATTGGCATGAAAGTATTTCGAAGATTACTGATTAAGTTTATTATATTGATGCTGGTGGTGGTGGCTTTTGGCGGAGCATCTTATCTGGTTCATTATTATCCGCAAAGTGTTCCGGGATCTGCGCTGGAAGAATACCTGTCTCTTCTGGTTGAGAATAATACGGAGAAGGCCTTTGAACAGCTGGATCAGTCAGAGAATACGCAGATGACATTTGCGGAATATGAGGCGGCGGTTCTGTCAAAAAAGTATGTACTTTGTGATTCGTATCAGGCAGAAGAAATCTCCAGCAGACAGGGGACGAACGGAGATTCTTATGTGGATTATTCGGTTAATTTTCTGGATGCGGCAGGGAATGTTCTGGCAGAAGAAACCTTTACTGTAAAAAAACAGTCGGAAGAGATTTTTGGACTGATGCCACAGTGGAAGGTGCTTGCGAGCCATTGTATGGTGACAAACCTGCGGGTGACGGTTCCTGCCGGCTCGACTGTATACCTGGATGGTGAGGAAATGGGAGCTTCCTGGCTGGTAGAAGAGGATGTGAGTGCGTCCAAAGACTGCTATGAGATACCAGGTCTTCTGGCCGGTACGGCAGATGTGGTGATTCGAAATCCGATTCTGGAGTCTTACGAGGTAACTCTTGAGACGGCGGATGGAGATGTGGACTACAGTGAACAGATGACCTTGAAAGAAAGTGCGATGTCTGCCTGCGAAGAGCTGGCCGTTGAGGCATTGAAGCAGATTTACAGGGCCAGTGTGGTGGAAGGTCTGGAGACGGAAGAGGCGGAAAGTGCGGAAGGCGGGGCAGAGAGCGCAGAAGGCCAGGAAAGCACGGAAAATGGCGAAAATTCAGAAGAGAGTGAGAGCTCAGAAGTAAATGAAGCGCTTGCAACATTGTTTGAGGCCTGCATGGAGGATGTTCTGGAGATTATAGAGAATCAGTCAGAAGAGTTCTATCGCGAGAACACGGTTACTCATCCAGAGTTTGAGAGCGTTGGGATATATGATTATGAAGCGGAGTTTGAAGATCCTGCTTACAGTGATGCGGAAAACGGTGCGATTACGACGGTCATGACCTTTACGTATTGCTATATTGTGAGGAATACGGAGCGGGTTGAGACGGGAGAAATCTGGGCAGACGGCACAAATGCCTGGGAGTTTCAGACGGTTTCTTACCAGGGAGAGGCAACAGCGGAATTTACCTTGTCCTGGTATGAGGAGGAGTGGCACATTGATTCCGTGACACTTCCGGTAATTCCGGAATCAGAAGATAACGATGAGACAGAAGTCTCGTAATGCGAAGGCACGGAATCGTTACATACATATTTTTGGAGAAGGCTATGACCTGGATTATTTATGTCCTCTCCCCGGTACTGATTCATCTGGTATTTTCAGAGGGAGTGGCGATTTTGGCAGGTGACATTCTTGACAGCGCGGCCTGTACCGCGCTGTCTGCTTTTCTGATGCTTCCGGCTGCAATATGGATGTATCGGCGGGATGCCATCTGGAGAACAGAAGGAAGTCTTCAGCAAAAGACGGGCGGAGAAACGCAGAGGATGGTCAGAGAGACCATGGACAGGAAAACGATGATCCGGAACGCAAAGCATCCGTCTGTACGGGTTGGGAAGATGCATGGTCCGGCATGGTATGCCGTATGTTTTATGGGCGGTGGCATATTAAATGTGGCCTGGAGTGGATTCCTGTACTGGCTGGGAATTTCTTCTGTCTTTTCCAATCAGACACAGGAGGCTCTGCTTGGAAGTCAGATGGTGATGCAGGTGTTAGGGCCGGGGCTGCTGGTTCCGGTGGCAGAGGAATTGATTTTTCGGGGACTGGTCTATGAGAGAATGAGGACGAGGTTATGTAAGCGCCAGGCTGTTTTTTTCTCGGCGCTGCTTTTTGCGCTTTATCACGGGAACCCGATTCAGATGATTTACGCATTTCCTATGGCGATGCTCCTTGCTCTTCTTTATGAGCAGAGTGGATGTCTGGTTGCGCCGGTTTTGTTTCACATGGGGGCAAATCTGACGGCAATCTTTTTTTCATAATGTGTATCGGTTCCAAACATAAGCAGAACAGGGAAATTGTGCCAAATAAGAACAAAACAGGAAAATATCAAGCAAATAATCAGATAAAATAGGATAATCCAGAATAGAGTCAAATTATCTGAAAACTTTTGAAAAAATAATACTTTACAGATGCGGAAAACAGGTGTATGATACAAAAAGCAAATGCGGAGCGCCCGGGTGATGCTTCACTTGCGGCGGGATTTCACCGGCCGGGTGATCTGCAGGGCAGCGGCATTGCCAGGGAGCTGTTACAAGATAACAGGTGCGGGTGGCATTCGTTCTTTCGTAACAGACCTGAGTACAAGGAGGAAAATTGAGGAGGGATTTCGGATGGATTCCAGGATACATTCTGAATCTGTCTGCAGGGAGCCCGGATTGTACCGGCCCGAGTTTGAACATGATAACTGCGGGATCGGCGCGATCGTGAATATCAAAGGGATTAAGACCCATCAGACAGTGGCGGATGCGCTTAGTATTGTAGAAAATCTTGAACACAGAGCAGGCAAAGATGCCGAGGGAAAAACAGGTGATGGCGTAGGGATTATGCTTCAGATTTCGCATAAATTCTTCTCCAAAGCGTGTTCTGACCTTGGCATTTTTTTAGGCGGAGAGAGGGACTATGGCATCGGCATGTTTTTCTTTCCGCAGGACGATCTGCGGCGCAACCAGGCGAAAAAGATGTTCGAGAGCATTGTAAAAAAAGAAGGACTAAAATTCCTCGGCTGGAGGAAGGTTCCGACCGTACCGGAGGTGCTGGGACACAAGGCGCTGGAGAAGATGCCTTACATCGAGCAGGGGTTTGTAGAGCGGCCGAAGGATGTCAATAAGGGACTTGATTTTGACCGCAGGCTGTATATTGTACGCCGGATTTTTGAACAGTCCAATGAGACAACCTACGTGGTATCGTTTTCGAGCCGGACGATTATCTATAAGGGCATGTTCCTGGTAGGACAGCTGCGAACGTTCTTCACCGATTTGCAGAGTGAGGATTATGAGTCTGCACTGGCGATTGTGCATTCCCGTTTCAGTACGAACACGAATCCGAGCTGGGAGCGCGCACACCCGTATCGCCTGATGGTACATAACGGCGAGATCAATACGATCCGCGGCAATGCGGATAAGATGCTTGCGCGCGAGGAAACCATGTCCTCCAGATACATGGAAGAGGATATGCATAAAGTGCTGCCGGTGATCAATGCGAAGGGATCGGACTCCACAATGCTGGACAATACGCTGGAATTCCTGACCATGAACGGTATGGATTTGCCGCTGGCGGTTATGATCACCATTCCGGAGCCGTGGGCGAACAATGCAGTCATGTCTCAGAAGAAGAAGGATTTCTACCATTATTATGGGACGATGATGGAGCCGTGGGACGGCCCGGCGTCGATTCTGTTTTCAGACGGAGACATCATGGGAGCTGTGCTTGACCGCAATGGTCTGCGTCCGTCCCGTTATTATGTGACGTCGGACGGTTATGTGATTCTGTCTTCGGAGGTTGGCGTACTGGATATTCCTCCGGAAAAGATCGTCCAGAAGGAACGCCTGCATCCGGGTAAAATGCTGCTGGTGGATATGGTAGAGGGCCGTCTTGTCGATGATGAGGAGCTTAAGAGCCGCTACGCGGACCGTCAGCCGTATGGAGAATGGCTGGACCGTTATCTGGTGGCATTAAAGGATCTGAAGATACCGAACAAAAAGGTGGAGACGTATTCTGACGAGATGCGGATGCGCCTGATGAAAGCATTTGGCTACAGCTATGAGGAGTACCGCACTTCGATCAAAAATATGGCCGAGACGGGCGGTGAGGGCATCAGCGCGATGGGCATTGATACGCCGCTGGCGGTGCTTTCGAGCAAGCATCAGCCGCTGTTTAACTACTTTAAGCAGCTGTTTGCGCAGGTAACAAACCCGCCTATCGACGCGATCCGTGAGAAGGTTGTGACGTCCAAGACGGTCTATGTCGGCGTGGAGGGTAACCTGCTGGAGGAGCATCCGGAAAACTGCCAGGTGCTGCAGATTCAGAATCCGATTCTGTCCAACACGGACATGATGAAGATCAAAAATATGAAAGTCCCCGGCTTTAAGGTGGCAGTTGTTTCAATTACCTATTATAAAAATACCGGTCTGGAGAAAGCAATCGACCATCTCTATCTGGAAGTAGACCGGGCATTCCGCGATGGAGCCAATATTCTGGTTCTGAGCGATAAGGGTGTGGATGAGTTCCGTGTACCGATTCCGTCGCTGCTGGCGACTTCAGCGGTGAACCGTTATCTGGTCAGCACCAAGCGCAAGACTTCGATTGCTGTGATTCTGGAGACCGGCGAACCCAGAGAGGTGCATCATTTCGCAACACTGCTCGGCTATGGTGCAAGCGCGATCAACCCGTACCTTGCTCTGGACACAATCCATCAGCTGATCAATACTGATATGCTGGAAAAGGATTATTATGCGGCAGTAGAAGACTATACGAACGCGATTATCAACGAGATTGTAAAGATCGCTTCCAAGATGGGAATTTCCACGATCCAGTCCTATCAGGGCTCGCAGATTTTTGAGGCGATCGGCATCAGCGAGGAAGTGATCGACAAATATTTTACCAACACCGTGAGCCGCATCGGCGGCATTACGCTGAAGGATATCGAGGATGACATTGATTACCGTCATTCGAAGGCGTTTGACCCGTTGGGTCTGAAGGAAGACCTGACACTGGACAGCATGGGCTGGCACAAATCGAGAAGCGGCGGGGAACATCACCGCTATAACCCGTGTACCATTCATTTACTGCAGGAGTCGACCCGCACCGGCAATTATCAGATGTTCAAGGAATTTACCGATCTGGTTAACCAGGAGGAATCCGGCTGCATCCGCAATACGATGGATTTCATCTACCCGGAGAAGGGCGTGCCGATTGATGAGGTCGAGAGCGTTGACTCGATTGTGACCCGCTTCAAGACCGGCGCGATGTCCTACGGCTCGATTTCGCAGGAGGCGCATGAGACGCTGGCGATCGCTATGAATATGCTCCACGGCAAGTCCAATACCGGTGAGGGCGGCGAGAGTCTGGACCGTCTTGTGATCGGATCGGACGGAAAGAATCGCTGCTCAGCGATCAAGCAGGTCGCTTCCGGCCGTTTTGGTGTGACGAGCCGCTACCTGGTCAGCGCAAAGGAAATCCAGATCAAGATGGCACAGGGCGCGAAGCCGGGCGAGGGCGGACATCTTCCAGGCAAAAAGGTATACCCGTGGATTGCCAAGACCAGGCATTCGACGCCGGGCGTCAGCCTGATTTCTCCGCCGCCTCACCATGACATTTATTCGATTGAAGATCTGGCGCAGCTGATCTACGACCTGAAAAACGCCAACAATCAGGCGGATATCTCCGTGAAGCTGGTATCAGAGGCTGGCGTCGGTACGGTTGCGGCCGGTGTGGCAAAGGCGGGTGCGCAGGTGATCCTGATCTCCGGCTATGACGGAGGCACCGGTGCGGCGCCGCGCAGCTCCATCCATCACGCGGGACTTCCGTGGGAGCTGGGTCTGGCAGAGACCCACCAGACACTGCTGATGAATGGTTTGAGAAATAAAGTCCGTATTGAAACAGACGGCAAGCTGATGAGCGGCCGCGATGTGGCGATGGCAATTCTGCTGGGTGCGGAGGAATTCGGCTTCGCGACCGGACCGTTGGTGTCGATGGGCTGCGTAATGATGCGTGTCTGCAATCTGGATACCTGCCCGGTCGGTGTGGCGACCCAGAATCCGGAGCTGCGTAAGCGTTTCCGCGGCAAGCCGGAATATGTTGTAAACTTTATGCGTTTTATCGCGCAGGATCTGCGGGAATATATGGCGAAGCTGGGCTTCCGTACCATTGATGAGATGGTCGGCAGAAGCGATCTGCTCAAGAAGATGGACAACTGCGCAAATCCGCGCGCAGACCGCATTGACCTGAGTAATATTCTGAATAACCCTTACGCGGGCGGAGGTCAGAAGGTGACCTTTGATCCGGAACAGGTCTTTGATTTTAAGCTGAATCAGACCAAGGATGAGACGGTGCTGATGGCGAAGCTTGGCAGTGCGCTGGAGCAGGGGCAGAAGCGGAGCGTAGAGCTGGATGTCTCCAATGTGGATCGTGCGTTCGGTACGATTTTTGGCTCTGAGATTACCCGCCGATATCCGGAGGGTCTCGATGAAGATACCTATACCATTAAGTGCCATGGCGCGGGCGGACAGAGCTTCGGCGCGTTTATCCCGAAGGGCCTGACACTGGAGCTGGTTGGCGACAGCAACGATTACTTTGGAAAAGGACTTTCCGGCGGCAAGCTGATCGTCTATCCGCCGGCGGGCGTGCCGTTCAAAGAGGATGAGAATATCATTATTGGAAATGTGGCGCTTTACGGTGCGACCAGCGGCAGCGCTTATATCAATGGCGTTGCAGGCGAGCGTTTCTGCGTGCGCAACTCGGGCGCGGTCACGGTTGTCGAGGGTGTAGGCGACCATGGCTGTGAGTACATGACCGGCGGCCGGGCGGTGATCCTTGGCAGTGTGGGCAAGAATTTCGCGGCAGGTATGAGCGGCGGTATTGCCTATGTACTGGATGAGAACAATGACCTTTACACAAAAGTAAATAAAAACATGGTATCCATCGAGCTGATTACGTCCAAATACGATGTGCAGGAGCTCAAAGAGATTATCAATGACCATGTAAAATATACGAACTCCAAGAAGGGCAAACAGATTCTGGATGATTTTGGCACCTATCTGCCGAAATTCAAGAAGATCATCCCACATGAGTTCAAGCAGATGCAGATGGCGATTGTGCAGATGGAGGAGAAAGGCCTGAGCAGTGAACAGGCGCAGATTGAGGCTTTCTATTCCATCACAGAAGGACAGGATGAGTAAAGGGGGCGCGAACCGTGGGAAAACCAACTGGATTTTTAGAGTACAAGAGGGAAAATGACACAGAAACCGCGCCTAAAGAGCGCATTCTGGATTTTAATGAATTTCATACCCCGCTGCCGCTGGAAAAGCAGAGGCAGCAGGGAGCACGGTGCATGGCATGCGGAGTGCCATTCTGCCAGGCGGGTATGATGATTGGCGGTATGGCTTCCGGCTGCCCGCTGAACAATCTCGTGCCGGAGTGGAACGATCTGGTGTATCATGGCAGCTGGGAGGAGGCGTATGATCGCCTGACCAAGACCAACTGCTTCCCGGAGTTTACCTCCCGGGTGTGCCCGGCGCTCTGTGAGGCAGCCTGTACCTGTAATCTCGATACCGAACCGGTGGCATCAAAGGCGAACGAGCGCGCGATTATAGAGAACGCGTTCGCGACCGGCCTGGTAAAGCCGAACCCACCAGAAGTGCGAACCGGAAAAAAGGTAGCGGTCATTGGCAGCGGCCCGTCCGGACTGGCGACGGCGATGCAGCTGAATAAGCGAGGCCATCTGGTGACGGTCTATGAGCGCAATGACCGGATTGGCGGCCTGCTGCGCTACGGCATCCCGAACATGAAGCTGGACAAGTCTGTCATCGACCGCCGGATTGCTCTGATGGAAGCTGAAGGGATTACCTTTGTGACGAATGCAAACGTTGGGGAAAATGTCAGTGCGGAGGAATTAAAGAAAGAATACGACGCAATCGTTCTCTGCTGCGGTGCGTCCAACCCGCGTGATATCAGTGCGCCTGGGCGTGAGGCAAAGGGGATTTACTTTGCGGTTGATTTCTTGAAGGCGACAACGAAGAGCCTGCTCGATTCCAATTTTGCCGATAAAAAATACATTTCGGCAAAGGGCAAGCACGTCATCGTCATCGGCGGCGGCGACACCGGAAATGACTGCGTCGGCACCTCGATTCGCCTGGGTGCGGCCTCTGTAACACAGCTGGAGATGATGCCGAAGCTTCCGGATACCCGCGCTGCGAATAATCCATGGCCGGTATGGCCGCGCGTCTGCAAGACCGATTACGGCCAGCAGGAGGCGATTGCGGTATTTGGCCATGATCCGCGTATCTACACGACGACGGTGAAAGAGTTTATTATGAACAAAAAAGGCGAGCTTGCCAAAGCCGTGCTCGTCAGCCTGGAAAGCAAGAAGGACGAAAAGACCGGGCGCATGATGATGGTACCGATCGAGGGCAGCGAAAAGACGGTAAAAGCGGATCTGGTGCTGATCGCCGCCGGGTTCCTCGGTGCGCAGAAGTATGTCACGGATGCCTTTAAGGTCGACCTGAACCCACGCACGAACGTAGCGACTGCTCCGGGCAAATACGCATCCAGCGTGCCGAAGGTCTTCACGGCGGGCGATATGCACCGCGGCCAGTCCCTGGTCGTATGGGCGATCCGCGAGGGCCGCGAGGCGGCAAAGGAAGTGGATCAGTATCTGATGGGTTATACGAATCTGTAAAACGGAAGAATAAGCATAAATGGAACGGCGGAAACGCCGTTCTTTTTACATATTATGAAGAATTTTCGGCAAACTAATCTCAGCTTATAGTGAATGACAAAATAAAACGGCTTACGTCGTTTACGAATTACAAAGGAGAGAATGATTATGCTGGGAAAATTTCAGGTACGGACCGATCTGGCACTGGAGGCACGGGAAAGCTATGAGGATCTGGCGACGCCCCCTCATCTGCGCTCTGCGGCGGACCGTGCGGCGTTTGGCGAATGCACGGAGCAGCCAAATGACACGGACGAACGAATCCGCGGCGTGAAGGTGAGAGAGGATGTGGATGAGGAACGGGAAATCTATACGACGACCGTGACAATCGAGACAGAGAACGGAGCGAAGGCAATGGGAAAGCCGGTTGGGACGTATATCACGATCGAAGCGCCCAATATGTCGGCGCCTGATGAGGATTATCACAGAGAAATATCGGAGGAACTGGCGAAACACCTGGATCATCTGATGAACGGACGAAAAGACTCCGTGCTGGTGGTCGGACTGGGGAACCGTGAGGTAACGCCGGATGCGTTAGGACCGGATGTGGTAAATAATCTTCGCATCACGCGGCATATGATAAGGGAGTATGGGCAGATGCCGAAAGAGATGGAGATATCCGGTGAGATCAGCGCCATTGTACCCGGCGTCATGGCGCAGACAGGGATGGAGACGCTGGAAATCATACGCGGGGTTGTAGAAGAGACAAAGCCCGGACTTGTGATCGCGATTGACGCGCTGGCCGCGCGCAGTACGAAGCGTCTGAACCGGACCATTCAGGTGACCGATACCGGCATCAATCCGGGTTCCGGCGTCGGCAATCACCGGGATGCGATTAATGAGGAGACACTCGGAGTACCTGTCATCGCGATCGGTGTGCCGACCGTCGTCGATGCGGCTACGATTGTAAACGATACGATGGAGGAGCTGATTGCCGAGATGGATCGCTCGGAGCAGATGCAGATGCTGGGTGGTACACTTGGTACCCTCAGCCATGCCGAGAAGCAGGAAATGATTCATGAACTGATCTCGCCCTATCTGAATACCATGTTCGTGACACCGAAGGATATCGATGAGACGGTAAAATATTTAAGCTATACCATTTCTGAGGCACTGAATCTTTCCTTCGCGGCAGGCTGAAACCTGTCCGTACAGGTCTTTCGAAACAGGAATCGATTATACAGAGGTGCGCAAAAATTAAATTGCGCACCTTTTTTACACCTCAAAAAGACGAATTGGTCATAATTATTTATAAATGTAGCATGAAAAGGAATTGCATCGAAATGAAAAACCGGGTTATTCGCTCTTTACAATTTCCATGTTTTGCCCTATAATTTTATTTGCTAAAATAAAATTAAGGAGGGCGTATAAATGGCGCGCGAAAGAAGAACCAAAAAAGAAATTATTACTGCAAAGATCGAAACGATTGAGGAGAAGATCACAGGTTACGCAAATAAGATTGCAGCTCTGACTGATGAAAAAGAAGCACTTCAGGCAGAACTGGAAGAACTTGCATCGGCACAGAAAAAAGCAGAGGAAGAAGCAAAGACAAAAGAAGTTCTGAAACTGATAAAGGATAAGAACATCTCCATTGATGATCTGAAGAAGCTTGTAGAGAACAGCTGATGCTTTATATATTAAAAAATAAATGATGTTGTTGGAGGGTCAACTATGAAAAACATTTTATTTGTCACATCAGAGGCAACTCCTTTTATTAAGACAGGAGGACTTGCAGATGTTGCAGGCTCTCTTCCGAAATGTTTTAATAAAGAAGAGTTTGACTGCCGCGTGATCCTTCCGAAGTATCAGTGCATGGCAGAAGAGTGGAAGAATCAGCTGGAGTATGTCACACACTTCTATATGAATCTGTCGTGGAGATCTCAGTATGTGGGTATTCTGCATATGGAGCTGGATGGTGTTCATTTTTATTTTATTGATAATGAATACTATTTTTCCGGCGCAAAGCCATATGGAAATATTTACCAGGACATTGAGAAATTTGCGTTTTTCTCAAAAGCAGCGCTTTCCGCACTGCCGTCGATCGGATTCCGACCGGATGTGATTCACTGTCACGACTGGCAGACAGGTCTGATTCCGGTGATGCTCAAAGACAGATTCCAGGATGGAGATTTTTACCGAGGGATCAAATCTGTGATCACGATTCATAACCTGAAGTTCCAGGGTGTCTGGGATGTCAAGACCGTACGTGATATCACGGGATTATCAGCGGATTATTTTACACCGGATAAGCTTGAGGCATACGGGGACGCCAATTATCTGAAAGGCGGCATTGTCTATGCGGACGCCATCACCACGGTAAGCGATACTTATGCGGAAGAGATCAAGATGCCGTTTTACGGTGAACGCCTGGATGGTTTGATGAGGGCGCGTGCAAATGATCTTCGCGGAATTGTAAACGGAATTGATTACGATGTCTGGAATCCGGAGACCGATCCGCTGATTGATTATCATTTTAATGCGCGTAATTTCCGTAAGGAAAAGATTAAAAATAAACGTGCGCTTCAGCGGGAGCTTGGCCTGGAGCAGAATGATTCTGCGTTTATGATTGGTATTGTGTCCCGTCTGACGGATCAGAAGGGATTTGACCTGATCGAGCATATGATGGATGAGATGTGTCAGAACAATCTTCAGATCGTAGCGCTTGGCACCGGTGAAGAGAGATATGAAAATATGTTCCGCCATTTCGCATGGAAGTATCAGGGCAAGGTGTCCGCGAATATTTTCTATTCGGAGCAGCTTTCCCACAAGGTCTATGCGGCCTGTGATGCATTCCTGATGCCGTCGCTGTTTGAGCCGTGCGGCCTGTCGCAGATTATCAGTCTTCGCTATGGCACGGTTCCGATCGTGCGTGAGACAGGCGGCCTGAAGGATACGGTGGAACCATATAATGAATACGAAAGTACTGGGACCGGATTCAGCTTCGCGAATTATAACGCGCATGAGATGTATTTTACGGTACAGCGCGCGATGAACCTTTATCACAACAAAAAGCGTGAATGGAATAAGATGATTGACCGCGGCATGGCGATGGATTTCTCGTGGAACAGTTCTGCGAGAAAGTACGAGGAGCTGTATAACTGGCTGCTCGGCTGCTGATCTTTGTCAGTCAAAGGATAGTAAGCGACTCGATTCCTGTTATGAATGCGCAGGGGCGCACATGGAAGTTTTCCAGCGGGCGCTGCATGTGCCCCGCGTGGCGAGCGGGGAGTAATTTCCCCGCTCGATTGAGTGTGAGTGGGGGATTCCGCAGATGAGCGGGATGCCCTGCTTCTTAGTAGAATACCGGAGGATAGAAAAATGAATGTACTGGTAATTAACTGCGGAAGCTCTTCTCTGAAGTATCAGCTGATCAACTCGGATTCGGAGCAGGTACTTGCAAAAGGACTCTGTGAGAGAATTGGCATTGATGGCAGACTGACCTATCAGAAAGCGGGCGGTGAAAAAGAGATCACAGAAGCTGCGATGCCGACGCACAAAGAAGCGATTCAGATGGTGCTGGACGCACTGGTAAATGAGAAAACCGGAGCAATCGCAAGTCTGTCTGAGGTAAATGCGGTTGGACACAGAGTTGTACATGGCGGTGAGAAGTTCGCCAGCTCGGTAGTGATCACGGATGAGGTGATTGCTGCGGTGGAAGAGTGCAATGATCTTGCGCCACTGCACAATCCGGCGAACCTGATTGGGATCAATGCCTGCAAGGAGCTGATGCCGGGTGTGCCGATGGTCGCTGTATTTGATACCGCGTTCCATCAGACGATGCCGGAGAAGGCTTATCTGTATGGACTTCCGTATGAATACTATGAGAAATATAAAGTGAGAAGATATGGTTTCCACGGAACCAGCCACAGCTTTGTATCAAAACATGCGGCAGAGTTCCTTGGCCTTGACCTTGCGGACAGCAAGATCATTGTCGCGCATCTGGGCAACGGTGCTTCGATTTCCGCGGTGGTCAATGGCAAATGTGTCGACACCTCCATGGGACTTACCCCGCTTGAGGGCCTGGTGATGGGTACCCGCTCCGGCGACATTGACCCGGCGATCATGGAGTTCATCGCAAAGAAGGAAGACCTTGATATTGCAGGTATTATGAATGTCCTGAATAAAAAGTCCGGTGTATACGGAATCTCCGGCGGACTCTCCAGCGATTTCCGCGACCTCGAAGAGGGTATGAATGCCGGCAATAAAAAAGCAGAAAACGCGATCGAAGTATTCAGTTACCGCGTAGCAAAATACATAGGCTCCTATGTCGCTGCCATGAACGGTGTGGATGCCATTGCCTTTACGGCCGGCATCGGTGAGAATGCCCCGACCGTTCGTAAGAAGGTGCTCGGTTACCTTGGTTATCTTGGCATTACCATGGATGAGGAAGCAAACAAACAGCGCGGCGAGGACAACGTGATCTCCACCGCGGACTCCAAAGTCAAAGTCGCAGTCATCCCGACCAACGAGGAGCTTGCGATTTGCCGTGAGACGGTTGCTCTTTTATGAAAAAAAGTAACGGTTCAGAACAGCATGCCGCTGGTCTGAATTGTTACGAAAAAACAGGTTGACAAAACAATATCTTGCAGTTATAATTTTGAAAGTGCGCTAGAGAGTGGGGTGGTACTATGTTGCTTGATTTGACCGATGTGATTTTAAATGAAGGAAAAACAGCACAGTACGAGATCCTGCCGGAGCTTTCTGTTCTCTCTTATCGCTTTGGTGAGTTCAGAGTATTGGACAAACAGACCGGTATTCTGCAGGTTGAGAATCAAGGTGACCAGAAGCTTGCCCTCTGGGGTGAGATAGAGCTGGAAGTCGAATTTCCCTGTGCGCGCTGTCTTGAGAGCGTCAGCCGCAGACTGTTGATTCAGCCCGAGCTGGAGCTCGATTTAAAAGAAAATGATTATATTGATGGATATTACCTGGATGTGGATCAGCTAATCCATGATGAGGCATTGCTTGTGTGGCCGGAGCGCGTACTCTGCCGCAGCGATTGCAAAGGGTTATGCGTGACGTGTGGACAGAACCTGAACAAAGGGGAATGTTCGTGCCGGGAAGCGGGCCTTGATCCAAGAATGGCAAAAATCCTTGATATTTTCAGTAATTATAAGGAGGTGTGATCCGTGTCTATCTGTCCGAAAAACAAACATTCGAAGGCGAGAAGAGATAAAAGAAGAGCGAACTGGAAGATGAGCGCTCCGACTCTTGTAAAGTGCAGCAAATGTGGAGAGCTGATGCTTCCGCACAGAGTATGCAAGGCCTGTGGAACGTACAATAAAAAAGAGATTATCGCCGTTGGTGACTGATCTTTGTAGATGATTCGCAGGGCCGTCGTAAATGAGCCAGAAAGGGTGGCACAGTTTGCGGCGGCCTTTTTCATTTTTTCCATTCTATTTTTTTGTTGCATTTTAGAATGATGTCTAGTATAGTGTATAAGATAGCTTGCAGCGATTCAGGACAGTCCATCACACCTGTTGTGAAGGACGGATGAAAATGGATCGTATGGCTTTTGCGCAGAAGACAATGGAGGCGGGAAATTATGAGTGAGATAATCCGCGTTGTGGTTGACGCCATGGGCGGTGACAATGCGCCTGGTGAACTGGTCAAAGGTGCCGTGGATGCGGTGAATGGCCGCGAGAACATTCAGGTGATCCTGACCGGCCGGAAGGCACCCATTGAGGGTGAGCTCTCGAACTATTCTTATCCGAAAGACCGGATTGAGATCGTCCACTGCGAGGACGTGATTGAGACGGCGGAGCCGCCGGTGAATGCGATCCGTTCCAAGAAGGATTCTTCTCTGGTTGTCGGCCTGCAGATGGTAAAGCGGGGCGAGGCAGATGCGATTGTCTCTGCGGGGAATTCCGGAGCCGTTCTGGTCGGCGGCCAGGCGATTGTCGGCCGGATCAGAGGAATCGAGCGGCCTGCTCTGGCACCGGTTATCCCTACGGAGAAGGGGATGTCTCTGCTGATCGACTGTGGTGCGAATGTGGACGCGAGAGCACCGCATCTTGTACAGTTCGCGCGGATGGGTTCGATTTATATGGAAAAGGTGCTGGGAGTGAAGCATCCACGCGTTGGGATTGTGAATATCGGTGCGGAGGAAGAAAAGGGCAATGCTCTTGTAAAGGAGACATTTCCGCTTCTGAAAGCCTGCACGGATATCAACTTTATCGGCAGTGTCGAGGCGAGGGATATTCCGGCAGGCGTGTGCGATGTCATTGTCTGTGAGGCTTTTGTCGGCAACGTGATCCTGAAGCTTTATGAGGGGGTTGGTTCTACCCTGATTCATATGGTAAAGGGCAGTCTGATGAAGAATATGAAGACAAAGATCGGCGCTGCACTGATTCAGTCTTCGCTGAAGGAAACATTGAAATCCTTTGACGGCAGTCAGTACGGGGGCGCACCGCTGCTCGGCCTCAAAGGCCTGGTTGTAAAGACGCATGGAAGTTCAAAGGCGCAGGAGGTTACGACCTCGATTTATCAGTGTGAATTATTTAAAAAACAGAAAATCAATGAGATCATTAAGGAGAATCTCGGAGAAAATAATTAAAAAGGAGAGTGCAGGGTATGGAATTCGAAAAATTACAGGGGATCATCGCGGAGGTATTAAATGTTGATGCGGATGAGATTACGATGGAGACGACGTTTGTAGACGATCTGGGAGCAGATTCCCTGGATGTATTTCAGATCATCATGGGGATTGAAGAGGAATTTGATATTGAGATCCCGAATGAGAAGGCTGAGACGATTGTTTCAGTTGGGGACGCGGTTGATGCGATCAAGGCGGCAATTGGTTGAAAAAAGGAAGGAGAGGAGGCTGCGAGGCCTCCTCTTTCCAAGAGATGAATGGCCGGCGGCACTTCTTTTTTTGCCGAAGTGCGATCGTCTGCCATAGAAGGAGAAACATGTCCGAACATAAAATGATCAGCCTGGAGAAGAAAATCGGATACCATTTCCAGGATGGCCGTCTGCTCTTTCAGGCGTTGTCACACAGCTCTTTTGCGAATGAACACCGTTCGGAAGGATATCAGGATAATGAACGCCTGGAATTCCTGGGCGATGCGGTGCTGGAGGTAGTGAGCAGCGATTTTCTGTATCACTCCTATCCGGAGCTTCAGGAAGGAAAGCTGACAAAGCTGCGCGCGAGTCTGGTCTGTGAGCCGACTCTGGCTTTGTGCGCAAAGGAATTTGACTTAAGCAGCTATCTTTTGCTTGGAAGAGGCGAGGAACACACGGGAGGCCGCATGCGCAATTCCATTGTTTCTGACGCGCTGGAGGCACTGATTGGCGCGATTTATCTGGACGGCGGACTGGAGCCGGCGCGGACTTTTATCGAAAAATTTGTTCTGACGGATATCGAGCATAAGAAGCTGTTTTATGACAGCAAAACGGTATTGCAGGAGCTTGTCCAGCGGGACGGTCCACACGATACGATACGCTATATCATTGTAGGGGAGGATGGTCCGGATCATGCGAAGACCTTTCGCGTGGAAGTGGAGATCGGCGGCACAGTGGCGGGTACCGGAAGTGGCAGTACCAAAAAGGCTGCGGAGCAGGAAGCGGCATATCAGGCTCTCCATGCTTTGATGTCTGGTGGGGAGAGAGAATAGACGATGTATCTGAAGAGTATCGAAGTGCAGGGCTTCAAATCATTTGCCAATAAGATCAGCTTTCAGTTCCACAATGGAATCACGGCAATTGTCGGACCGAATGGCAGCGGAAAGAGTAACGTGGCGGATGCGGTACGCTGGGTTCTCGGCGAGCAGAGCGCGAAATCTCTTCGCGGGACCAATATGCAGGATGTTATTTTCGCCGGCACCCAGACAAGACGGCCGCTTGGATTTGCTTCGGTCTCTATTACTCTGGATAATGCGGATCATCAGCTGGCAGTATCCTACGATGAGGTAACGGTGACACGCCGCGTTTACCGTTCGGGAGAGAGTGAATATCTGCTCAATGGCACACAGGTGCGGCTGAAAGACATCAATGAGCTTTTTTACGATACAGGTATCGGTAAGGAAGGCTATTCCATCATCGGGCAGGGACAGATTGAAAGAATCCTGAGCGGCAAGCCGGAGGAACGCCGGGAGCTTTTCGATGAAGCGGCCGGTATTGTCAAATTCAAACGCCGGAAACAGACTGCAGTCAAAAAGCTGGATGCGGAACGGCAGAATCTGACACGCGTCAGCGATATTTTATCGGAGCTGACCAGACAGCTGGGGCCGATGCAAAAACAGGCGGAGACCGCGAAGATTTACCTGCAAAAAAGAGAGGAATTGAAGACCTGTGATGTGAATCTTTTTTTGCTTGAGACGGAAAAGATTCAGCATGATCTGGAAGCTCTTTCTGAAAAGCAGCGTGTGACAGAGGAGCATCTTGACGCTGCCCGTACGGAATACGACCGTGCGAAGCTGGCGTACGAGGCTGCGGAACAGGAATTGGAGCGTATGGATGCGCTGCTGCAGAAGAAGCGTGACGAAGCGGCGGAAGGCCGGCTTCGCCGGGGACAGTTTGAAAATCAGATCCAGCTGCTGCAGGAGCAGATCCATACGGCCGAGGCGAGCGATGAGCATTTGCATGCCAGAATTCGCGCTGTGACAGAGCAGGCCGCAGACTATGCGCTTCAGGAGACAGAGGCGAGAGAAGAACTGGAAGTGCAAAAAAGGCAGGTGGTGCAGGCCGGTACAGATGAGAAGGCACGACAGGCCACACTCGATCAGGTCCGGAGGGAGATTGCGGCTCTGGAAGCTGGTATTGAACAGGACAAAAGCACACTGATTACTCTTTTGAATCAGCGGGCGACGGTAAAGGCACAGACACAGCGCTATGATACGATGGCAGAGCAGGCGTCTCTGCGCAAGGCACAGCTTTCGCAGGAGGTACTCCGGCTCAAAAGCGAGGAGGCATCTCAGGAGACGATCTGCAGGGAAGCGCAGGAGGAATACGATGCGATCTGCGCGAGGCTTGCCAGGCTGAATGACGAAAGCGATGCTGCAAATGATACGCTTGAGAAAACGCAGAGTGAACTGACCGGATTCAATCAGAGTATGGAGCACGATCAGATGGAGTATCATCGGGAGGTCTCGCGGCTGGAATCTCTGAGAAACATTGCGGAGCGCTATGACGGATATGGGAACAGCATCCGCCGCGTGATGGAGCGCCGGGAACAGGAGCCGGGCATTCTTGGGGTCGTGGCGGATATTATCCGGGTAGAGAAAGAATACGAGACGGCCATTGAGACCGCTTTGGGCGGCAGTATTCAGAATATTGTTACCGATACGGAAGAGACGGCAAAGCGCCAGATCAGCTTCCTGAAACAGAATAAGCTGGGACGTGCGACCTTCCTTCCGCTTTCCGGTGTGACGAACCGCGGCGGTTTCTCCACCCCGCAGGCCCTTAAAGAGACAGGCGTTCTTGGGCTGGCTTCTTCTCTTGCACAGGCGGATAAGAAATATCTTCCGCTGGTGGAGTCTCTGTTGGGGCGTACAGTGGTTGTAGATGAGATTGATCACGCGATCGCACTGGCAAAAAAATACCGGCATTCGCTTCGCATTGTGACACTGGAAGGAGAACTGTTAAGTCCGGGCGGCTCTATGACCGGCGGTGCGTTTAAAAATTCCGGTAATCTGCTCGGAAGACGCAGAGAGATTGCGGATCTGGAGAAACGGGTGAAGGAAAGCCGTGACTGCCTGGATCGCCTGCAGGCGAATATTGACCGGACGCGCAGCGAGCGGAACCATTTGCGGGAAACCCTGGTCCGCCTGAATGAGGAGATGCAAAGGGAATATCTGGCCCAGAACACGGCAAAAATCCGTCTGGATGAGTTAAGCGAAAAGCAGAGCAGTACATCGGAAACCTATCAGAAGCTGCAAAGAGAGTTTTCCCAGATTGAGCTGCAGCTTCGGGAAATCAACACAAATCTGGCAAATGAGCGTGAGGAGCTAAAATCTTCGGAAGAAGAGGAAAAGCGGATTACGGAGCGGGTTGGCGAAAATCAGGCGCGGCTCGAAGAAAAACGTACCGGGGAACAGGAAGCGCTTGACGCAGTGCAGAATACACAGCTTCTTCTCTCAAAACTGGAGCAGCAGAAGCAGTTTGTCCGCCAGAATCTGGATCGGATTCTGGGAGAAAAGAGCCGGCTGCTGGAGGAAAAGAAGCAATATGAGGAAGAATTGCAGAACGCGGCCGGTAATGTGAAGGACAGGGAAGAACAGATTGCCGTGATCCGGGAGGCACTTTCTGCGGCGGCTGAATCAGAGAAGACTCTGCAGGAAGAACTCACAGATCTCACAGCAAAGCGGGAGGAGCGAAACCGGACGCAGAAGCAGTTTTTTGCCGCGCGGGAAGACCTTTCCGGGCAGATCAGTTTGCTGGATAAGGATGCGTTTCGGCTGAAGACACAGATCGAGAAGCTCACTGAGCAGAAAGACAGCCGTATCAATTATATGTGGGAGGAATATGCGCTGACCTGGAGCTCGGCGTCGGAGCTGCGGGAGGAAGCCTGTACCCTGGTCCCACCGCTGAAGAAAAGGATTGCGGAACTGAAGGGTGATATCAAATCCCTTGGCTCGGTGAATGTGAATGCGATAGAAGATTACAAAGAACTCACGGAACGGCATACGTTCCTTAGCGGTCAGTACGATGATCTGCAGAAGGCGGAGGCCGCGCTGCTGAAAATCATCGAAGAGCTGGACACGGGGATGCGGACACAGTTTCAGGAGCAGTTTGCGCGGATCCAGACAGAATTTGACAAGGCCTTTCGTCAGCTTTTCGGGGGCGGGCGCGGCTCGCTTGAGCTGGTTGAGGAGGAAGATATTCTTACCGCGGGTATCCGCATTATCGCACAGCCGCCCGGGAAAAAGCTTCAGAACATGATGCAGCTCTCCGGCGGGGAAAAATCGCTGACAGCGATCGCGCTGCTTTTCGCGATCCAGAATCTGAAACCGTCGCCGTTCTGTCTGCTGGATGAGATCGAGGCTGCACTTGATGAGAGCAATGTGGAAAGATACGCAAATTATCTGCACCGGTTGACAAAGAATACGCAATTTATTATCATAACACATAGAAGAGGTACGATGAACGCGGCAGATCGCCTGTACGGTATTACGATGCAGGAGAAGGGAGTTTCTGCTCTTGTTTCGGTCAACCTGATAGAGGATGAACTTGATTCATAAGGAAACAGGATGGTGAGGAAATCATATGGAAGAGAAAAAAAAGAAAGGTTTTTTTAAGCGGCTGGTGGAGGGACTGTCGAAGACAAGAGATAACATCGTCTCCGGCATGGACGCGATTTTCAGAGGCTTTTCCAGTATTGACGATGATTTTTATGACGAGATCGAAGAAATCCTTGTGATGGGGGATCTGGGAATTAACGCGACGACGTCAATCATTGAGGACCTCAAAGAGAAGGTGAAGGAGCGGAACATCAAAGAGCCTTCGGAATGCAAGCAGCTTTTGATTGACAGCATCAAAGAAGAGATGGATGTCGGGGAGACTGCCTATGAATTTGAGAACCGGAAGTCTGTCATTCTGGTGATCGGCGTCAATGGGGTTGGCAAGACAACCAGTATCGGAAAGCTGGCCGGCATGCTGAAGGACCAGGGCAAGAAGGTCGTGCTTGCTGCGGCGGATACGTTCCGTGCGGCTGCCGGTGAACAGCTGATTGAGTGGGGCAGCCGTGCCGGCGTCGATGTCATCAGCGGGCAGGAGGGATCGGATCCGGGGGCGGTCGTTTATGACGCGATCGCGGCGGCAAAGGCCAGAGACGCGGATGTATTGATCTGCGATACAGCGGGTCGCCTGCACAATAAGAAAAATCTGATGAGTGAGCTGAGCAAAATAAACCGCATTCTGGAACGGGAGTACCCGGAGGCCTATAAAGAGACACTGGTCGTTCTCGATGGCACGACGGGGCAGAACGCGCTGGCACAGGCGCGCGAGTTTAAGGCCGCGGCGGATATCACAGGCATCATTCTCACTAAGCTGGACGGCACGGCAAAGGGAGGGATTGCGGTGGCGATTCATTCCGAGCTGGGGATTCCGGTAAAGTACATTGGTGTCGGAGAAAAAATCGATGACCTGCAGAAGTTTGATGCGGACGATTTTGTGAATGCCCTGTTCGATTATAATGGAAAGGAAGTTTAGGTGAGCGACCATGGAAATGTTAACTCTGGAAAGCTTTGATGAGGCCTGCGAATGCGTAAAACGTGTCACGCAGGATACGAAATTGATTTACAGCGATTATTTCAGCGCGCAGACCGGTAACCGTGTCTATCTCAAGCCGGAAAACATGCAGAAGACAGGAGCCTACAAAATTCGCGGCTCTTATTATAAAATCAGTACGCTGACCCCGGAGGAAAGGGAAAAAGGACTGATCACGGCCTCTGCCGGAAATCACGCGCAGGGCGTCGCATATGCGGCACAGGCTTTTGGCTGTAAAGCGGTGATTGTGATGCCGGCAACCACCCCGCTGATGAAGATTAACCGTACAAAAAGCTACGGTGCGGAGGTCGTTCTGCATGGAGAGGTGTACGATGAGGCCTGCGAGTACGCATACCAGCTGGCCGAGGAGCATGGTTATACCTTTATTCATCCGTTTGACGACCTGGCTGTCGCGACCGGACAGGGGACGATTGCCATGGAGATTATCCAGGATTTGCCTCTGGTAGATTATATTCTGGTGCCGATTGGCGGCGGCGGACTGGCGACCGGCGTATCGACGCTGGCGAAATTGCTGAATCCGAAGATCAAAGTGATCGGCGTGGAACCGGAAGGTGCTGCCTGCATGAAAGCTTCACTGGCTGCCGGAGAAATCGTGACGCTTCCGGGTGTCAATACGATCGCGGATGGCACGGCGGTCAAGACGCCTGGTTCCCATATTTTTCCGTATATCCAGAAAAACCTGGACGATATTCTCACTGTGAGTGACGATGAACTGATTGTAGCCTTTTTGGACATGGTAGAAAACCATAAGATGATTGTGGAAAATTCGGGTCTTCTGACCGTGGCGGCGCTGAAGCATCTGAACGTTCAGAACAAGCGGGTGGTATCAATCTTAAGCGGCGGCAATATGGACATTATCACCATGTCTTCCGTGGTACAGCATGGCCTGATCCAGAGAGACCGGATTTTTACAATTTCGGTTCTGCTTCCGGACCGTCCGGGAGAACTGGTGCGGGTAGCTTCAATCATCGCGGATCAGCAGGGCAATGTGATTCGTCTTGACCACAATCAGTTTGTCAGCACGAATCGCAACGCGGCGGTAGAGCTGCGGATCACGCTGGAGGCATTCGGCACAGACCACAAGCAGAGAATTATCGGCGCACTCAGGGCGCAGGGGTATGATCCGAAAGAGAGGATGGCTACTCTTTGATGCACACAGGCGCGAGAGGAAATCAGCGGCTTCGCAGCCTGCGCCTGGCACAGCGGACAGAGGGCGAGAACTCCCCTGTTCGAATCATGATATAGAAAAGAGATTTTAATATGGACAGTGAACCAAGATTTGCTATCCTGATTGATGCGGACAATATTTCAGACCGGTATGTAAAAATAATACTCGATGAGGCCGCAAACAGCGGGATCGCTACGTACAAACGCATTTACGGCGACTGGACGAGTCCCCGGCTGGCGTCATGGAAGAATGTGCTCCTGGAGAATTCCATTATCCCAATGCAGCAGTACAGCTACACGATTGGGAAAAATGCTACGGATTCTTCCATCATTATCGACGCGATGGATATTCTGTATTCAGGAAATGTGGATGGATTCTGCCTGGTCTCCTCGGACAGCGATTTTACGAGACTGGCCTCACGGCTGCGGGAATCCGGGATGCAGGTGATCGGCATGGGCGAGCAGAAGACGCCAAAGCCTTTTATCTCTGCCTGCAACCAGTTTAAATATCTGGACCTGATTTATTCCAATCAGCAAAAAGAAGAGAAGGAAGAGAAAGAAGAAAAAGAACAGGAGACGGTGGAACCGCCGAAACACAGGACGGGAACCGCTTCCGCAAGGCAAAAGGCGGGAACCGCCTCTGCAAAGCAAAAGGAAGCGTCCTCTTCGAGAAAAAAATCCTCCTCTTCAAAAGAGAAAGAGCTGAAACAGGTGCGTAAGACAATCAACGCGATTATTGAAAAATTTTCCGACGAGGACGGCTGGCTGTTTTCCGGAAAGCTTGGCGACCAGCTTTCGAAGCGAATGCCGGAATTTGATGTGCGCAATTACGGCTTTACCAAGTTTACGCCGTTTATTATGTCACTTGGAAATTATGAGACAGACAAGCGTCCGGCGAGCGGCGGTTCTACGCAGATTTATTTTCGAATGAAATAGGACTCTGGTATCGGTGAGGGCATGAATGCCTGATGGAAGCTGCAGACCTGTTCCGGTTCTATGGAAGAAATGCGGCGCATATAGTTGCAATAAGGAAAGCGGATGGGAAGCGGCTGCTTTGCGGGAAAAGGGAAACATGATACGCGCACTGCAACTGCCGGATGATACCCGCAGGGGACGTGCACTTGTACGCATGGAAGGGCAGGAGCACGTCTGCATAGAGAATTTCAAAGGCATTTGTTCTTATACAGCGGAAGCGGTCTCTCTGACAACGGCCGGAAATCCGATCTGCGTGAGCGGTCAGCACCTGCGGATTGACTGCTACACCAGAGATGCCATTGAAATTTCCGGCTGGATCGAGGCAGTGAAATACATCTGAAAAATCCCATAAAGATTTGGAAGTGTTACTGTTCACAACCTGACCACGCATCTGCTGTGTGGTTCGGCTGAAAACGTAGTGGAAGTGCCTGTAAGATACCGGGAGGCTCTATGGAACAGCATTTTTTCGATTTTATGTGCGGGTATGTCCGGATTCGGATCAGTGGGGAAGCGTGCGACCGTTTTCTGAACCTGTGTGCCTATCATGGGATACGGCTGTGGGGACTGCTTCCGGTGGATGGCGCCTGTGAGGCTTTTGTTTCCAAAAAGGATTTTTTCAGACTGAAAGCGTTTGTGAGAAAAAGCCATACCAGAATCAGGCTTGCCGGTCGGTATGGCTTTCCTTTTTTTGTACACCGCTACCGTTCCCGGTGGGCGTGTGTCTTTGGAGCCCTCGCGGCAGCGGTGTTTATGGCCTGGCTGTCGGCCCACGTCTGGAATATCCGTATTGAGGGAAATCTGTCTCAGACAGATGATGTGATTTTCGAATATCTGA
The DNA here is from genome assembly GCA_021202635.1 of Lachnospiraceae bacterium. Classification (GTDB taxonomy): domain Bacteria; phylum Bacillota; class Clostridia; order Lachnospirales; family Lachnospiraceae; genus Choladousia. Next base: position 147,249 of record JAJQCQ010000079.1, on the reverse strand, counting down.
AAAATGAGGGGATCAGCCATGGAATGTGGAAAAATCAGATAGATACCCAGGAGCTTTCGGAACAGATTCGTATGTATTTTACGCAGTTTTCCTGGGTGTCTGCCAATCTTGAGGGGACCAGGCTGATCATTTATGTGAAGGAGGGGACTGCGGATGTGCAGACAGACAAGGCTGTCTCTGCGTCCGGGAGCGGCATCGCGGCCGCGAAAGCGGGAACGGTAGTCTCTGTGTTTGTCCGAAAGGGATGTGCGGCTGTCGCGGCGGGTGACACGGTAGAAGCAGGCGACCTGCTGGTGTCTGGCCGGATTCCCATCTACAGCGACGAGGGGGAAATCCTCTCCTGGCAGAAGGTAAATGCGGACGCGGATATTCTTCTGCGAACAGAGACAGACTATTACGAAGAGCTTGCCTGTGAAACAACGCTGAAATATTATACGGGGCGCGAGAAAACGCGTTATCTGTTCCGCGCAGGCGGCGTTTCTTTTGCACTGCCCGGTGCGTGGAAGGAATTTGCGCTTTTTGATCTCACGGGAGAAATGACGCAGGCGCAGTTGTCTGATAATTTTTACCTTCCTGTTTATTTTTGCAAATATACGGCGAAAGAATACGAAAACCTGCAATATAGCTACACGGAGGAGCAGGCGAGGCAGATTCTGGAATCGAATTTATCCGATTTCGTGGAAAATTTAGAGGAAAAAGGGGTTCAAATATTTCAAAATAATGTTACAATAGACCTGTATGAAAAAGTGGCTGTGGCCCGGGGAACGCTGATCACGGATGAAAGTGCAGTGGTTTCTGTGGATGAATCGGAGTAACTGTGAAGGATCGGAACAGTTGCGCGGCATCGGTGGACGCAGGACAGAAAATGCAGGAGGAAGAACCATCAGGATGAGTATGTCAGAAAGAACTCTCACTGTACCGGCCGGACATGAAACAAATGTTTTCGGTCAGTTTGATAAAAATATCAAAAAAGTAGAGTGGGCGCTTCATGTGACCGTGCTGGTTCGGGATGACGGGATCCGGGTGATCGGAGGCCCGGATGCGATTGCCCGCGCCGGCGAGGTATTTGATAATCTGAGTGAGCTCTCACAGCGCGGCAATGTGATTACCGAGCAGAACGTCGATTACGCGATTGCGCTCTCCATGGATGGGAAAACGTCCTCCATGATAGAGATGGATAATGACTGTATCTGCCATACAATCAATGGCAGGCCAATTAAGCCGAAGACACTCGGTCAGAAGAATTACGTGGATGAAATTCGCAAAAATATGATTGTGTTCGGCATCGGGCCGGCCGGTACCGGAAAAACCTATCTGGCGATGGCAATGGCGATTGCCGCCTTCAAGAGCGAGGAGGTCAGCCGCATTATTCTGACACGCCCGGCGATTGAGGCGGGGGAAAAGCTTGGTTTCCTGCCTGGCGATCTGCAGAGCAAGGTAGACCCTTACCTTCGCCCTCTGTATGACGCACTTTATCAGATTATGGGAGCGGACAGCTTTACGAAGAATATGGAAAAGGGCCTGATCGAAGTAGCTCCGCTGGCGTATATGCGCGGGCGGACGCTCGATAATGCTTACATCATTCTGGATGAAGCACAGAACACTTCCCCGGCACAGATGAAGATGTTTCTGACGAGGATTGGCTTTGGATCGAAGGTAATCGTGACGGGGGATCGTACACAGAAGGATCTGCCGCCCGGTGCGCCCTCCGGTCTGGACGTTGCGGTCAGGGTGCTGAGTAAGGTGGAAGGAATCAGTTTTTGTACGCTGACCAGTCAGGATGTGGTTCGTCATCCGCTGGTGCAGCGGATTGTAAACGCTTATGAGGAATATGAGGAGCGGGAGCAGCGGCGTGCGCAGGCAAAGTCCCGCGCGGAGGGCCGGATGGGGCATACCGGAGAGAAACGGTGAACGATAAGCAGGACTTCCCTGTTCCGATCCGGTATTCCGGAGCGACAGCCCATGCCAGAGAGACGGCTGGCGCTGACGAGAGGAGGTTTTCATGACAATTGATTTTGAAAATGAATGTGAGGGAAAGCTTGACATCGACCTGTACGCGATTGCGGAGCGGGTGGTGGAAGGAAGCCTGGATTATATGAAGTGCCCATATGAGTCGAGTGTAGGGCTGCTGATCACGGACAATGAGGAAATTCGCCGGCTAAACCTGGAACACCGCCAGATTGACCGGCCGACGGATGTGCTTTCCTTCCCGATGGTTGATTTTGAGACACCGGGCGAGTTTGACTGGCTTGAGGAGGACGGGGATGATTATTTTGATCCCGAGAGCGGGGAACTGCTTTTGGGCGATATCGTGATTTCCGCAGATAAGGTACTGGAACAGGCCGCTGCATACGGACATTCCGTGACCAGAGAGTACGCGTTCCTGATCACACACAGCATGTTGCACCTGTTTGGCTATGATCACATGACAGAGAGCGATGCGGCGCAGATGGAGCAGATGCAGAGAGAGATTCTGGATACTCTGCAGATATTCCGGTAGAGGAAGCAGCTTCAGCTGCAATGGCAGCAATCAGCCTGGTGCGGGAAGGATCGTGTTTTGCAGCAGATCATTTTTGCCTGGATGAAAGAATGAAACGGAACAGAACAGGGGGATATAGATGATGAACAGAAAAAAATTATTGGCCGGATTCATGACCGCAGCGGTTATGATCGGCACGATGGCGATGGGAACGCATGGATTCGCAGAAGAGGCAGAGGCCGCTGCGGAGAGCGCTACGGAGACGGAAGCTGTCGATGAGATGGTCAGAAGCTTTCTGACGGGGAAGCTGGTTCCGGAATCTATCGGACGCTCAATTCCGATCGCAGTGATGTTTAATAATATTGAGGAGGCTCTTCCGCAGTCCGGAATCAGCAATGCGGAGATTGTCTATGAGGCACCGGTAGAAGGGAACATTACTCGGCTTCTGGGGATTCTGGAGGATTACCAGGATATTGAGCGCATTGGTTCCGTTCGCAGCTGCCGGGAATATTTTGTTTATTTTGCGCGCGAGTTTGAGGCGATCTATATGCATTACGGAGAAGCGGTGTACGCGGTCAATGTGCTGAACCTGTCGGATACGGTGCGTTTAAGCGGCATGGGGGATAATGGCCTCAGCTATTCCGGAGAGGGCGATATCGTATATTACCGGTCGACAGATTTTGAGGCTCCGCACAATGTCTTTACCAATTATGAAATGATTCAGGCAGGCATTGCGTACAAGGGCATTTCCACCGACTATTCGGAGGAATATCTGGCCAGCGGGCATTACCAGTTTGCGGACGACGGGGAGATCGTGACGCTGGAGAACGGGGAGGATGCGATCACGGTGTATCCCGGCTATTCCTATAACAATGCCTATTTTGTGTATGATTCAGAGACAGGGAAATACACCAGATATCAGTACGGAGATGTGCAGACGGATTATCTGACGGAAAAAGCGCTTACCTACAGCAATATTATTTTCCAGTATTGTTCCTCTTCGGTACTGGACGAGAATGGTTACCTCAGTATCAATACGTATTCCGGCGGTTCCGGAAAATATATCACGCAGGGGAAGGCGATCGATATCACCTGGTCGAAGGATGACAGCTCTTCCGATCCGTACGCATCCGGCAATTTTGGCGTAACGCATTATTATGACACGGAGGGCAATGAGATCACTTTAAATCAGGGGAAAACCTGGGTATGCATTATTCTGAATTCCAATACAGATGCAGTTTCCATTGAGGGATAAGAGGTCAGGCCGTGAAAGAAAAGAACAAAAGTGGAAATGGTTTCCTGGTGCAGGGTTCCATCCTTGCAGGGGCGGCGATTCTCGCGAAAGTGATCGGGATGCTTTATCGTGTGCCGCTCCAGAATATTCTGGGAAACCAGGGCAACGGATATTATTCCACCGCAAATGAGGTCTACGCGATTCTCCTGATGGTTTCCTGCTTTAACATGCCTCTGGCAGTGTCCAGGCTGGTGTCGGCCAGAGTGCATCGGGGAGAATACCGAAATGCGCACCGTGTCTTTTTATGCGCGGTGCGGTTTTCCATGCTTCTGGGCGGTTCCATTGCGCTGGTCACCTATGTGTGCGCCGGATTCATTACAAAATACCTGATGTCGATGGACCTGGCGGTATATGGTCTGCGCGTCCTCGCACCGGCCATTTTTATCTCTGCAATTCTGGGTACCTTTCGCGGTTATTTTCAGGGATATGGCACCATGGTTCCGACCGCCTTTTCTCAGGTGATTGAGCAGATTGTAAACGCGGTCATAAGCCTGGTATGCGCGAATATCATGTACAGCTACGGCGAGAGTCTGGCGGCTTCCCAGGGAAATGCCTCTCTGGCTCCTGCCTGGGGCGCGGCCGGCGCTACTTTTGGTACGGTGGCCAGTATTACGGTAGCGCTGATGATCATGATGGCGATCTATCTGGCGCAGGCGAAGTCCATGCGTACGCGGATGCGCAAGGACCATACGGGGGTCCGGGAATCCTCTGCGGATATTTACCGGGAGCTGATTGTCACGATCCTCCCGGTGATCTTAAGTACGGTTGTCTATAATATTACCAATGTGCTTGACCTGGGCGTGTTCAGCAATATTTTACAGCGTCAGGGATACAGCGAGGAACAGGCGACAACCATCTGGGGCATCTATTCCGGACAGTTCCGGGTGCTGATGAATGTGCCGCTGGCCCTAGCATCCAGCCTGTCGCCCTCGGTTGTACCAAGCCTGACTGCGGCGATGGAAAAACGGGACAAGGCGGACGCGCGCCGAAAGGTCAGTTCCTCCATCCGTTTTACCATGTTCCTTACGATTCCCTGCGCGGCGGGTATGGCGGCGTTGGCGGAGCCGATTATTACCATGCTTTTCACAAACGAGACGGGAACGCCGCTTTCCGTCGGAATTATGCAGGCTGGCGCGCTGATGATTGTATTTTACGCGCTTTCTACGCTGTCAACCGGAATTCTGCAGGGACTTGGGCGGATGAGGCAGCCGTTGGTTCATTGCTGCATTGCGCTGGTGGTTCATCTGATTGCGCTGTATGTCCTGCTGACATCCTTTAATCTGAATATTTATTCTGTGGTGATCGCGAATATTATTTTTGCAGTTCTGATCAGTATCCTGAATGCGTTCTCCATCGCCAGGTTTCTGAATTACCGGCAGGAGATTTATCGCACATTCGTGGTGCCGGCAATTGTTTCTGTGATCATGGCGGCGGCCGCCTACCTGGTGTATGCGGCGGTTCACACATTTTTGGGCAATACGGTATCCACCTTCATCGCGGTAATCGCCGGAGTGGCGGTTTACGGGATCGGGATGGTATCCTTTCACGGAGTGACCCAGGAGGAGATTGCGGCTATGCCCAAGGGAACGGTGATGATCCGCTTCCTGCGGAAGCTGGGACTGCTTCGATAGAGGAGCGGGGGACGTCTCCGTTCCACTTTGGTTTGAAATGTTACTAAAAAAGATAATTCGGTGGGAAAGGAACGGTTGATATGGATCCAAGCAAACTGCAGCGCATTAATGAGCTGGCCCGGCGGGCGAAGGCAGAGGGACTGACGGAGGCGGAACGAAGGGAACAGGCCCTGCTCCGGCAGGAGTATATTGAGGCGGTTCGCAGGAATCTGCGGGGGCAGCTGGATAATATAGACGTGGTGAATCCGGACGGTTCGATTGAAAACCTGGGTGAGAAATATGGAAAAAAAGGAAATTAGAAATATGGTAAAGGAACGGCGTCGGGAATTGTCCGAGGCCGTTTTAAAAGAAAAAAGTGAGAAAATCTGCGCGGCGGTGCTGGCGATGCCGGAGTTCCGGGCGGCGGATGAGGTATTTGTCTATATGGACTGCAAGGGGGAGGTTTCTACGAAGCCTCTGATTGAGGCGGCATGGCGTCTGGGAAAGAAGGTGGCTGCTCCGAAGGTTGAAGGGGAGAATATGAGCTATTATTATATTTCTTCTTATGACGATGTGGAGGATGGCTATTTTCATGTGCCGGAGCCGGTGCAGGAGCGGCCTGCCATGGGAGCTGCGGCGGAGCGGGCGCTTCTGATTGTCCCGGGCGTGGGGTTTGACCTTTTGCGGAACCGCTGTGGCTACGGGAAAGGATTTTATGACGGCTATCTGGCGGCGCATCCGGGGCATGTGACGGTGGCTCTGGCTTTTGATTTTCAGATTGTGGATGAGGTGCCGACACGGCCGGAGGATATCCGCCCGATGGTGCTGGTGACGGAGAGCCGTGTTTTGTCTGGCAGGGAAAACAACGGAAATGTTGAGGAGAAAACAAATGATAAATGACAGCAGAATTCAGAAAATTCCTTATGGCGGCGATTATAATCCGGAGCAGTGGCCGGAGGATGTCTGGGCGGAGGATATGCGCCTGTTTCGCCTGGCGGGAATCGATATTGTTACACTGAATGTGTTTTCCTGGGCGGCGCTGCAGCCGTCGGAGGAGGTATACGATTTTTCCAGGCTGGACCGGATCATGGACCTGGTGGAGGAAAATGGCCTGAAGGTTTGCTTCGCCACATCTACGGCAGCACACCCGGCGTGGATGGCGAAACGGTATCCGGATGTCCTGCGGGTGGAGTTCGACGGGAAGAAACGAAAATTTGGCAGCCGCCACAATTCCTGCCCGAACAGTCCGACTTATCAGAAATATTCGGTGCGCCTGGCGGGGGAGCTTGCGAAACGCTATGGGCAGCGCAGGAGCATTGCAGCCTGGCATGTTTCGAACGAGTATGGCGGGGCGTGCTACTGTGAAAATTGTGAAAAGGCGTTTCGTATCTGGCTGAAAAAGAAATATGGGTCGATTGAGGAAGTCAACCGCGCCTGGGATACGGCTTTCTGGGGGCACACCTTTTATGACTGGGATGAGATTGTGGCGCCGGATCTGCGAAGCGAGCATTTTGCGGAGACGAGGACGAATTTCCAGGGCATTTCGCTGGACTACAGCCGCTTTAATTCCGACAGTATGCTGGCCTGCTATGAGGCGGAGGCAGCGGCGATTCGTGCTTACGTCCCGGATGCGAAGATTACGACGAATCTGATGGGCACTTATAAGCCGCTGGATTACCAGAAGTGGGCGAAATCCATGGATTTTGTTTCCTGGGATAATTATCCGGAAAATGGTGTTCCCTACGCACGCACCGCGATGAGCCATGACCTGATGCGCTCTCTTAAGGGTGGGATGCCATTTGCACTGATGGAGCAGACGCCCAGTGTCTCAAACTGGCTTTCCTGCTGTGCGCTGAAGCGCCCGGGCGTGATGCGTCTCTGGAGCTATCAGGCGGTGGCGCATGGGGCGGATACCGTGATGTTTTTCCAGATGCGAAGAAGCATTGGCGCGTGTGAAAAGTATCACGGTGCGGTCATTGACCATGTTGGAAATGAAAATACGAGAGTCTTCCGGGAAATCGCGGCGCTTGGTGAAGAACTGAAAAAGCTGGGAACGCACACCCTTGGCGGCAGGAGCCGCGCGAAGGCGGCGATTGTGTTCGACTGGGACAACTGGTGGGCGCTGGAGTATTCCGCGGGACCCAGCACAGACCTGCATTATCTGGATGAAGTCTTTCTCTGGTACCGTGCATTGGCAGAACAGAATTACGCGGCTGACCTGATCAGTGAAGAGGACGCGCTGTCCCCGTATGAAGTCGTGATCGCCCCGGTGCTTTATATGACAAAGACCGGGTATGATGAAAAAATCCGCAGCTTTGTGCGGGAGGGAGGTACATTCATTACCACCTTTTTCAGCGGAATTGTGGATGAGCATGACCTCGTGATTACCGGCGGATATCCGGGCCGCCTGCGCGATATCCTTGGTCTCTGGGTGGAAGAGATCGATGCTCTGCCGCCGGATGCGAGCAATCAGATGACCTATGAAGGTGTGTCTTATCCGACGCGGCTGCTCTGCGATATTCTGCACACGGAAGGAGCCGAGACTCTCTCTGTCTATGAAAAGGATTTTTATGCAGGCTTCCCGGCGCTGACGGTGCATTCGTATGGTGAGGGGAAGGCATATTATGTCGCGACCCGGCTTTCCGATGACTTCTATCGCCGGTTTTTGCGTGAGCGGATGGAAGAAAAGGGCGTGCGTCCGGTGCTGGAAGCGGATGCGGTTTCCTGGGGGAAAGAGCAGCCATCGGCAGGCATTGAGGCTACCGAGCGCTTCGCGCATGGGAAAAGCATTCTGTATGTGCTGAACCATACGGACGAGGCGGCGGAAATTACGCTTCCCTCTGAGCGGACGGAGCTTCTGAGTGATCAGGTTCTGAAAAAGGGGGAGAAGGTTTCTGTAGCGCCAAAGGGAGTGCTGCTGCTGGAAGGGGATGACACATCCTGCGGGTGAGCTTTAACGGGAAAGCGCCAAAAGGCTGGCAGAGAGAATAAAGATAAGGGAAAGACTATTCAGAACCATAGCGTGAGAGTGCTTCGGTTGTGAAAAGACGGAGATCGGAGAAGAAGCGATGAGAGAAAAAGGCCTGAATCGGGACGTCATAAAATACATTGCCATGTTTACGATGCTGCTGAATCACATTGCGCATGTGGTCCCGCTGCCAGGAACGTTTCTGCGGGAGCTTTTTATTGACCTGGGATATTTTACAGCACCGGTTATGTGCTATTTTCTGGTGGAGGGGTATCACTACACGCATTCGAAAAAGCAGTACGGCATCCGGCTGGCGGTGTTTGCGCTGCTATCGGAGCTTCCATTCTGCCTCGCGTTTACATCCGGCGGACGGCTCTCCTTTATGGGGATGAACATGATTTTTACATTGCTGTTATGCTTTCTGATTCTTGTTGCGATGGAGCGGATCGCGAATCCGTTCCTTGGGAAGCTGGCCATCTTCGCCCTCATCGCTGCGTCTGTTTTTTCGGACTGGGCGATCCTGGCGCCACTTTTTACCATTCTTTTCGCGCGGGCCGGAGGGGAGAAGGCAGATGTCCGAAAGGCTTTTGTCATCGCGACCCTGGCTTTTGGTCTGGTAAATTTCTGCGACGGCATCGGTTACGATCCGCTGCAGAGAAATCTGCTTTTCAGCCTGGGCACGATGATCGGACCGGCGCTGGCTGGATTTGTGATTGTCGGGCTGTATAACGGAAAGCGGATGGAGAAGGGGCGCGTGTTTTCGCAGTGGTTTTTCTATCTGTTTTATCCGCTGCATCTGCTCATACTGGGCTTGTGGAGAGTTTTTTGTCTGTAACAGTTCAGAGATTTTTTTACATCAGGAGGAAAGGAAAAATGAACACATCAGTAACTACGGAAGATCTTTTCCATTTTGAGGAGCTTTTTGACGCAGACCGTGCAAATCGGGTCGCTATGTATGCGGTGACGGCAAACGGCGTGAACGCGGCGGCGACGAATTGTCAGGCGGCACGGGAAGTGACCCATGATTTTTCTGTTTGCCTGGAGCACGGGAAAATCACAAACCAGAAGCAGAGCGGGCGCTGCTGGATGTTTGCCGCGCTGAATGTGATGCGTGCGCAGGTCATGAAAAAGACCGGGATGGAGACCTTTGAACTGTCTCAGAATTACACCGTTTTTTATGATAAGCTGGAGAAGGCAAACTACTTTCTGGAGAGTATTCTTTCGACGCTGGAAGAGCCGACGGACGGACGTCTGCTCGCACATCTGCTTTCTGAACCGGAGAATGACGGCGGACAGTGGGATATGCTCTGCAGCCTTGTGGAAAAATATGGCCTGGTGCCAAAGTCCGCTATGCCGGAGAGCGCGGTTTCTTCCTCAACCCGGGAGCTTGACGCCTATCTGACCGAGAAGCTGCGCGAGTTTGCCTGTGTGTTAAGACGCGGCTACACGGAAGGAAAACCGGCAGAGACGCTCCGCGGCATGAAGTTTTCGATGATGGAGACGGTTTACAATATGCTCTGTATCGGATTTGGCAAGCCGCCGAAGACCTTTGACTTTGAGTATCGGGATAAGGAGAAAAACTTCCACCGTGACACGAACCTGACACCGAAGACGTTTTATGAGAAATACATAGGCTTAAATCTTGGCGATTATATCAGCCTGATCAACGCGCCGACCGCGGATAAGCCTTATTACAGAAGCTACGGAGTGGAATACCTCGGAAATGTGCTGGAAGGAAGAGCGGTGCGGTATGTGAACCTGCCGATCGAAGAACTGAAAAAGGCGGCCATTGCGCAGATGAAGGACGGCGAGCCGGTATGGTTTGGCTGCGACGTGGGAAAACGCTCGGAGCGCAAGAGCGGTGTGCTGGACCCGGATAATTATGCGCTGGAGGATCTGTTTCAGACATCCTTTTCCATGACGAAGGCGGAGCGGCTGGATTACGGCCAGAGTCTGATGACGCACGCGATGGTATTTCAAGGTGTAAACCTGGATGAGGAAGGAAAGCCGAACCGCTGGCAGGTAGAGAACAGCTGGGGCGAAGAGACCGGCAACGAGGGCTATTTTGTCATGAGCGACCGCTGGTTTGATGAGTATCTGTATCAGGTCGTTGTCAACCGAAGGTATCTCTCAAAGGAGATTCTGGATGCGTATGACAGCGAGCCGATTATGCTGAAACCGTGGGATCCGATGGGATCGCTGGCCTGAGGTGAGGAGAAGAATGAACATGAAAAAGAAAGAGAAATGGTACGTAGCCGCTAAAAAAGCAGATTTTTCCGCGATTGCGGCTAAATTTGGGATTGATCAGGTGACGGCGCGACTGATCCGAAACCGGGGAATTATCGGGATGGAGTCTATTCAGGAATATCTGCATGGAGACAGCTCCTCTCTCTATGAACCGGAGCTGATGAAAGGCTGCCGTGAGGCGGCGGAGCTGTTAGCCGGTAAGATCCAGGAGGGAAAGAAAATCCGCATCATCGGCGACTATGACATCGATGGGGTCTGCGCGACCTATATTCTCTATCGCGCCATTACTGGCTGTGGCGGCTGTGTCGATTATGAGATTCCGGACCGCATGAAGGACGGTTACGGATTGAATAAGCGGCTGATTGAATTTGCGTATCAGGAGCAGGTGGATACAATTCTGACCTGTGATAATGGCATTTCTGCAATCGAAGAGATTGCTTACGCGAAAGAAAAGGGTATGACGGTGATCGTGACGGATCATCATGAACCGCTGTTTCTTGCAGCGGGCGGTGTGGAAGAGCAGCAGCAGGAGGAGGACCCGGCCATTCGGATTCCCATGCTGCATGAAAACCGGATTTACCGTCTGCCGGCGGCAGACATTGTGGTGAACCCGCATCAGCCCGGCTGTCTTTATCCTTACAAAAAGCTCTGCGGCGCGGCAGTGGCCTGGAAAGTGGTCTGTGTGCTTTACCGCCTGATGGGACACACACAGGCAGAAGCGGATGAGCTGCTGGCCTTTGCCGGCTTTGCGACGGTCGGCGATGTCATGGACCTGGATGGAGAAAACCGGATTCTGGTAAAAGAAGGACTGAAACGTCTGCGCCACACAAAGAACCCGGGAATGAACGCCCTGATCCGCGCGAACAAGCTGGAACCGGCAGCGCTGACCTCCTATCATATCGGCTTTGTCCTTGGCCCCTGCATCAATGCAAGCGGGCGCCTTGACACAGCGAAGCGTTCCCTGCGCCTTCTGCTCTCCGAAACAGAAGAGGAGGCAGAAGAGCTCGCCGCGCAGCTGAAGGAATTAAATGATGAGCGAAAGGCAATGACAGAGGAGGCGGAGAAGGCTGCCTGTGCCCTGATCGAATCCGACGAGAGATACCAGAAGGACCGGGTTCTGGTCGTCTATCTCCCGGAATGCCATGAGAGCATTGCCGGAATTGTCGCCGGCCGGCTGCGTGAGCGCTATTACAAGCCGACGTTTGTGCTCACTGATGCCAAAACACCGGTGGAGGATGCAGAAAATGAAGCGGGGGAAGCAGCAGCAGATGAGCCGGGCGCAGGGGAAGCCTGTGCAAAGGATACGGGTGTGGCAAAAGGCTCCGGCCGTTCCATCGAGGCCTATTCCATGTTTGAGGAGATGGTGAAATGCCAGGATCTTTTCCTGAAATTCGGCGGACATCCGATGGCAGCCGGATTTTCTCTGGAGAAGAACCGCATATCCGATATGCGCCGCCGCCTGAATGAAAACTGTACCCTCACAGAGGACGAGCTGGCGGAGAAGGTGAGCATTGATGTCGCCATGCCGATCAATTACATATCCAGCAAGGTGGTCGAAGAGCTCTCCCTGCTGGAGCCGTTCGGGAAGGGAAACGAGAAGCCGCTGTTCGCGGATACCTCTCTGTTTGTCGTGTCCGCACGCATCCTTGGAAAGAATAAAAACGTAGTAAAAATGCGTGTGCAGAACCGTCAGGGGTACACTATGGACGCCCTGCTTTTCGGCGACCCGGAGCCATTCCAGGCATATCTGCGGCAAAAATTTGGCGAAAAAGAGGTACAGAATGTTTTCAGCGGGCGCAGCAACCGCATTCACATGGACTTTACCTATTATCCGTCCATCGATGAGTATATGGGGCGGACATCGCTGCAGATTGTTATAAAGAATTACAGGTAAAAATGGCAGCTTACAGTGACTGGTCACAACCCGGCCACACGCTTGCTGCGTGGTCAGGGTTTATCCCACCCGGCGAGGGTTGAAAACACAGAGGAAGCAGCATCCGGCTGCGAAGAGGAGATCTTCGCTGACCGGATGTTTTGCGTTGTGCAGGAAATGTTTTTTTTACTGATGCAGAATTTGCTCCAGTCCTTACGAAGATTGAATGAAAATTCCGTGGGCGGTTATGGTAAGCTAAGACTATGTATCTGGCATCGTGTGCAGAAAACAGATGTCTGAAGTTACTGGAACCGTATATGGTAAAGTCATTTACGGCTATCATCTGGACGGCAGTTCGATCTGCTGCGGGAAAGGAAGGAGAAAGAGCATGAGAAAGTTAATGAGAAACAGAGCGCTTGCATGGACGCTCACGGCACTGATGACGGTTGCGGCAGTACCGGTCATGGCAAATGCAGAGGAGACCGTATTTGCAAATCCGGGCACCTACACAGCGACAGAAGCAGGTATCAATGGGGACGTTACCCTTACGGTTACGTTCAGTGAGAGTGAGATTACGGACATCCAGGTGGAGAGCCAGGAGACGGCAACCATCGGTGCGGGAGCGATGGAGACGCTGACGGAAACAGTGCTGGCGAATCAGTCTCTCGCAATCGATACAGTATCCGGTGCGACGATTTCCTCTACGGCTTACATTGCGGCTCTGACGGCCTGCGTAGAGCAGGCGGGCGGCGATATAGATGCGCTCAGCAGCAGAGAGATTGCGGTGTCGGATGAGGAAGCTTATCCGGTAACGGAGGCCGATGTGATCGTGATCGGCGCGGGCGGCGCCGGTCTTTCGGCGGCAAAGACAGCGGATGAGAATGGCGCGTCTGTGATACTGATTGAAAAATCTTCCAATGTTGGCGGCAACACGCTCTGCGCGACGATGGGCATTAACGCGGCGGAATCTCAGGTGCAGACGGATCTTGGCGTTACGGTGACTGTGGAGGAGCTGATTGAGGCACAGTTAAACAATGAGGATGCCGACGAGGCGCTGGTGACCGCTTTTGCCGAGAACAGCGGTGAGACGATTGACTGGCTGGCTTCCCTTGGCGTAGAGTTCAGTGCAGAGGGCGGCAACAGTGATTTTATGCTGATGGCGACCGCAGACGGCAAGACCAGCACGACGCTGATTAACGCACTGAATGATTCTCTGTCCTCTACGGATATCACGCTGTATCTGAACACAACCGCGACTACGCTGGTGACGGACGATAACGGCGCGGTTGTCGGCGTGGTCTGCGAGGATGCAGATGGGAATGAAGTGACCTTTACCGGAAAAGCGGTTGTACTGGCGACAGGCGGTTTCGGACAGAACAGCGAGCTGCTCGCAGAGGTACGCCCGGATCTGGCGAACGCAATCACCGATGAGATCGCTCCGACGACGGGCGATGGTCTTCTGATGGCGCAGGAGCTTGGCGCAGATACCGCAAACCTGGAGGACATTCAGCTGTTCCCGCATGTAATTGTCGGTTATGGCCTGCTCACTCCGATGAATATGCCGGGCGGGTTTAATCCGGACGCGATTTTTGTCAATGAGAATGCAGAGCGCTTCGTCGCGGAAGCTTTTGAAGTATCAGACGCAATTCTTGAGCAGCCGGATGGCATGGCATACTGCATCTTTACAGAAGACAATCTGAACGAGACCCTGGAAGGCCTGATGGAGCTTGGCTATGTGGTATCCGGTGAGACAGTGGAAGAGCTGGCGGAAAATCTGGGTCTGGACGCGGATGCGCTGCAGGCCACGATAGATCAGTGGAACGCGGACTGCGAAGCAGGTGCGGACAGCCAGTTTGGCCGTGAAGAAAACCTGAACAAGCTGGAAGGAACGCTGTATGGTTATAACTTTGGAGTCGGCGCGCATTACTTCATGGGCGGCATCCTGATCAATGAATATACACAGGTCGTTGATACCAATGGCGATGCAATTGTTGGTCTGTATGCAGCCGGTGAGGTGACCGGAGGATTCCACGGAAATTATCGTGTGGACGGTTCCGGTACAGCGGATGCGTTCGTGTTTGGACGTCTGGCCGGGAAATATGCGACCGCGTATGCCCTCGGTGAGTGATAGGATCCGTTTCAGGATTTTTGAATCAGAACAGAAGCTTTTCCTGTGAAAGACAGAAAGAAAGGACTGTGAAAAACAGCCCTTCCTTTTTTATGCGCACGGCCGCGCAAGGAATATTTCTGGCTAACGCCAGACGCGGCCAGCGCGGGCGAGCAGGGAGAAAATCTCCCTGCTCGATGCATACAGGCGGGTAAGGAATTTTGCGGATAAAGCCGCACCCGGCTCGCGCAGCGGATAGGGTGAGAGGCCTCCCCCTATCCGATTGCACACCCGCCTTCTATCCGATCGCCCGGTATTTTGCGACTGCCAGGTCGATGTACTTCCGCACGATTCCGGTTGGATTCGGTCGATAGATGATGCCGTATTCTTCGCTCCAGTCCTGCATGAGTGGAAGTGTCAGCAAATCGGGAATGGTACGGACGAAATGATTCGCGGTGAGCAGGACGGTGTCGGTCTCGGCACAGTAGAAAGCAGCCTGCACCTGTGCGTCCACGTCTCGATGCACATCCAGAAAATGAAATTGTTCCAGTTCGTTTAAATATTCTTTTTTCATCATTGGCTCATAGACGATGATTGGATAGGGCGCGAGGTCTTCTATAGAGATCACGGCTTGCTTACTCAAAGGATGTTTCGGTGTCATGGCTGCCAGATAAGGCATGTCCGCCAGCTTGGTGTACGCAAGAGGAGAATGTGCGGTCAGCTCGGAGTAAAAAGTCTCTCCCACATCCGCAATGTCATGCTCCACCCGGTATTCTCCGCTGTGGTTTGGGTGCACGACGCGATGGATGCGGATGTCCGGATATTTTACCGCGAAGGCTTCTGTAACGTCATTCAGGAGAACCTGATGTTCTACGTAGCTGATGCGGATGGAATCCTGTGTCGGAGAAGAATCACGGCAGCGCGCAAACACATCATTTTCCAGCTTCAGAATGTCTCTGGCTCCCTCATAAAAGCTCTTTCCTGCATCCGTCAGGGTGATGCCGGCTGTATTGCGAAGAAGCAGCTTTTCCCCCACTTCATCCTCCAGCTGATTCATCTGACGCAGCATGGCCTGTTTTGACATGAATTCGGTCTTCTCTGCTTTTGAAAAGCTCCCCAGGTTTGCGATGGTCACGAATAATTGAAGCTGTCTGGTGTTCATAGATAGATTCCTCCGCATGCTGTATCGAATTGCATTCGTTTGCGCGATCTGTGTCCGGTACGTTTTCTCTACCGCTATAGTAACACCTTTTTCATTCCTTTTCAAAGGGGGATTCTTTATAATTGTTTCGATAATTAACATGATGAGGAGGAAATGTTATATGCAGGAACCAAGACCAGCGGATTACAGTGAAGACCGGTATTTTGGCGGCCCGGACAGTCCCAGGCGGGCGGACGGGCTGCAATTTGGCTACACGCCGTATTCTCTGAAATCCGAGAACGATGACTCAAATAAAATTACCAGAGCGTGCTATGACAGCTATATGATCGAATACCGCTACCTGGATTCTCAGGTGGCGGATACGCATGCCAGCCTGTGGGGAAAGATGTTTGATACGCCCATCATGGTAGGCGGACTGTCTGCAATTGCGCCGCTGCTGCACAAAAACGGTATGACAGAAATTGCGAAAGGCGCACTTGCCATGAATACGCCCGCACTGTTTGGCTATATTTCCAATCAGGAGGTGGATGAGCTGGTGGCGACCGGGGCGCAGTGCATCCGCATTGTAAAAATGCAGCGAGACAATGAGACGGTTCTCTCAGAAATTCGTCATGACGAGGAATGCGGATGCTTTGCTGTGGCGATGGACATTGACCATGGCATCGCGCCGGATGGCACATTCTATCATCCGACACCGGATTATGGCCAGCTCTGTCCGAAGACGACCGAGGAGATTGCAATGTATGTGAAATCCACGAAGCTCCCGTTTATCGCCAAAGGCGTTCTGTCGGTACAGGATGCGGTAAAATGCGCGGACGCGGGCGTGGCAGCCATTCTGCTCTCCCATCATAAAGGAGAAATCCCGGATGCGGTGCCGCCGCTGTATGTCCTGCCGGAGATCAAAAGAGCGGTGGGAGACCGGGTGAAGATTTTTGTGGACTGCGGGATTACAAGCGGCATTGATGCTTACAAGGCTCTGGCGCTTGGCGCGGACCGGGTGTGTGTGGCGAGGAATCTGGTGAAACCGTATATGACAGAGGGCGCAGTGGGAGTAGAGCGCCGGCTTCGGGAGCTGACGGCAGAGCTGTCCTGTGTGATGGCGCGGACCTGCACGCCGGATACGGATCATTTTGATCCGACGACCCTGAGAAAGAAAGACTGGTAAATGAAGATCGGAAGCAGACGCACGGTGGTCAAACAGCGGATAAGTGTCTGCGGAAAGGAAGAACATGAATATAGGTATTTGCGGTGCTGGCACGATTGCCAGCTGGATTTCGGATATTTTGGGTCAGCTGAATCATGAGCGAATTGTGAAATACGGTGTGGCAGGCCGGTCTGCCGAGTCCTGCCGTCCTTTCGCGGAAAAATATGGCTGGCAGAAGGTGTATGACAGCTATGAGGAGCTGATGAGTGACGACGCGGTGGATGTCGTATATATTGCGGTTCCGAATCACGTACATATGGATCTGTGTCTGAAAGCGTTGGAACACGGAAAAAATGTGGTTGTAGAGAAGCCGTTTGCTGTGAATTACACACAGGCGAAAATGATGATAGATAAAGCGAAAGAAAAGGGTGTTTTCTTATCAGAAGCGCTCTGGCCGGCGTTCCTGCCGTCCCGACACATCATTGATCACATCATCAAAGATGGAAAGATTGGCCGTCTGACGGGTGCAAAAATTATCAGCAAAGGTAACGTCATGTTCCTGGAGCGTGTAAAGAAGCTGGAAACCGGAGGCGGTTCGCTTCTGGATATGGGACCTTATATTTTAAGCCGGATGACCTGCCATTTTGGAACGGATTACGAGTCTGCCGAGGGGCATTTTGAGATGCTGGAGACGGGTGTGGACGCAAAAGATTATTATACCATTACCTATCCGGGTGGGATAAAGATTGAATGTGTTTCCACGATCAATACACCGGAGGATGAGCGAGAGGAGTACTGTGAAATCTTCGGGACAGAGGGCAGCATTTATATGGATGTGGTATCAAATCCGAATGTTTTGGAGATCCGCGATCCGGATGGCTCTCTTCGGGAGAAGCCGGAGCTTCCGCCGCTGATTGTGAATTCCGAAGTGCCGTTTGTGAAAGGCTACGAGCATGAATGGATCAAGATTGAGCAGGCGATCCGGGAAGGAAAAACACAGACGGAGGACGCTCCGTGGGAGCAGACGCTGGCTATCTCAAAAATAATGACAGAGCTGCGCGCACAGGCGGGAGTTGTATTCCCGTTTGAATGAAGATAGCGAATCACGATTCAGAACAGTACCTCGTAACTGTGAAGGTACTGAATCGTTACGATAGCAATAAGAAAGGAAATCAAATGAAAGCGAACGAAAATACAAAAGTACCCATTCCGCAGAAGCTGGCGTATGGCTGCGGTATGAGTGGCGGCAATATTATGAGTGTGCTGATGTCAAACTTTATCACGGCCTACTATACAGACACGGCGCTTATCGCACCAATGGCCATCGCGACCATGATGGTAGTGGCCCGTGTTTTTGATGGGGTCAGCGATTTTGCCATGGGCAGTGTGGTAGATCGCACCAACACGAAGCTGGGCAAGGCGCGTCCCTGGATTTTTGTGGCAGCTCCTCTGATGCTGGCAGGCATCATTCTCATCCTCAATGTCCCGGCAAACTGGGCGGAGCAGATGAAGCTTGTTTACGCGTATATTACTTATATTTTCCTGAATGCGATTGTATACACGATTTACGGTATTTCACATACGGCGTTGCTGCCGCGTATGACGCGGGATTCCGAGGATCGCACCCTGACCTCCACTGTGGCGATCATTATGCAGAACCTGGCGCAGATTGCAGCTGCGAGCGGCATCACGGTGCTTTACCTGAACATAGGCTGGCGGTACACCAGTGTGATCGTAGGCCTCGTCGCGGGTGTGCTGATTCTGATTGAGGCTCTCGTCTGCCAGGAAAAGGTAGACATGGAAGAAGACGGCCATACGGAGAATTTCGGTCAGAAGAAGCAGGCGCCGCCACTTATGGAGCAGTTCGGCGCGGTATTGAAGTGCAAATATTTCTGGTGCTGCCTGATTTTCGGTATCTGCACTCTGGTCTATAACGCTAACGCGGCATCCTGTACGATTTATTATTGTACCTGGGTGCTGGGGGATTCCATGTATACCGCTACTTTGCTGGGACTGGGAGTTGCTCCGAGCATTATCATGCTGGCTGTCACACCCTATCTGACGAAACGCTTTTCCAAGCGTTCTTTCATGTCCGTATGCTCACTGGGACTGATTCTGAGCTTCCTGCTGGTTCTCATTGACCCGACCAGCAAGACACTGCTCCTCGGCTGCGCGTTTCTGCGGAGCTTCGCGGGAGGCCCGATGTTTGCCGGTATCTATGCGTTTATCGCGGATTCTGCTAACTATGTAGAGTGGAAATCCGGCATCCACGCGGAAGGTCTGATGTCCGCATCCCAGTCTATGGGACAGAAGATTGGTATGGGCATCGGCGGAGCCAGCGTGATGTGGGTGCTGGCTGCTGCCGGATATGATTCCACACTGGAAACGCAGTCTGCAGCAGTGATTTCTGCCATGAAATTCAGCTACATCTGGGTAGATGCCATTACCTGTGTCATTCTTCTTCTTTGCATTTTACTTCTGGATGTAGAAAAATATCTTCCGGAAATGCAAAAGCAGTAACGCTTGCTTTTTTGACTAAAATCGAGTAGACTGGACATATGTTTTGCGGCGATACCAGACAGTGTGACGCAAAAGAACGTACACAGTGGTATTGCCGCATATTCAAATGTGAAAAAACAGGGAGGTATCAAGAAATATGGAGACAAAAAACATCCAGGAATTCCTCGCTCTGGCAAAGCTGGGAAGCTCCTATGCCGCGGCAGAGAAGCTGTTTATTTCGCAGTCCTCTCTTGTTCGCCATATCCAGTCGATCGAAGAAGAGTTTGGTGTGCCGTTATTTGATCGTACCAGGAGAGGGTTTTCGTTAAATGAAAATGGCAAGCTTTTTCTTCCATATGCAGAAAAAATCGCCATGCTGCAGTCGCAGTGCTACCAGTCGCTGCATCCGGAGGAGAAGGATCCGGACGTGATCCGGATTGTGTCGGAAGGGAAGATCATCGATCTGATGATTGATTTTAAGAAAGAGTATCCGACCTACAATATTGATTATCAGAAATGCTCCAACATTGAGATCGAGCTGCGCTCTGGGCAGGTTGAGGTAGCGTTTCTTTCCACTATGACGTCCTCACACGAGGATCTGAATGCGATCCCATTCTATAAAGAAGAGGTACTGGCCATTCTCTATGAGGGCCATCCGCTTGCCGACAGGGAGTCCGTTCGCCTGGAGGATCTGCGCGGGGAGCAGTTTGTGGCTCTCTGCGATGATGTGGTTTTTGACGATACCTTTCTGGAACATTACCGGCGGGTAGGCTTTGTGCGCGAAGTCTCTGCATCTGTCCCGGTGGGGACGGATCTGATGCGCCTGGTAAAGGAAAAAATCGGCATTGCGCTGATGCATGGCAACTCAGACACAACGCCGGAATATCCGGGAGTGAAGGTCATCCCGTTGGAGCCGCGGATGCAGTATGAAGTCTGTATGTGCTACCGCAATGACGTTCCGCTCACAAAAGCCGCTGAAGCGTTTGTCAATTTCGCGAAACGCTGGCATGTGCGCCACGGAGATGTGAACCTTTCCTTTGATGCGATGATCTGATGAATCGCGCAGGGAGATTTTCTCCCTGCGCCTGGAAAATGCGCACGTCCGCGCAAGGAATATTTCTGGCTAACGCCAGACGCGGCCGGCGCGGGCGAGCAGGAGTCGACGAGTCGCCTCCTGCTCGATTTCCCCGCTGTAAAGCGGGGGTTCTGCATTCCATAACGATCCTGTAATTCATGTTGTGACTTACTATGAGTCAATTGATATAATTTTTCTTTTCTTATCCAATCATAATCAATCCACGAATAACAAAAATGACGGAAAATCAGTGCCGAATCAGCAGAAAAGAAGTGAAACTGACGATGCATTTTTTGAAGCAACCTCTTTGGTTTGTGATTTAATGCCAAGCCGCAAAATGTGGTAGAGTATTGCCATCAGATAAAAGAAATGAAAAACAAACCCGGAAACGGAAGCCGGGGAAAAGCGGATAGGATAGATATCCGTAAGATAGGAACAGCGAAAGGAGGACTTGCCTTTGAATAATCTTTACGGACGGGAGAGCAAACAGGCCAAACGGAACAGGAAGGCCAGGGAGAAGGAAGCAGATTCCCGCTCCTACCACAGTTTATCTTACCATCGGTTCTTTGAAAACTATACGGAGTATTGTACGACCAATGAGAGGGGTAAGAAAAAAATCATCCGGAAATATACGGGGCCTGTTTACGTTCAGGAGATTCCCAAAATGATGAGAATGATCATGAAGCTGTTTTTTCTGCTTGCATTTGTCCTCATGGCCTGGCTGGTTTACCATACCGGAGCGATAGAAGCGCAGGAGACCGCAGCCACCGCCTGGTATTTGGCGATTGCGGAACTTCTGACCATTTTATCTCTGACTTATATGGGCTATACGCTGCTGACCGGATATCTGTTTGCTCCGCAACGCATGACGACTGGCGATTATAAGAGCTCGTCGAAGGCTTTGATCCAGGCGGCAAAGGCAGCGGCGGCCTGCTTTGGAGCGGATGCGGTATTTACCGCGATTGGCTGTCTTTTATCCCAGAGACAGCTTTTACGGACAGATGCGCTGCATATGGCGTATTTCCTGGCGGGAGCAGTTCTTTCCTTATTAATTTTTCAGATGGAACGCAGCATTCCGTACCGGGTGGAAGAAGCGGCGGAGCGGCCCTCTGATGAGGAAGGTACGGAGATTCTGTATCGGTGAGAAAGACACAATTGTCTGTAAAGCAGCACAGAATGATTACATCAGGAATCTGACCGGCATGGCCGGTTTGCATTTATAACTCAATTCATTATTTCACAAGGAGGAAAACAAAAATGATGAAGGAAATCAGCAGAAGAGACTTTTTAAAAGGTTCCGCGGCAGGGATGGTTGCGGTAGCACTGTCAGGATTTGGCATCAGCGCGTCAGCGGCGAGCGGCGTGATCCTGGACAACGGCCGTTATGAGAAGCTGGTTGTGGCGATCTCCGAGGATCCGCAGGATCTGGAAGGCGACGATGTGAACGTAGGTTCCCGCTATTACTGGATTTACGGCGTTTATGAGAGCCTGTTTGATTTCGCGGATGACAACAGCGGCGAGCTGCTTCCGTGCCTGGCTTCCGGTTATGAGGAAGTGAACGATGGTGCAAGCTGGCTTGTGACTCTTAACAGTGATATTTATGACTGGGATGGCAACAACATTACCTCCAGTGATGTAAAATATTGCTTTGAGTGGATGATCAATAACGGCCAGGCGATCCGTTTTGACTATTTTGATTCCATTGAAGTCATTGATGATTACACTTTCTATATGCACTGGACAGAGACGCCGCCGGCGATTTCTGAAGTAGAGTTCCCGCTTGTACGTACGCTGATCTTCTCGGAAAAGGCGTACGAGGATCACAATGGCATGACGACGGATCCGTGCGGTACCGGCTGCTATAAGGTGACGGAATTTGTCGCGGGTTCGAAGGTAGTGATGGAAGCGAATGATGATTATTGGGGACTGAGCCATGATGAACTCTCCGGCAGACATACCGCTACGGTACAGACCTATGAGCTGGACGTTGTGACGGAGGCTTCCACCGCGGTGATCGGCCTGGAGACCGGTACGCTGGATGTCTGCAGCTATGTTCCGCTTTCCATGCTGGAAGAGTTCCAGACCGGAGCACAGTCCGCAAATTATAAGGTAGAGATTATCACACAGGGAGACTTCTGGTATTTCGCTCCGAACGCGCAGACAGTAAACGAGGATCTGCGCCGCGCGATGTTCTATGCTTTAGACAATGAGACAATCTGCACAGCAATGGGCGGTTCTTACACAGCGGCCACCACGCTCGGAACCGAAGCATTTACCGATTATGATGAGAGCCTGGAGCTGACAGATACCTTTGTCACAGAATATGACCTGGACAAGGCAAAAGAATATGTGGAAGCTTCCGGCTATGCGGGAGAGACCCTGACCCTGATTTGTGTAAACAACGAGGCAGCTGTTGCGGCGGCAACCATGATGCAGCTTCTGCTTGCCCAGGCTGGCATCAATGTTGAGATCAACTCTGTAACAAATGATACTTATAACACCATCACCAGCCCGCAGTATTCGGATGAGTGGGATATCATGATCAACACACTTGGCGGCTCCAACATGGTCGGCAGCTGGCATCTGATGATGGACAATGAGGTAAACAGCGGACTGACCTTCTCCCTGATCGAGGATGAAACGCTTCAGGAGCTGTATGAGACCGCAACCGCGGATGCAACGCATGACGCGGAGCATATGAGAGAGGTTCTGGATTATGTGGTAGAGCATGCGTACTTCTATCCGGTAGCGAAGATCAGCTCCGGCCTTGTCTACACGAAGGATATCTCTGAAATGTTCTACCGTGAGGGATATTATACTCCGGGCGCGGCGAGCTTTTCTGTAGAGTAATCAAAAATAACGTCTGATATGTGGAGCCCTGCAGTCCGGAATTTCCCTGATTCACCGGCGCCGATAAGGGCGAAGGGGCTCCTGATATAGCAGAATACAGACAATGTTGCCTGTCACTGACCCGAAACACAGGGAATACGCGGCAGGCACAATTGCATAGGAGGATTTTCATGGTTAAATATGTCATCAAACGAATTTTAAGTATGATCGTGATTCTCTGGTGCGCGGGGCTGGTTATTTTCACAATCACCTATCTGGTTCCGGGAGACCCGGCGAGCCTTCTTCTGGGAAAAGAGGCTTCCGCGGAAACCATAGCGCAGAAGAGGGCTGTGATGGGAATTGACAAATCCTATCTGCAGCAGCTTGGCACTTATATGTTCAATACCTTTCTGAGACTCGACTTTGGTACCTCCTGGGTATTTTCCAGCCCGGTGATTGACGAGCTTCTTATTCGCCTGCCGCGCACCCTGATTGTCGGTTTAAGCGCGATGGTGCTCAATGTTGTGATCGGTACGCTGCTTGGTATCTTTGCCGGGACACACGAGGGAAAATGGCAGGACTCCGCGGTTATGATCATCGCCATGGTGTTCATATCGGCGCCGGATTTCTTTGTCGCGCTTCTTCTGATATTACTTTTCTCCCTGAAGCTGCAAATATTGCCTGCGTATGGAATTGACAGCTGGAAATGTTACATCCTTCCAATTATCTCCAGCTCCCTGGGCGGTATTGCGATCAATGCCAGACAGGCACGCAGCAGTATGCTCGAAGTAATCCGCGCGGACTTTGTAACGACAGCCCGCTCGAAAGGACAGAAGGAGGGCGTGATTGTCAGAAAGCATATGCTTCCGAACGCCATGATGCCGATCATTACGGGTGTGGGCGGCGGCCTGGCGACGGTAATCGCGGGTTCTCCGGTCATTGAATCCGTATTCTCCATTCCCGGTATTGGCGCTTATCTGCTCTCCGGCGTGAATCAGCACGACTATCCGGTGGTGCGTGCCTGCGTAATTTTCTTTGCGCTGTTTGCGTCGATCGCCATCCTGATCATGGATCTGTGCTACGCATTTCTTGACCCGCGGATTAAAGCACAGTACAGCAAAGGAAAGAAGGTGGGATAAATGGCAAATGAGAAGAAAAGCTACAGAACAAATCCGTTTGCGGATTTCATAAGGCGAATGACAAAAAGCTTCAGCGCGAAGCTGGGCGTAATCCTGTTTGTTGTGATCGTGCTGTTTTGCCTGATCGGTCCGTTTTTCTCCCCATATGGAGTCAATGACGTCGATCTGCTGAATATGTACGCAGGTCCATCGGCAAATCATATCCTCGGATGTGACTCGCTGGGGCGTGATATGTGTACCCGTCTGATGTATGGCGGCCGCTATTCTCTGGCACTTGGTATCGCTGCATCTGTGTTCGGCGCGTTTGTCGGTGTAGTGATCGGTTCCATCGGCGGCTACTTTGGCGGAATAACGGAGACTCTGATCATGCGTCTGATGGATGTCTGGTCAGCACTTCCGGGAACACTCCTGTGTATCCTGATTTCCAGTGCTCTGGGAAAAGGATTTTTCCCGACAGTGATTGCTCTGACCGTGGGCGGTGTTCCGGGCACAGTGCGCATGATCCGCGGCCAGATTCTGACGGAACGCTCCAAGGAATACATAGAGGCGGCGCAGTCCATCAACTGCAGCAGTCTGGTAATTATGTTCAAACATCTGCTGCCGAATGTCATTCAGCCAATTATCGTGACGACTACGATGGGCATTGGCTCGACCATGATTATGGCAGCCTCTCTTTCCTACATTGGTCTGGGTATCCAGCCGCCAAGTCCGGAGTGGGGCGCGATGCTTTCGGACGGCCGTTCATACATCCGCACGAACCCGCACCTTTTGCTGGTTCCGGGTATTGCGATTATGCTGACGGTATTTGCGATCAACCTGATGGGCGACGGCATCCGGGACGCGCTGGATCCGAAGCTGAGAGACTGATAGAAGGAGGATTGGAAAAATGGCTGAAAATAAAGAATTTCTTTCTGTCAAAGATCTGGAAGTGATCTATACACAGGCGCGCAAAACCGTGCATGCGGTCAACGGTGTGAGTTTATCGGTGCCAAAAGGAAAAATACTCGGACTGGTTGGCGAGACGGGCGCCGGGAAGACTACCATCGCTAAGGCAATCATGGGGATTCTTCCGGATCCGCCCGCAAAGGTCCTGGGCGGACAGATTTTTCTCGAAGGCGAGGATCTTCTGAAAAAAACAGAGGATGAGATGCTGGATGTGCGCGGCGGTAAGATCGCGATGATTTTCCAGGATCCGATGACGGCGCTGAATCCGCTGATGACGGTTGGTGACCAGATTCTGGAGGTTCTGCTTTTGCACAACAGCTATGACAACGCCACCGGAATGAAAAAGGCCGGTGAGATGCTGGAGACGGTAGGCATTCCGGCAGAGCGCTATGGAGAGTATCCGCACCAGTTTTCCGGCGGGATGAAGCAGCGCGTGGTCATCGCGATGGCGCTGGCCTGCAATCCGCAGCTTCTGCTGGCAGATGAGCCGACGACCGCTCTGGATGTGACGATTCAGGCACAGGTGCTGGATCTGATCAATGAATTAAAGGTAAAATTTGAAACCTCCATGATCCTGATCACGCACGATCTGGGCGTAATTGCGCAGACCTGTGATACCGTGGCAGTGATTTACGCGGGAAAAATTGTAGAAAGCGGCAGCAAGGAGGATCTGTTTGATCATCCGACCCATCCGTATACGAACGGACTGTTTGCTTCTCTGCCGAGTATGACGGATGATAATGAGAAGCTGAAACCGATCGCGGGAATGCCGCCTGATCCGACGAACCTGCCAAAGGGCTGCGCGTTCTCACCGAGATGTCCGTATGCGACGGACGCGTGCAGATCCGGAGAAATCCCCGTGCGGGAGGTGGCGCCAGGCCATTTCTGCGCATGCGTAAGGAAGGGAGGAGAAGCAGATGGCTGAAGAATTAATTCGTGTGGAGCATCTGAAAAAATATTTTAAGGTTCCTGCCGGAACGAATCACGCGGTGGATGACGTCAGCTTTACCATCCGGAAAGGTGAGACGCTTGGCGTGGTAGGAGAGTCCGGCTGCGGAAAGAGTACGCTCGGTCGTACCCTGATCCACCTGCTTGATTCCACCGAGGGAAAAATCTATCTGAATGGACAGGATATTACAGATGTGAAAGGACATGACCTGAAAAAAGTCCGTGAGAAGATGCAGATCGTTTTCCAGGACCCGTATTCGAGTCTGAACCCTCGTTTGCGTATTGAAAATACAGTCATCGAGCCGCTGAAAATGTCCGGACGCTTCCATTCCAAAAAGGAACTGAAGGAGGAAGCGAACCGTCTGATGGAGCTGGTCGGTATCGACGAACGTCTGCGGGAAGCTTATCCGCATGAGCTCGACGGCGGCCGCCGCCAGAGAGTCTGCATCGCCCGCGCACTGGCGCTGCAGCCGGAATTCATTGTCTGCGATGAGCCGGTATCCGCACTGGATGTGTCAATACAGGCGGCAGTGCTGAACCTGCTGCAGGAGCTGCAGGAGCAGCTGGGCATGGCATATATGTTTGTCACTCATGATCTCTCGGTCGTCCGGCACATTTCCGATAACATCTGTGTCATGTACCTCGGACAGCTGGTAGAGAAGAGTCCGACAAAGGAGCTTTTCCATAATACTCTGCATCCGTATACGAAGGCATTGCTGTCCGCAATTCCTTCCACGGATATCCACAAGCCGATGCAGCGCATCCAGCTTAAGGGCGAAATCACCAGCCCGATCAATCCGAAGCCGGGCTGCCGTTTTGCCTCCAGATGCCCTTACGCGACAGAGGCCTGCCTGCAGCCGCAGAAGCTGGTAGAGGTCGAGAAGGATCACTTTGTATCCTGCTGCCGCATCAAAGAGATCGGCTAAGGAAGCAGCCAGGCTTTGTAAAAGCATGGAAAATATGGCAGGAGTACCAGCAATCTGAATTTGTCAGGAGCGTGATAGAATGTTCACCGGAAAACAAAAGACAATAAACATGATCCTTATTTTCCTGATTCTCGCGGGCGCGACGGTATATTTTTTCTTTTACTCCCAGTCGTCCGCATCCATCCGGTTTTCCGATGAGGAGGGAACGGTTTCTTTTTCTGGACAAAACGACACCTCGGATGTGTTTTACTTCTCGGAAATTGTGTCGATTGAACTGGAAGAGGAGCCGGATTATGGTTCTGCAGTGGACGGCGGCGTTGTAAATAAGAAAAACGGGTATGGAACCTGGGAGAGTGAATCTCTTGGAACCTATCATGCTTATTTCACAACGAAAATCACCTCCTGTATTGTGATTTCGGACGCAGAGAAAACGGCTGTGTTTAACATAGACAATGCGGAGACCACGCAATCTCTGTATGAACAGCTGGTGACGTATTGGGAGGAGCAGCAGACCGATTGACATAAAATGGCTTACGCTGTTTGCGGTCAAATACTCAGATGCAAACGCGTCTGCCTGGCTCGTTGCTTCGCGAGAATAAATTATGAAAATTTAATTGGCTAATCTATGGCTGCGGTTTTGACTTACGCAGCGAAGGCAGGAGGAGACGTATGATTGTAAGAATTGGACGGAATGGAGAGATTGAAAAAGAGGTAAATAAAACCATCCAGGAGACCCTGATTGTGATGGATATGGGTCATTCTCACGCGATGGAATATGCGCCGATTAATCCGACAGAAACCAGTCAGATCGCGGTTGTAATGATGCACTGCGACCAGAATTATATGGGGCTTAAGATGGCTCCGGCCCTTGCTGAGAGAGGGTATCATGTACTTGCGTGTGAATCGGTTGAGGGCGGCGAGATCGACCGGAAATTTAAGATGCTTGACTCCGCTATCCGCTATCTGCGCCAGAATAAGGAAATTGAAAAGATTATTCTGATGGGGCACAGCGGAGGCGCGACTCTGATGACAGCCTATCAGAGCATCGCGGAAAATGGACCGGAAATTTATCAGGGCGATGAGATGATTTACAAATGTACGCTGAAAGAAAAACCGGCTGCGGCGGATGGCCTGATGCTGATCGATGCAAACTATGGCAACGGCGTAATGTCGCTTCTGAGCATGGATCCGGCCGTAGAAGAAGAAGGCAACGGCATGAAGCTGAATCCGGAATATGACATCTTCGACCCGACAAACGGCTATGATCCGGCAGGTGCGCATTATAGCGAGGAATTCATCAGAAAATATCAGTCCGCACAAAAAGCAAGAAACGATAAACTGATCGATCTGGCACTGGAGCGCCTGGAAAAGATTCAGAAAGGAGAGGGAAACTACGTGGATGACGAGCCGTTCTTCATCACGGCGGCCGACCAGCCCAAGCCAAACAACCGGCTGCTGCCGGAAGACACCCGGCTGTTAAGCCATACAAAAGGGGAATACGACCTCGTCCATGGCGACGAAAGTGTGACTCACGAACGCATTTACAGCCTGCGCACGCCGGAGTGCGACCGCTGCTTCTCCAATACCTATGGAATGGGCGTAAATAAGAACACCGTTAAAGGCTTCTTAAGCTCCCAGGCGCTGCGCACGACGGATGAATTTGCGGTGCGTGAGGACGGTATTGTCGGGGTAGACTGGAAATCCAGCTATGCTTCTCCGATCGGGAATATCGATGGCATTACTGTGCCGACCCTGATTATGGGCATGACCGGCGGGTATGAGTATCTGGCTTCCGAGATGATCTATGAGCGTGCAAAGATGGAAGATGTGAGCATCGCCTTTGTGCGCGGCGCGACCCATATGTTCTTCCCGAACCGTGACGCCGAGAAAACGCCGGGAGAGTTTGGGGATACCGAGAACGCGTTGTATGACTATATGGCGAAGTGGATGAAGAGATTCGCATAAGATATAGGACAGACTGCTGTGTCCGGCGCTTTCTGTCTGAAAGAAGCTGGATCATGAGGTTAGAAAATACAGCATAGATGGAGGATTCGAATATGCAGACATTAAAAGGACGTACCTGTGTCTTTGCAGGTGCGAGCGGCGGAGACGGTGTGGCGGCGGTAAAAGCGCTCTGCCAGGCCGGGATGAATGTAGTCATGATGACCCATCAGCCGGCGCAGGCGCAGGGACTGATGGATGAGATGGAAACACTCGGTTATTCGGGAAAATGTGTGGCAGTCCAGGACGGAAACGCACAGACGCCGCCGGTGCCGGATGAGGAGGTCTATCGGAAAATCTTCGAGGAGCAGGGCTCCATTGATGTGATCATCTGTAACATGGGCGGAGATGGCTTTGAGGACAGCATCGACACGGTTGACACCCAGATGCTGCTAAAGGACGTCGGGCTTCTGCTTGGCGGAAGCTATACAATGCTTAAATGTGCGCTTCCGTATCTGCGCAAGAGCGCCTGCCCGCGCGTGATCTTTATGACAACCGTAGAGGGCGCCAGAGGCGGAAAGCTGGAGGGTTTCACCAACGCTGTGGCAAAGGGCGCGGTTCTCTCCCTGACCAAAAACTGCGCCGCGCGGCTGGCAAATGAGGGCATCACAGTCAATTGTATCCAGAAGGGCGCCATCGAGCGTCTGCCGCACAAAGGACCGGATCATGGACCGATACTGAAAGATACTTCTTCCATGCTGCCATATATCCCGGCCGGCCGGATGGGAACACCGGAGGACCTGGCGGGAGCGATCTGCTTCCTGGCGAGCGAGGAAACGTCTTATATCACCGGTACCGTGCTGGATGTGAGCGGCGGACTGAGTCTGGTGTGAGAAGAAAAATTATTTTGAATGGATTGCTGGTAAAAGAGTATCATCGGATGTCGGTGGTACTCTTTTCTGTTCTTATTCAGATTTTCCCCGATTCCCGCCAGGTTGGAAAGCACACTATGCTTAAGTCTCTGTCAGAGAGCGGAAGGAGTTTATTCCTATTCAAACATCTATTTCGCCTGAAAAATGTAGAATTTCATTAAAAATCCACCTGAAAAATGCGAACCCATCTTGTGATTCCACCAGAAAAATGATATTCTTGATTTCAATCCGGGTTAGCTGTGACAGTACCGAATGATTCAGAAACAGCAGTCCGCATAATGGAGGAAGCGCTTATGGAACGTTTACTAATGGAAGAGCTTATAAAATGGAAAGAGAAAAAGACAAGAAAACCGCTGCTGATCCGCGGAGCCAGACAGGTGGGGAAGACGTGGATTATGAAAGAATTCGGCAGAAGGTATTTTAAGCAATCCGTGTATATCAGCTTCGACAACAATGAACGCATGAAAAATGTCTTTTCTATGGATTTTGATATTTCCAGGATATTGTCAGCGCTGAAAGTGGAAAGCCGGATGCAGATCAATCCAGAGGATACACTTCTTATATTTGACGAGATTCAGGAAGTTCCGAAAGCACTGACTGCGCTGAAGTATTTTCAGGAAAATGCGCCGGAATACGCCATAGTTGCCGCTGGTTCACTTCTGGGTGTGGCTCTTCACGAAGGGACATCGTTTCCAGTGGGGAAAGTGGATTTTTTGAGCTTATATCCCCTGACTTTCAGAGAGTTCCTGATGGCTGCGGGAGAATTGGAATTGGCTGAATTACTGCAGAAGAATGATTTCCAGATGATTACGGCATTTTCCTCAAAGTATGCGGATTTTCTGAGAAAATATTATTATGTAGGCGGGATGCCGGAAGCTGTCTGTACTTATTTTGAAACGGATGACGTTTATGAGGTACAGAATGTGCAGCGGCAGCTTCTGGCTTATTACGCGAATGATTTTTCAAAACACGCGCCAACCGAAACTGTACCGAGGATTCAGATGGTGTGGAATTCCATCCCGATGCAGCTGACAAAGGAGAATAAGAAGTTCGTATATGGTATAGTTCGGGAGGGCGCCCGTGCGAAAGATTTTGAACTTGCAATCCAGTGGCTCCTGGATTGTGGTCTGGTTCATAAAGGATACCGTGTCAACAAACCGGGAATGCCGCTTATTTCTTATATGGAAATGAACAGCTTTAAACTGTACTTTCTCGATGTGGGACTTTTGTCTGCACTTTGCGACCTGGATGCCCGTACCTTGCTGGAAGGAAATCGTGTATTTACGGAATTTAAAGGCGCATTGACAGAACAGTTTGTTGCTCAGGAACTGTCCGCAGCCGGAATGAATCTGTACTATTATTTGACTGAGAATTCGAGCGGGGAGATTGATTTTGTTGTGCAGCGGCATGGCCATATCATTCCTGTGGAAGTGAAAGCGGAAGAGAATCTGCATGCCAAAAGCCTGCGCAGCTATTGCCAGAAGTACCAGCCGGACATTGCCATACGATCCTCCATGTCGGATTATCGGGAGCAGGACTGGATGGTGAATGTTCCGCTGTATGCTTTGGCGGGATTTCTGAATGGCATAGAATAGATGTGGAGTTCCTCTTCTGAATTGTTTATGCATGACAACTGGCGATTATTAGAATTCATCGAAGGCTCTGATTCGTGCGGCAAAAGCAGCGGCAGTACCGAAACAGCTTAGATAAATCAAGTTTTATATGCCATTGATCGTTGACTTTTTTTAAATTTAAGATAAAATAGAAAACAATCACCGATTTTCGTAAATTCAAGGAGACATTATGGTATATATTACAAGAGAGCTTGAGAGAAAGTTCTTAAAACTAAATGATTTTTTTAAAGTTGTTCTTATCACCGGCGCCCGTCAGGTTGGAAAGACCACGATGCTGAAGCATCTGTCAGAGAGCAGCGAACGCACCTACGTTACCATGGACAATCTGATGGTTCGAGAGCTGGCGCAGACAGACCCTGTTTTGTTTTTCCAGACCTACAAGCCGCCGATTTTAATTGATGAGGTGCAAAAGGCTCCGGAGCTGTTTGAACAGATCAAGGTGATCTGCGACGAAAGCGAGGAAACGGGATTGATTTGGCTGACCGGTTCTCAGCAGTATGGGATGATGCAAAAAGTCCGTGAGACACTGGCAGGCAGAATCGGGATTCTGGAGCTGTACAGTCTGTCTGCCCGGGAAAAGGCCGGACTTGTTTTTGAAAAGGAACTGGATTTTTCCTTGCCTGCGCTGCAGGAAAGACAGAAAAAACTGCCCAAAAACGACGTGATTGCTGTGTTCCATCACATTTGGGAGGGCGGTATGCCGCAGATACAGGGGGTGGATGATGAACTGAGGCAGGAGTATTTTAATTCCTACGTGGACACATACCTGATGCGTGATGTGACAGAAGCCGGAGGGATTACCGATGCTGTGAAATTTCGCAAATTCCTTGTTGGCTGCGCCTCTCTGGTTGCGGAACAGGTAAATTATGCGACTCTTGCGGAGTCTGCCGATATTGCTCCTTCCACTGCAAAGGAGTGGCTGAGAGTGCTTGTGGGGCTCCACATCATCTATCTGCTTGCCCCTTATTCCAACAATGAATTGAAACGCCTGAGCAAAAACCCGAAACTATACTTTTGTGATACAGGCCTGTGTGCCTGGCTTTCCATGTGGCTGACGCCGGACACGCTGCGAAACGGCGCTGCCAGCGGTCACTATTATGAAAACTATGTGGTGATGGAGCTGGTAAAAAACTATGCCTACGCAAAATCCAAGGTGAATATCACATATTTTCGTGATTCGAACGCAAAAGAAATTGATCTGTTTATCGAGGAAAATAATGTGATTCACCCACTGGAAATCAAGAAAAGTGCCAACCCGGATCGACGAGAGGTAAAAAAATACCGCGTGATCGACAAGGCTTCCCTGAAAAGAGGGAAGGGCGGCATTATATGCATGTGTGAAGAGCCGATTCCAATTGATGCTGATAATTGTTTTATTCCCAGCAATTTAATTTAAAGGAGCAGATGCAGGATGGAAGGTTTGATCATAAACCAGAGTGAGGAAATAAGCATTTATTTATCAGAAAGGGAAAATTCCGCGGTCAGACTGGCCGCGGAGAATCTGTGTGCGGATCTGGAACGTGTCTGCGGAGCGCGGGCGAAGCTTGCGACGGAGAAGGGGAACGATGCTGCGAAAAACGGAGGTGTCGTAAAGCGAGGAACCGCCGTGGATTGTGAGGCAGCTGCGAATGGCAGACATATGGAGAAGATTGTGATAGGAACACTGGGAATCACGGAGCTTCCGAATCACTCTGACGTGACTGATAAAAAAGGAACCGGAATCTGGGAGGCATTTTCCCTGCTGGTGGCGGATGGAGTACTGTATATCGCCGGGGCGGACCGGCGGGGAACGATTTATGGTATTTATGAATTCTGTGAGATGATTGGCGTATCTCCCTGGCACTGGTTTGCGGACGTGCCCGTAAAAAGAAAAGCGTACATTTGTCTCGAAAAAGGCTTTCACAAGACGGACGCGCCCTCCGTGCAGTATCGGGGTATTTTTATCAATGATGAGGAGGAGCTGGAAGCCTGGTCCCAGGCTTATATGAAAGAAACAACCATCGGCCCGAAAACCTATGCGCGTGTCTTTGAACTGCTGCTGCGCCTGAAAGCAAATTATATCTGGCCGGCGATGCACGTCAACGCCTTTAATATGGATTCGGAGAATGGCCGGCTCGCGAATGAGATGGGGATGGTAGTGGGGACTTCTCACTGCGATATGCTCCTTCGGAGCAATCAGAATGAGTGGACGCCCTGGTGTGAGAAAAATGACGCCATGGACGTTTCCTATGATTATTCGATTGATGGAAGAAACCGGGAGATGATTCAGCGCTACTGGAGAGGGAGTGTCGAGCAGAACCTGGGGTATGAGGTGAGCTATACTGTAGGGATGCGCGGCATCCATGACAGCGGCTTTGTCGCGGAAAAGATCGACGGCAGAAAGGACCTTTCTGAGGAAGAGAAGCAGGAGCAAAAGGTCAATCTTCTGGAACAGGTGATCACGGATCAGCGTGAAATCCTGAAAGAGGTTACAGGGAATGCACATACTTTCCAGACTTTCGTGCCTTACAAAGAGGTTTTGTCCCTGTATGACGCGGGGCTGAATCTGCCGGAGGATATCACTCTGATCTGGGCGAATGATAATTTTGGCTATATGCGCCGCTATCCGAACGAAAAAGAACAGATGCGCGCGGGAGGACACGGCTTGTACTATCACGCTTCCTATTGGGCGCATCCGGGTATGAGCTACCTGTTTTTTAATTCCACGCCGCTCGCACATATGAAAAATGAACTGCGAAAATCATACGAAAACGGAATCCGAAAGCTCTGGGTATTAAATGCCGGAGCCATCAAGCCGCTGGAGCAGGACATTACTTTCTTTTTGCGCTACGCCTGGGAAATCGGAAGAAAGGAACCGACGACGGGGGATGTCTGCGCCTTTACAGAAGGCTGGATGGATCAGAATTTTACAGGCGGTCATGGAAAAGAAGCAGCGGCAATCTACCGCGATTTTACGCAGATTACCAATGTGCGGAAGGTCGAACATATGAAAGCGAACGTCTTTTCCCAGACTGCGTATGGGAATGAAGCGGCACGCCGTATGCTCCGATATGAGGAGCTTTTCGAACGTACTGTGAAGATCCACCAGTCTCTCCCAAAGGAGGAAAGAGACTCGTTTCTACAGATGTTTGCTCTGAAAATTTATGCCGGATATCTGATCAATGTTTCTTTCTATTATGCGGACAGAAGCGCTTTGATGTACCATCAGGGACGAATGGTGGACGCGGACACCTGCACGGCGCTCTTCAGGGAAGCAGATGACCGGAAGCGGGATCTGCTGTATTATTATAATAAGAAAATGTGCGGCGGAAAATGGGACAGAATCCTGACGCCGGAGGAATTCCGACCGCCCTGTACGGCCCTTTATCCGGCGTGTAAGCCGGCGCTGGTGATTCCAAAAGAGGATGTGCTGCGCCAGGAACATGGTCAGCAGGAGACAGAGCGCCTGAAAGAGGACAATTGGAGAGCAGGCTGTCAGGCAGCGGACAATCAGAAAATCAGTCGGCAGGAGGGCGAAATACAGGACAAACGATACGCTGCAATCTGGCATGCGGAGAGCGGTTATACAGAAGGCGGAGGATGCATTTCGGTTCTTGCGGATCATTTTACAGAAAACGAAGGCTGGCACAGAATTGACTGCCTGGGAAGATATGAAGGCAGTCTTATGGAAGCAGAGAAAGGCGCTCTGCTGGAATATGAACTGTACTTTACTTCTGAAGGGGAATTTCTGCTGGAATTCTATCGCTTTCCATCCCTGAATTCCACGGGAAGGATTCGTCTGGAGGTGCTCCTTGATGGCAAGAGCGCGGGCATTCTGGAATCGATCGCTACGGACGAATGGCGCGGAAGCTGGAAAAACAACGTGATGAATAATGTAGAAAAGCTGTACCTCCGTCTGCCGTATATCGCTGCCGGCAGACATATGCTGCGGATACGGGCGCTGGATCGGTATGTGTCCTTTTCGAAGATTGTGATTTATACGCAAGGGTATACGGCTTCGAACCTTGGACCGCAGGAGAGCTATCATGCACAACACAACAGAGAACCAGAGCATGGACCGTATGAATTTTCCTTTGACGCGTCTTCTGTAGCAGACCTGTTCCAGAAACTGTTTGACGGTGCCCGGGCGGAGCTGCCGGACGTCATTTACGCCGGGAAAACGTTCTGGGCGAGCAACCGCCTGTATCTGAAAAATGTGGTACGTCGGCAGACAGCCCTGGGAGAAAAGAAATACAGTTGTGAGGCTGACGGCACCAAAAATGTGTTCCGCAAGATGCATCAGGGTATGTTTATGGAGAAGGGTGGCGCGATCCGGATTGACTGTGAGTGCGCTCTCGCGAATTCAGAAACTGCATATCTGCTGCCGGATGCGGCGGGAATCGCCTGGGAGCATGTACAGTCAGAGACAGATGGAAGGACGGGGCTGGCGATGCACATTGCCGCAGAGGGGCTTTCCTGGGAAAATGCTCTGCAGGCACCCTCTCTCAACTACCGCATACAGGCAGAGGGCGGGAGCTATCAAATCTGGATGCTGTTGAAATACGATGATGAGTTTTCTGCCAGAGTGGCCATTGGTATAGACGGGAAGGTGATACCGCAGGAAAAGATGTATGGAAACGGCAGGCTGTTTAATTATGGGACAAAGCAGAACTGGGTGTGGATGCTCCTCGCGGAGGCGGAGCTGGACCCGGGAGAACATATGCTTACCGTGTATGCGGTCGCGTCAGGGATACGCGTGGATCGGATCTTTCTTACCAGAGAGGAACGTGTTCCGCCGATTGATGTGGAGTGGAGAGAAGACGGCTAAATCCGAATTTTTGCATATCCTCAGGCAGCGGAGCGGTGAATTCCAGGCGTTTCCCCGTCATGGGATGCGGAAATGCTAAGCGGTATGCATGGAGCGCCTGTCGGGAAATACCGGTGAGTTCCATGGGCACGGTGACAGAGGAAATCTGCGTGGAAATCCGTGTGGAAACAGGATTCTTCGGTGATTCCTGAATCTGCAGCTGCGCAGCAGGATATGTCCGGATGGCGGCTACCCTGCAGGCCGGATGATACAGGTAATCTCCGGCAAGCGGATACCCAAGGTATGCCATATGGACACGAATCTGATGGGTACGGCCTGTCTCCAGAAGGAGGGAGAGGAGGCTGTACCCATTTTTGGTCTCAAGGACGCGGTAGTGTGTGACGGCTCGTTCTCCATGTTCGAAATCGACACAGCGTTCAATGGACCGTTCCGGCGCCGCCATGGGATGGAATGCATGCAAAGACAGAGCGTTTTCTTTGCGTGCAAGCGGCGCGCAAATAGTATCGTCTGCCGGTGTGACAGCGCCGCAGGCGATCGCAAGGTACTCCCGCTCCATTACCGGCCGCGATCCGTCTCCCTTCGATTTCACCATGGAACCGAGAACGCTTGCGCTGACGGGATGCTTTGCAATCACGGTCAGGCCGGAGGTATCCCGGTCAAGCCGATTGGTGCAGCGAAAGACAAAGCGGCCGCTGTTTCTGTAGTAGTACATCGCAGCATTTGCCAGCGAATAATAGAAATTGTCCCTGGAGGGATGCATGGGAAGACCAGCGGGTTTGTTTACAACCAGAATATCCTCATCTTCGTAGACAATGGAGAGGGGGATGGCTGCAGCCGGAATGTTCTCTGAACAGGAATCCTCGCGGATATACACCTCCAGAATATCCCCGCAGGAGAGCGTTTCTTTCAGAGGACAGGCCTGGCTGTTTCGCCAGGTGGCACCTTCTTTTTTTAACTGTGCCAGGTTTTGCCTGGAATAGAATCTGCGCCGGAGAAACTGTTCTACGCGAATTCCGGCATCTTCTTTTTGAATCTGGTAACGGATTGTTCTGTCCATTTTAGCCTCGGTATTGCAAAAGGATTGTACGGTTAAGAACCGAAAAGGATGATACACGGTAATCGTCTTTCAGAACAGGATAACGCAATTTGCAGAAAATTGCCACAGGATTTTTTTGTGGATGAGAAAGTATTCCGCTGATTGATGTATAATGAAAAGTATAGTTTTTATATGAAAGCAACTAAAAATAGTTGCAAATAGTTTTGGAATGTGATATTTTAATAACATGAGGAAAGAGAACTTTTTTAAGAGGGAGGAATGCCCGTGGGACAGAAAGACAAACTGATAGAAAAGCTAAAATCCAAACCAAAGGATTTTACGTTTGAAGAGGCAGAGCGTTTATTTGGGTACTTTGATTATTTTAGAACTAATAAAGGTAAAACCAGTGGCTCCAGAGTTATGTTTATTTGCGATGGCAGAACACCAATTTTACTTCATAAACCACATCCGAGGAAAGAACTCTTAGAATATCAGGTAAAGCAATTAACTGAAAAGTTAGAAGAGGAGGGGCTTTTATGAATAATATAATGAATTATAAAGGATATATTGGGAGTGTTGAGTTTTCTGAAGCAGACGGCATGTTTTATGGAAAAGTTATGGGGATTCGTGCTCTGGTTTCTTATGAGGGAGAAACAGCAAAGGAACTGGTCGAAGACTTTCATGGCGCTGTGGATGATTATCTGGCATTATGTGAAGCGGATGGGAAAGAGCCTGAGAAAGCATACAAAGGCAGTTTTAATGTGCGAATTTCCCCAGAGCTTCACAGAGCAGCGGCGGTTTTTGCGGCATCGCATCAGATCAGCCTTAACAGTTTCGTGGAGAATGCCGTGAGCAATGAATTGGCTATGCAGAAAGGATAACAATAACTTGACAAAAACCGCTGTTCGGGCATAGAATAGCGGGGAATAAGCGCGCAATGGCGCGGCCTGCGTCCCACATAAAAACCAATGCGGGACAGGAATTAGGAGGAGTGAAAAAAATGGCAGCACCGTATAATCACAGAGCCATCGAACAGAAGTGGAGAGCACACTGGGAGGAGCACCCGGTGAATGTGGACGATGGCAAGAAGCCGAAATATTATTGCCTGGATATGTTTCCATACCCGTCCGGAAACGGACTTCATGTAGGTCACTGGAGAGGATACGTGATCTCGGACGTCTGGAGCAGATATAAGCTGATGCAGGGGTATTACCTGATTCATCCGATGGGATGGGATGCGTTTGGCCTTCCGGCGGAGAACTACGCGATTAAAAAGCACATCCATCCGGCAATTTCGACCGCTGAGAATGTAAAGAATATCAAAAAACAGATCAACGACATCTCCGCGATCTATGACTGGGACCGCGAGGTCAATACGACGGACCCGGAGTTTTATAAGTGGACGCAGTGGATCTTTGTCCAGATGTTTAAAAATGGCCTGGCCTATGAGAAGGAGTTCCCGATCAACTGGTGCCCGTCCTGCAAGACCGGCCTGGCGAATGAGGAGGTTGTCAATGGCTGCTGTGAGCGCTGCGGCTCTCCGGTGACGAAGAAGAATATGCGCCAGTGGATGCTGCGGATCACAAAATATGCGGATCGTCTGCTGAACGATCTGGACAAGCTGGACTGGCCGGAGAAGGTAAAGAAGATGCAGACCGACTGGATTGGCAAATCCTACGGCGCTGAGGTAGAGTTCCCCATTGATGGAAGAGAGGAAAAGATTACGGTCTACACGACCCGTCCGGATACACTGCACGGCGCGACCTTTATGGTACTTGCTCCGGAGCATGCGCTGGCTGTTTCTCTGGCGACGCCGGAGACGAAAGCGGACGTGGAGAAGTATATCTTTGATTCTTCCATGCGTTCCAATGTTGACCGTATGCAGGACAAGGAGAAGACGGGTGTGTTCACCGGCTCCTACGCGATCAACCCGCTGAACGGCAAGAAGATTCCGATCTGGCTTTCCGACTATGTGCTGGCGGATTACGGTACCGGCGCGATCATGTGCGTACCGGCGCATGACGACCGTGACTTTGAGTTTGCGACCAAATTTAACATTCCGATCATTCAGGTGATCGCAAAGGATGGCCAGGAGATTGAAAATATGACCGAGGCGTATACCGCCGCATCCGGCACGATGATCAATTCCGGCGACTGGAATGGTATGGAATCGGCGGTGCTCAAAAAAGAAGCGCCGCATATCATTGAGGAGATGGGCATCGGCCGCGCGACGGTGAATTATAAGCTGCGCGACTGGGTATTCTCCCGCCAGCGCTATTGGGGCGAGCCGATCCCGATTATCCACTGCCCGCACTGCGGGAATGTTCCGGTGCCGGAGGAGGAGCTGCCGCTGCGCCTGCCGGAGGTAGAGTCTTATGAGCCGACCGGTACGGGCGAATCTCCGCTGGCCGCGATCGATGAGTGGGTGAACTGCAAGTGCCCGGTCTGCGGTGCGGACGCAAAGCGCGAGACGAATACCATGCCTCAGTGGGCGGGATCGTCCTGGTATTTCCTGCGCTATGTGGATAATAAAAATGACAAAGAGCTGGTTTCCAGAGAGAAAGCGGACAAATATCTGCCGGTTGACATGTATATCGGCGGCGTGGAGCACGCAGTACTGCATCTTCTGTACTCCCGTTTTTATACGAAGTTCCTGTGCGATATCGGCGTGATCGACTTTGACGAGCCGTTCCAGAAGCTGTTCAACCAGGGCATGATCACCGGTAAGAACGGCATTAAGATGAGTAAGTCTAAGGGGAATGTGGTGTCTCCGGATGACCTGGTGCGCGACTATGGCTGCGACTCACTGCGTATGTATGAGCTCTTTGTGGGACCGCCGGAATTGGATGCGGAATGGGACGACCGCGGGATCGATGGCGTCTACCGTTTCCTGAACCGTTTCTGGAAGCTTGCCTGCGACAGTCTGGAAGCGAACGTGGCAGAGACCAAAGAGATGGTCAAGATCCGCCACAAGCTGGTGTATGACATCACCCAGCGTCTGGAGAGCTTCAGCCTGAATACCGTTATTTCCGGTTTCATGGAGTACAACAATAAGCTGATCGACGTATCAAGAAAATCCGGCGGCGTTGACCGTGAGACCATCGAGACTTTTATCCAGCTGCTTGCGCCGTTTGCGCCGCACATTACGGAAGAGCTCTGGGAGATGTACGGACATACGGATTCCGTCTTCCATACCTCATGGCCGGAGGCGGATGCGGACGCCATGAAGGACGATGAGATCGAGATTCCGGTGCAGATC
The DNA here is from genome assembly GCA_021202635.1 of Lachnospiraceae bacterium. Classification (GTDB taxonomy): domain Bacteria; phylum Bacillota; class Clostridia; order Lachnospirales; family Lachnospiraceae; genus Choladousia. Next base: position 106,395 of record JAJQCQ010000079.1, on the reverse strand, counting down.
AATGGCAAGACCAAAGTGGTTATCTCCATTCCGGTAGATATCTCAAAGGAAGAGGCGATTGCAAAGGGCCGCGAGGCGCTTGGTGCGAAGCTGACCGGCACAGTAGTGAAGGAAATCTATGTGCCGAAGAAGATTGTAAATATTGTTGTAAAGTAATGCTTCGGAACGATAGAAAACCATAAGGACTACAGGAACGTAGATCACACACGTGCAACGTGTTTTGGCGAGCCTGACAGAAAGTGTCAGGCTCGTAGATTGTATGAGGGAGGACACACAGTGTCACAGAGAACAGATATTCATAAGGTACTGATTATTGGCTCCGGCCCGATTATCATCGGCCAGGCGTGTGAGTTTGACTATTCCGGCACGCAGGCCTGCAAGGCATTGAAAAAGCTGGGATATGAGATTGTGCTGGTCAACTCGAACCCGGCGACGATTATGACAGACCCGGAGATTGCGGACGTCACCTATATTGAACCGCTGAATGTTTCCCGTCTGGAGCAGATCATCGCAAAGGAACGTCCGGACGCACTGCTGCCGAACCTGGGCGGACAGTCCGGCCTGAACCTCTGCTCGGAGCTGGCGTCGCAGGGAATCCTGGATAAATATGGCGTGCAGGTCATCGGCGTGCAGGTGGACGCAATTGAGCGTGGCGAAGACCGCATTGAGTTTAAGAATACGATGAATGCGCTGGGCATTGAGATGGCGAGAAGCCAGGTGTCCTACAGCGTGGAGGAGGCGCTCGCGATTGCGGATGAGCTGGGGTATCCGGTGGTGCTTCGTCCGGCCTATACCATGGGCGGTGCGGGCGGAGGCCTGGTGTACAACCGTGAAGAGCTGAAGACGGTCTGCGCGCGCGGCTTACAGGCAAGTCTGGTCGGGCAGGTGCTGGTGGAAGAGTCCGTGCTTGGTTGGGAAGAGCTGGAGCTGGAAGTGATCCGTGACAAGGACAACAATATGATTACGGTCTGCTTCATTGAGAACATTGACCCGATGGGCGTTCATACCGGTGATTCGTTCTGCGCGGCGCCGATGCTGACGATTTCGGAAGATGTACAGAAACGCCTTCAGGAGCAGGCTTATCGTATCGTAGAGTCAGTGCAGGTCATCGGCGGTACGAATGTGCAGTTTGCGCATGATCCGGTGACAGACCGGATTGTCGTGATTGAAATCAATCCGCGGACCTCGCGTTCCTCCACACTCGCTTCGAAGGCGACCGGTTTCCCGATCGCGCTGGTGTCGGCAATGCTGGCCTCCGGACTTTCCCTTTCGGAGATTCCCTGCGGAAAGTACGGGACGCTGGATAAATATGTGCCGGATGGCGATTATGTGGTGATCAAATTCGCGCGCTGGGCTTTTGAAAAGTTCAATGGCGTAGAGGATAAGCTTGGCACGCAGATGCGCGCGGTCGGAGAGGTCATGAGCATCGGAAAGACCTACAAAGAAGCCTTCCAGAAAGCGATCCGCTCGCTGGAGACCGGGCGCTATGGACTTGGCCACGCAAAGGACTTTGATACGAAGTCTAGGGAAGAACTGCTCTCTATGCTGATTACGCCGTCGAGCGAGCGTCATTTTGTGATGTATGAGGCGCTGCGCAAGGGGGCGACCGTAGATGAGATTTATGAGATCACAAAGGTAAAGAAATATTTCATCGGGCAGATGAAGGAGCTGGTGGAAGAAGAGGAAGCGCTCTGCGTGAATAAAGGGCAGCTTCCGGCAGATGATGCCCTCATTGCAGCGAAAAAGGATGGTTTCTCCGACAAATATCTGAGCCAGATTCTGGAGGTGCCGGAGGACGATATCCGGAATCGCCGGATTGCGCTTGGTGTGGAGGAAGCCTGGGAGGGCGTGCATGTGAGCGGTACGCAGGATTCCGCTTACTATTATTCGACCTATAACGCACCGGATAAGAACCCGATCAAAGAAGACCGGCCGAAGATCATGATTCTTGGCGGCGGACCGAACCGTATCGGGCAGGGAATTGAGTTTGACTACTGTTGCGTTCATGCCTCTCTGGCGCTGAAAAAGCTTGGCTTTGAGACGATTATCGTCAACTGTAACCCGGAGACGGTTTCGACGGACTACGATACCTCTGATAAGCTGTATTTTGAGCCGCTGACGCTGGAGGATGTGCTCAGCACCTATAAGAAGGAAAAGCCGCTCGGCGTCATCGCGCAGTTTGGCGGACAGACTCCGCTGAATCTGGCGGCCGATCTGGAGCGGAATGGTGTGAAGATTCTGGGAACTGCGCCGTCTGTTATTGACCTGGCGGAAGACCGTGACCAGTTCCGTGCGATGATGGAGAAGCTGCATATCCCGATGCCGGAATCAGGGATGGCTGTGAATGCTGACGAGGCGAAGGCCATCGCAAAAGAGATCGGCTATCCGGTGATGGTGCGTCCGTCCTATGTTCTTGGCGGCAGAGGCATGGAAGTCGTGTATGATGACGACAGTATGGAGAATTACATGGCAGCCGCCGTCGGCGTAACGCCGGATCGGCCGATCCTGATTGACCGCTTCCTGAACCATGCGCTGGAATGTGAGGCGGATGCGATCAGCGACGGCACGCACGCATTCGTGCCTGCCGTGATGGAGCACATTGAGCTGGCCGGGATTCACTCGGGCGACTCCGCGTGCATCATTCCTTCTGTGCATATCTCGGAGGAGAATGTAAGGACTATCAAAGAATATACCAAGAAGATCGCGGAAGAGATGCATGTAAAGGGTCTGATGAATATGCAGTACGCGATTGAGAACGGCAGAGTGTTCGTCCTGGAGGCAAACCCGCGCGCATCCCGCACGGTGCCGCTGGTATCCAAGGTGTGCAACATCCGTATGGTGCCGCTGGCGACGGATATCGTGACCTCCGAGATCACCGGGCGCCCATCGCCGGTCGCGTCCTTAAAGGAACTGAATATTCCTTATTATGGCGTCAAAGAGGCGGTATTTCCGTTCAATATGTTCCCCGAGGTTGACCCGCTCCTTGGCCCGGAGATGCGCTCGACCGGTGAGGTGCTCGGACTCTCCCCGGACTATGGCGAGGCCTTTTTCAAAGCGCAGGAGGCGACGCAGACGAAGCTGCCGCTTTCCGGTACGGTACTGATCTCCGTCAGCAGGAAAGATAAGCCGGAGGTGGTCGAGATCGCCAGAAGCTTTGTGGAGGATGGTTTCCGGATTCTCGCAACCGGTACGACCTATGATCTGCTGACGGAGAATGGCATCGAGGCGGAGAAGGTGAAAAAGCTCTATGAGGGCAGACCGAACATCCTGGACCTGATCACGAACGGCAATATCGACATGATTGTCAATACGCCGGTCGGCAAAGAGAGCGCCCACGATGACAGCTATCTGCGGAAGGCCGCGATCAAGGCGAAAATTCCTTACATGACGACCATGGCGGCCGCCAGGGTGACCGCGCGCGGCATCCGCTACGTGAAAGAGCATGGAAATGGAGAAGTGAAATCCCTGCAGCAGCTGCATTCGGAGATTACGGACGCAGAATAAGTCTGATAAAACCCAAAATGAAAAGACAGCCCTTAGCAGATAAATCTGCACGGAATATCCCGTCCGTTCTTTGGACGGGATGCCACCCGGCGAGGGGCTGTTTTTTCATTTTTTATGCGCAGGGGCGTGTAAGGAATGAAGCAGCATACGCTGCACACGCCCCGCGCGGCGAACAGGAGCCGATCACTCGGCTCCTGTTCGATTGATAGGTCTGAATTGTTAATTCACATGATAGCGTCGGCGAGGGAATTGAAGATTTCGGTAACCATGTCATCGGTAGAAAGATCGGAATACCAGTATTCGTCTACATAATCCCAGAAGAGTTCACAGGCTTCCTCGTCCATGACGGCTTCGATGTCGTAGCCGCAGACGTAGTACATATAACCAACATCGTTGTCGGTATCCTCTTCCGCAAAGTAAATGAAGAGGAAGGTGCCTTCGTTGTCGATGTTGTCCTCGTACCACTGCTGGGCGTATTCTTCCTTTTCGGAATCGGTGGTCAGCGATTCGTCGTAATCTTTAAAGTATATGTAGGGCTGTACGCCGGTCGCATTGAAGAAATCCTCCAGACTTTCCCCGGCTGCATCTGCATCTTCAAACCATCCGAGCTCGTCAAGGATGCAGTTACTGTCAAAAATCAGATCGGTGTCTATCTTTTCCCGGCTGGTGCCGGAGGAGGGGACGTTTCCTGTAGTATCTATGGTGGTTTCTGTTCTTTGTTCCATCCTTTCGGATGAACCGGTAAAAGAGACCACGCCCAGAACGATGACAATCACTACGATAAGGATTGCGGTCATGCATCCGCCGCAACCACCGCCGCGGTAATATCCGCCGCCTCCCCAGAAGGGCCGGAACCTCCCCCAGAAACCACGCCGCGGACCGCGCGGCGGGGGAACATTTCGAAAGCCGCGGCCTCCCATGCCGCCGCCGGGATTGCCCATCCCGCCGGCACCGCCCCTCGGAGCGGCACCTCCCATATTGCTGCCGGCGCCCGCCCGTCCGGAGGTGCTGCCTGTTCTTCCGAAACCGGAGCTGCTATGCCCGCCACCGGCGCGTCCGCCGCCTGAAAATCCACCGCCGGCGCGCCCGCCACCGGTGTGCCCTCCGCCAGAGCGGCCACCGCCGCCTCCTCCTGCTCTGCCCATAAAAATTCCTCCTGTCTGACTAACAAAAATAGGTAATCTGCCCGAATGTGTCATACCATAAACTGATCACTTCCGAACTTCGTGCTTCTATGATTTTTATCATCATATTTCATTTCGCCTTATACGGCGGATCAATCGGATAACCGCCGCGCAGCTTCTGCATCCCACGCGTCAGGGCGTCCTGCGAATTCTTCCAGTCCGCGTCGCGGTTGCGGTAGTCGAATTTGTCGACCAGCCAGGAGATATCTTCCTCGATGCGGGCGAAATTCTTCTCCATCACGCCGAACATGGCGGGATAGAATTCGGCTCGTTCCTTCTCATTCAGATAATGATCCGCATTCTGGCAGAGGGTGCCGAAATGATGCAGACAAAAGCCCTTGCCGTTCAGTATTTTTGCCTTGAAAGCCTCGTCCTGCCGGTAAAGATAAAAGAAGGTCTCGATATAGCGCTCAAAGGTTGGCTGAACCGTCTGGCAGATGTAGCAGCTGCAGTCTTTTGATTCTGTCCAGGACTGGATGGGATTCTTATTTTCGCCTCCGTCCTGGCTTTTCCGGTGGAAAAGATTGATTTTCTGTGTCTTTCCCGGCGTATACGAGGCAAACTGCTCGTGCATTTCCTTCATGATCCTCTGGTAGTGGGTTTTCATGATCAGGGCGTTGCCAAGGGTGTTGCCATAGTCATACATTTTTTTCAGGTGATCGCGGCAGAAGCCGATTTTGTCGGTTTGCTCGCGGATATCGCTTTCCATGTAGGAAGAGCCGCTGCCGATCGTAAAGTCAATGGCGTCCTGTTCCAGCTTGCGTTCAATGAAACAAAACGGGCATTCATCACTTTCATTTACCGCGTCATTGAGCGGAATGGTGTATAATTTTTCCTTCATATCCGGGTACCTCTTTCTTTTATCAGGTTCTGAATGGTTACTGACAGTTTACCAGAAAACCGTTCGGACGTACAGATGGTTTTTATAAAAAAAGAATACGGGTGCCGCGGCAGGAAATTTCCAGCCGTTAAATTGACGTTGAATAAAAACACTATTTGTGGTATCCTTTCGCCATAGGAAACGAAATGGAAGCAATGGATGAGGGGCGAATTGTATCAGGCTGATACAGTCTGCCGCATGCAGAGAGAGGGTGCGCGATGAAATGCAATGAAGCCAGGCGCATGGTCGTGCCATTTGTGAAAAAAGAACTGTCAGAGCGTGAGATGGAAGCGTTTCTGAATCATGTGGAATCCTGTGAAGACTGTATGGAGGAGCTGGATACCTACTTCATGGTTTACAAAGCGATCGTCGCGATTGACACCGGCGCTCACGATGAATACGATTTTAAAAAATTGCTTGCCGAGGACATCCGTTCTGCAAAACGCAGTATTTTCCGCAGGAAGGCTTCCAGAATTTTTCATGCAGTTGTTCTGGCGGTAGCGGAAGTGCTTTTGATCCTTAGTATTTATACGGGCGTTCAGATGAAACAGGGACTTGGCTCGGACAGCATTTTTGAGCGCGCGATCCTCCACCTGTATATGCGGGAGCGGGAGGATACCGCGGATCAATTGCTGACGGAGACAGAATCGGAGATGTCTGTTTCCGAGACAGATGAAATGGAGACAGGAGTGGTCCGCACAGCAGATGGTGAGACAGGGCCGGACGCAGAGTGAGCGGGCTGCTGGTCAGGGTGTGAACTGTAATGTGAGCGGAGGAATCACGGCCATCATACGGACAGAGCGGTATGGCTATAGATTTGGAAGAGGAGACAGCAGATGTCGGAGAAGAAAGAGAAAATGGTCCTGATAGACGGGCACAGCATTTTGAACCGGGCATTTTATGGTTTGCCGGATCTTACAAACAGTGAGGGACTGCACACGAACGCAGTCTATGGCTTTCTGAATATTGTGTTGAAGGTATTTGAGGAAGAGCAGGCATCCTATGCGGCGGTGGCATTTGACCGCAAGGAGCCGACTTTCCGCCACAAGATGTACGCAGAGTATAAGGGAACGCGCAAGCCTATGCCGCAGGAGCTGCACGAACAGGTGCCTCTGATGAAAGAGATGCTGCGGGCGATGGAAATCCCGGTGCTTGAGCTTCCCGGGTATGAGGCGGACGATATTCTGGGGACGGTATCCAGGCAAATGCAGGAAGAGGGTCTTTCTGTGACGATTCTATCCGGCGATCGGGACCTTCTGCAGCTGGCGACGGATGATATTCTGGTGCGGATTCCCAAGACAAAGGCAACCGGGACGGAGATCGAGGATTATTACGCGAAGGATGTGAAGGAGCGCTATCAGGTGACCCCGACGGAATTTATCGACGTGAAGGCGCTGATGGGGGACGCGTCGGATAATATTCCGGGCGTACCGAGTATCGGAGAGAAGACAGCGACAAAGCTCATCGCGCAGTTTGGCTCGATCGAGGAGGCATATGCGCACATCGAAGAGATTACGCCGGCGCGGGCGCGCAACGCGCTGCGGGAGCATTATGATCTGGCGCAGATAAGTAAGGTGCTCGCTACGATTGATCTTGCCGCACCGGTGGAGCTGAAAAAAGAAGAGGCCAGACTGGGCGTTCTTTACACCGCAGACGCGCTGCAGCTCTGCCGCATGCTGGAGTTCAAAAATTTACTTGGCCGTTTTCAGATAGAGGAGGAGAAGCCCGGGGAGACGGAGCATTTTTGTGCGATCCGTGATCTGAATGAGGCGGAAGAGATGTTTTCCCGGCTGAGCGGAGGCATGAACGCTTTTTATCTGCTGACAGAGGGAGAGTCTTTTCTGGGAATCGCTCTTTGCGGTACGGAGGGGGAAGCTGCCTTTCTGGAGTGCTGCGGTTTCCTGACGAAGGAGTATCTCTGTGCGAAGCTTTCAGAACTGATTGCGGCCGGAGGAAGGTCCGTTACCCTGCATCTGAAAGAACAGCTGCCCTATTTGAACACGGATACGCCTGGATTCCCGCTTCCGAAGGCAGATTCCGGTGTGGAGAAACAGACGCAGTGCAGTCTGTTTGATACGGCCATCGCAGCGTATCTGGTGAATCCGCTCAAGGACAGCTATGACGATCAGGATATTGCGAAGGAATATCTGGACTGGATGATTCCTTCCCGCACGGAGCTTTTTGGGAAAAACTCCCTGACGCAGGCGATGGAAGAAAAACCGGACGAATTTCTCTCCTGGGCCTGCCGCCTGGCACTGGTTCTCTGGAAAGCCTGTCCGGTGATGGAAGAGCGGCTGGTATCGATGGGCATGAAGGCTCTGTTTGATGACATAGAGATGCCGCTGGTCTTTACGCTTGCAGATATGGAGCGCGCGGGGATTCGCGTGCAGGCACAGGAATTAAAGCATTACGGAGAACAGCTGACCGGACGCATAGGGGAGCTGGAAGCTTCCATTTATGAACAGGCGGGTGAGGCGTTTAATATCAATTCTCCGAAGCAGCTCGGCGTGATTCTTTTTGAAAAGCTTCAGCTCCCGCATGGGAAAAAGACGAAATCCGGTTATTCTACGGCGGCGGATGTGCTGGATAAGCTCGCGCCGGATTACCCGATTGTATCGGATATCCTGGAGTACCGCCAGATGGCAAAGCTCAAATCGACCTATGCGGACGGGCTGGCAAATTTTATTTCCGACGACGGCAGGATTCATGGAAAGTTTCATCAGACGATCACCGCGACCGGACGGATCAGCAGCACAGACCCGAACCTGCAGAATATTCCGATCCGCATGGAGCTGGGGCGTCTGATCCGCAAGGTGTTTGTGCCGGATGACGGTTACGTATTCCTGGACGCTGATTATTCCCAGATTGAGCTGCGTGTGCTGGCACATTTTTCAAACGATGAGGATCTGATTCAGGCCTATCAGGAGGCGCAGGATGTCCATACGGCTACTGCCGCGAAGGTCTTCCATGTCGCCCCGGAGGAGGTGACACCGCAGCTGCGCCGCAACGCGAAAGCGGTGAATTTCGGCATTGTCTATGGCATCAGCTCGTTTGGCCTCAGCCAGAACCTGAGCATTACGCAAAAGGAGGCAAAGGAATACATCGAGCAATACTTTAAAACCTACCCGGGAATCAAACAGTTTCAGGACAAGTCTGTGGCGGACGCCAAAAGAGACGGCTATGTGACGACCATGTTTGGCCGCCGCCGTCCGATGCCTGAACTGAAATCATCCAACTTTATGCAGCGCTCCTTTGGCGAGAGAGTCGCCATGAATGCCCCGATTCAGGGCACTGCGGCCGATATCATCAAAATCGCGATGAACCGGGTGAATGCCTGCCTGCACAGCCGGAAGATGAAATCGAGGCTGATTCTTCAGGTACACGATGAGCTTTTGGTGGAAACCGCAATAGAAGAGCAGGCTGAGGTGCGGGAGATCATGGTGCGCGAAATGCAGAACGCGGCGCAGCTTCGCGTACGGTTGGAAGTGGATATTCATGATGGGAAGAACTGGTATGAGGCAAAATAAAGACGGGAATTGCTGCTGCAAAGAAAACAGAAAGGTTCTGGGAATCACCGGTGGGGTCGGAGCCGGGAAAAGTACGGTTCTTTCCTATTTAAATAAACAATATGGCGCCCGTATTCTGGAGGCAGATCGGATCGGGCACCTGGTGCAGCAGCCGGGAGAGCTCTGCTGGAAGCGCATTACTGAGACATTTGGCACTGAAATTCTGGCGGAAGACGGTACCATTGACCGGGGACGGCTGGGCGCCATCGTATACGCGGACCGCCAAAAAATGGAACAGCTGAACGCGATTGTTCACCCGGCGGTGAAGAAGCGGATTCTGGAGGAAATTGCTTCTTTTCGCGCACAGACTCTGGCGGGAGCCTTTCTCGTGATCGAAGCGGCACTGCTTCTGGAGGATCACTATGATGAAATCTGCGATGAAGTCTGGTATATTTATGCGGATGAGACAGTCCGCGCAAAGCGCCTGATGGGATCGCGGGGGTATTCCCCCGAAAAGATACGTCAGATCATGCGGAACCAGCTGAGGGAAGAAGAATTCCGCCGCCGCTGTCAGGTGGTGATTGACAACAGCAGGGAGGATATGACGTGTACCTGCGCCCAGATCGATGAAAGAATAAAAACCCTTTTTCCAGAGTGTACAATAGAATCGTACCGTAATACGTAAAAATGGAATTGATTGTTCCTACATTTTGTGGTAGTATGCAAAAGTCTGGGGCATATTTTGTAAAAAGGATTGCCGCATAGAGTATAGCGATTCAGAACAGCAGGCCGCAGACCTCACAGTCTGCCTGTTCGAAATTGCTACAAATACATAAATAAGGATTGATACAGATGAATTTTTGCAGCATAGCCAGCGGCAGCAGCGGGAACTGCATTTTTGCGGGGACGGAGCACACCAGTGTGCTGATTGACGCCGGCATCAGTGGAAAGAGAGTAGTAGCCGGTTTGAGAGAGATGGACCGCAAGCCGGAGGAGATTGACGCGATCCTGATTACGCATGAGCATTCGGATCACATCAAAGGGCTGGGGGTACTGGCCCACAAATATGGGATTCCGGTATACTGTTCTGCGGGAACGAAAAATGAGATGCTCGGCAATCATATGCTGGGGACAGTGGATGAGACCCTGTTTCACGAGGTCACGCCGGATCAGCATTTCCTGATTCAGGATCTGGATGTGCTTCCATTCCGTGTTTCTCATGACGCGGCAGAGCCGGTTGCCTATCGGCTCAGTCATGAGGGAAAAAGCATTGCGGTAGCGACGGATCTCGGGTATTATGATGATTACGTCGTGGATCATCTGCAACAGCTGGACGCGGTTCTGATCGAGTCCAATCACGATATCAACATGCTTCAGGTCGGGAGGTATCCCTACTACCTGAAGCAGCGGATTCTCGGACGGAAGGGTCATCTTTCCAATGACAATGCCGGACGCCTGGTCGGTGAAATTCTGCATGAGAATATGAAGGGAATTCTGCTGGGCCATCTGAGCCAGGAAAACAATCTGGAGGACCTGGCGCTGATGACAGTCACGGAGGAAATTACACTGGGAGACAATCCGTTTAAGGGAACGGATTTCCCGATCCGCATCGCCGGAAGAGACCGCCCGTCAGAGATGATCGCAGTGTGATGATACAAGGCAGTGCGGAGCACGGAGAAGGCCGTCGTATCATCCCGGTGTGCAGTCTGAAGCATGACGACGATATAAGGAGCATATGGAAACGATTCAGTAAAAGGAGCAATGTATGAAAAAAACAATCATTACCGTAGTTGGAAAAGATACGGTGGGCATTATCGCAAAGGTGTGCACGTATCTGGCTGAGAACAATGTCAATATTCTCGATATCTCGCAGACGATTGTTCAGGGATATTTCAATATGATGATGGTGACAGATGCGACCCAGTCGCCAAAGAGCGGTGCACAGATTGCGCAGGAGCTGGAGAAAGTGGGGGAGCAGATTGGAGTTTCGATTCGCTGCCAGCATGAGGATATTTTTAATATGATGCATCGAATCTGATCGGATGGAGAATGGCATGATAAATATATTTGAGGTAAGCGAGACAAATAAAATGATCACGCAGGAGAATCTGGATGTCCGGACGATTACCCTGGGCATCAGCCTGCTGGACTGTATCACAGATGATCTGGCTGCGCTGAATGACAATATCTACCGGAAAATCACCAGCGTGGCAAAAAATCTGGTTTCCACCGGGGAGGAGATCGAGCACGAGTATGGGATTCCGATTGTCAACAAGCGGATTTCTGTGACGCCGATTGCGCTTGTGGGCGGCAGCGCGTGTCATTCGTCGGAGGATTATGTGACGATCGCCCAGACGCTCGACCGTGCAGCGAAAGAGGTGGGGGTGAATTTCCTCGGCGGTTATTCCGCCCTGGTCTCCAAGGGCATGACAAAGGCGGATGAATATCTGATCCGTTCCATTCCGCAGGCACTGGCCGGGACAGAGCGTGTGTGCAGCTCCGTGAATGTCGGTTCTACAAAGTGCGGCATTGATATGGATGCGGTCCGGCTGCTTGGAGAGGTGATTTTAGAGACCGCCAGGCTGACCTGCGAAGCGGATTCCCTGGGATGTGCGAAGCTGGTTGTTTTCTGCAATGCGCCGGATGATAATCCTTTCATGGCAGGCGCCTTTCACGGAGTGACGGAAGGAGATGCCGTGATCAATGTCGGGGTCAGCGGTCCCGGCGTGGTAAAGCATGCGCTGGAGGAAGTGCGCGGCGCGGATTTTGAGACGCTTTGCGAGACGATAAAAAAGACTGCTTTTAAGGTGACCCGTGTCGGACAGCTGGTTGCCCAGGAAGCCTCCAGAAGACTGGGCATTCCATTTGGGATCATTGATCTGTCCCTCGCACCGACACCGGCGATCGGGGACAGCGTGGCTGATATTCTCTGTGAGATTGGCCTGGAGCATGCGGGAGCGCCGGGGACGACCGCGGCGCTGGCGCTTCTGAATGATCAGGTGAAAAAAGGCGGGGTCATGGCGTCCTCTTACGTCGGGGGCTTAAGCGGCGCGTTTATCCCGGTCAGTGAGGACCAGGGAATGATTGACGCGGTACAGGCCGGAGCGCTTTCTCTGGAAAAGCTGGAAGCGATGACCTGCGTCTGCTCGGTTGGCCTTGACATGATTGCGATTCCGGGCAGTACGAGCGCATCAACGATTTCCGGTATCATCGCAGATGAGATGGCCATCGGTATGGTAAACCAGAAAACCACGGCGGTCCGCCTGATTCCCGTGATCGGAAAAGATGTTGGTGATATGGTAGAGTTTGGCGGCCTGCTGGGCTATGCGCCGATTATGCCGGTCAATTCGTTCTCATGTGAAGCCTTCATCCGCCGCGAAGGCAGAATCCCGGCACCGATCCACAGCTTTAAAAACTAAGATTACAGGTCACACTCTGACCAGGCAGCAAGTGCGTGGTCGGGGCGTGAACAGTAACAAACTAAGATACATTTCGGAGTAATGATCCATGCGTACAGTCGGAATTATAGCGGAGTATAACCCGTTTCATACCGGACATGAATACCATCTCCGGAAGGCAAAAGAGCTTTCAGACGCGGATTTTGCGGTAGTTGTGATGAGTCCGGATTATGTGCAGCGTGGAGCTCCGGCCATTTTTGACAAATATATCCGTACGGAAATGGCGCTGCGCTGCGGCGCGGATCTGGTGATCGAATTGCCCGTCTGTTATGCGACAGGCAGTGCGGAATATTTTGCGGAGGGCGCTGTTCGTCTGCTGGATGGCCTGGGAGTCGTTGACACGCTTTGTTTTGGCGCGGAGCCGGGCGAAGCTTCCGGGAGTGCAGAAGTATCCGCGGCCATGGATTGCGGAAGCTTCCAGACGGTCGCGGAGATTTTACTAGAGGAGCCGGAGCCCTATCGGCTTGCACTGCGGGAAGGCCTGCGCCTGGGGCTGCCGTTTCCGCGGGCACGCGAGGAAGCGCTGAACCGCTATATCGGTGTGTGCGGGAAAGAGATCAGGCACACAAAAGATTCATCCGATGAAGCGAAAAAAGACCGCAATACGCTTTCCGCTTTGCTTTCGACGCCCAACAGCATCCTGGGTGTTGAATATTGTAAGGCACTGAAAAAAATACATTCCAGAATCTGTCCGCTTCCGCTGCCGCGCAGAGGAAGCTCTTATTCGGAACAGGCATTGACCGGCGAGTACTGTTCGGCGGGCGCGATCAGAGAATGTCTGGAAAAAGGAGACGTCCATTCTCTGGACGGGTATATTCCGGACCGCATCCGCGCCCTGTTTGCAGAAGCCGGCACCTGCCCGATTTTTCCGGATGATCTGCTTCCGCTGCTGACGTACCGGCTGATCGATGGGGACAATCTGGATGCCGTTTTTGATCTGTCCGGGGATCTGGCGGAGCGGGTTCATCGTCTGCGCTTCCAGTGTATAGGAAAACGTTTCCGCGAGATCACGGCTCTTCTGAAAACAAAGCAGATTACCGAAGCGCGCATTCGCCGTGCTCTGCTGCACCTTATTCTGGATATCCGGAAAGAAACCGTTGCGTCTTTTTGCCGGGAAGGATATGTTTTTTACGCGCATATCCTTGGCTTCCGCCGGGAAGCTGCGCCTCTTTTGCATGAAATCAGACAAAAAAGCGCACTGCCCCTGATTTCCAGGGCTGCGTCTGCCGGGAAACAGCTGTCGGATCCCGGCAGACAGATGTGGTCCATGGATGTAGCGGCTTCTCATCTGTACCGCGCCATCCGGGCGGAAAAATATGGCATACCGTTCCGGACAGAGCAGGAGATCAGTCCGGTAAGGCTGTGAGGCTGTCCTTTCATTTCGATGCTGTTCTGCACGGGACGTTTAGAACATCAAGCCACAGATCGCCTGCTTCGCAGGCTATATGCCGCTTACGCGTCACATATCTGTGGCTGGATGGGCGTTTCGCCCATCCCGAAATGAAAATACAGCCTTTAGCAGGTAAACCTGCACAGGCTGTCCTTTCATTTCGATGCTGTTCTAAACTGGTGCTACAAAATAAATTCTTTACAAAAGAGGAGAGAGAGTATATAATCAGTACGTTAAAGTCTGAAGTGCAGACGTTATGAGATCGGGAGGAGGAAACTATAAGCAAAAACACCCGGGAAAGCTGTGAATGGGTTTACGGCGGGTGCATTACTTACAGGAGGGCAAAATGGAAACAGAAGTACAAAACAATGACGAAATAACCATAGACCTTGGGGAAATAGTCTCTTTTATACTTAGCAAGATTGGATATGTAATTCTGGTTGTTGGTATATGCTCGATTCTTTCTTTTATTGTTACGGCGTGGTTTATTACCCCACAGTATACGTCAACCGCGAAGATTTACGTGTTGAACCGTCAGTCGACGGACAGCGTTACGAGCAGCGATATAACGAGCAGTACGTATCTGACTGAGGACTACATAGAGATGATTCAGAGCCGGACGGTGATTGAGGCGGTGATCGCCCAGCTCGGCCTTGACATGGATTACGATGAGCTTCTTTCGGTGGTGACCGTGTCGGCACAGTCGGACACACGTGTTGTGTCGATCAGTGTTACGGATCCGGACCCCTATATGGCAAGGGATATCGCGCAGGCGATCTGTCAGGCTTCCGTGACTCATATTAAAGAGATTATGGAGCTGGAGTCGGTCAATGTCGTCGATGAGGCGAATATACCGACAGAGAAGTCCAGTCCGAGCCTTACGAAGAATGTGCTGATTGCGGCGCTTCTTGGTATGGTGGCGACCCTTGGAGTGCTGGTTGTGATCTTCATCCTGGATGATAAGGTTAAGACTACCGAAGATGTAGAGAGGTATCTGGGACTCAGTGTTCTGGGTTCCATGCCGCTGGATGAATCCCTTGTGCGTGAAAAGAAGCAGCGTAAGAAACGCGAGCGCGGAAGCAAAAAGAGGAAGGGCTGAATCGATGAAATATATAGAGATCAAAAAACCGGAATTGAATTATTACAGCGCAGAGGCCTGCAAATCCCTTCGTACAAATCTTCAGTTCTGCGGCGGAGATAAAAAGGCGATTGTATTTACTTCCTGCACACAGAACGAGGGAAAGACCTATGTGATCCTGAATCTGGCGATTTCTCTTTCTGAGATTGGGAAAAAGGTACTTTTGCTCGATGCAGATCTGAGAAAATCCGCGCTGCTTGGGCGCGTAGATGTGGCAGGTAATATGAAGGGACTGACGCATTTCCTTTCGAAACAGGCATCGCTGGTTGATATTATCTGCCAGACGAATGTTCCGAATTTCTATATTGCGTTTGCTGGCCCGGTTCCGCCAAACCCATCAGAGCTTCTGAGCAGCAGCTATTTTGACCATATGCTGGCGGCGCTCAGAGAGAGCTATGATTATATTCTCATTGACTCCCCGCCACTTGGCAGCGTAGTAGACAGCGCGATCATTGCCAGCAAATGCGATGGTTCGATCATAGTGATTGAGGAAGGCTGGAACAGCTATCGCTTCGAACAGGACATTAAGCAGCAGCTGGAAAAAACCAATACGCCGATCCTTGGCGTTGTTTTGAATAAGGTTGATTATTCAAAGAATTCCTATTACGGGAAATATGGAAAATACGGAAAGTACGGAAAATATGGGAAATACTACGGCTCACCCTATGGGGAACCGTACGGTGCCTCTTCCGAAGATGCGTCAAAAAAGAACAGTTAAAAAGACGAAAAAGGAATTGACGCAGTTTAAATCGTGT
This sequence comes from Lachnospiraceae bacterium, assembly GCA_021202635.1. Classification (GTDB taxonomy): domain Bacteria; phylum Bacillota; class Clostridia; order Lachnospirales; family Lachnospiraceae; genus Choladousia. The sequence goes on along the minus strand of JAJQCQ010000079.1, from coordinate 90,580 downwards.
GTTATGATAGGTCAGTATGCCGCACAAAGAGGTTGAAGTACCGCACAGTCGGTCACCGTATTTGGCGAGTAATGATAGACAGGAGGTGTGCCATATGTACGCAATTATTGCAACAGGTGGTAAACAGTACAAAGTAGCCGAGGGCGATATCATTCGAGTAGAGAAGCTTGGAGTGGAGGCTGGAGAGACTGTTACGTTTGATCAGGTGCTTGCAGTAAGTGATGATGGTCTGAAGGTCGGCGCAGATGTTGCCGGCGCGACAGTGACAGCGACGGTTGTCTGCAACGCTAAAGCGAAGAAAGTCATCGTTTACAAGTACAAGAGAAAGACGGGTTACCATAAGAAAAACGGTCACAGACAGCAGTACACACAGGTAAAGATTGAAAAGATTAATGGTTGACGAAAATGATCGTTTTTACTGTGTGGCAGTCAGAGCATCAGTACAGAGGATTTTCCTTTGAAGGCCATGCCGAATATGCCGAAGCGGGCAGTGATCTTGTCTGTGCAGCAGTGTCCGTGCTGGCGCTGAATACGGTGAATTCGATTGAGACCTTCACAGAGGATTCTTTCAGACAGGAGCTGTCTGAGGATGGCGGATATCTGAAAATGGAATTTCCGGATACGGTCAGTGAAAAGTCTTCTCTGCTGATGGACAGCCTGGTGCTTGGAATTCGAAGTATACAGGCTGAATATGGAGAGAAATATATTACCCTTACATTTGAGGAGGTGTGACGAATGTTGAATATGAACCTTCAGTTCTTCGCTCACAAAAAGGGAGTCGGTTCTACAAAGAACGGCAGAGATTCCGAGGCCAAAAGACTTGGTGCGAAGAGAGCAGATGGACAGTTTGTAAAAGCCGGAAACATTCTTTACAGACAGCGCGGTACGAAGATCCATCCTGGTTTGAATGTTGGACGGGGCGGAGACGACACACTGTTTGCAACTGCGGACGGAGTTGTACGTTTTGAACGGCTTGGAAGAGATAAAAAACAGGTATCTGTTCATCCTGTTGCAGCTGAATAATTCAGGTAAGGCTTCAAATCGTCATCGAGGTTTGAAGCCTTTTTTGTCTGATGGGAGAGTGGCATATGTTTGCGGACAGAGCAAAAATAATCATCCGTTCCGGAAAAGGCGGCGACGGACATGTGAGCTTTCGAAGAGAAAAATATATTCCGGACGGCGGTCCGGATGGCGGTGACGGCGGCAGAGGCGGCGACATTATCTTTGAAGTGGATGATGGAGAGAATACGCTGATTGATTATCGTCACAGGAGAAAGTTTGCGGCCGGAGACGGCGAGCCAGGCGGAAAGCGGCGCTGTCATGGAGCAGATGGAGACAATTTAATATTGAAGGTACCGGCTGGCACGGTCGTAAAGGAAGCACAGAGCGGCCAGGTCATAGCGGATCTTTCCGGTGAGAATCGCCGTCAGACGATTTTAAGAGGCGGCAGAGGCGGATATGGAAATATGCATTATGCCACGCCGACGATGCAGGCACCCAAATACGCGCAGCCTGGTCAGGAGGCGAAAGAGCTCGAGGTGATCCTGGAACTGAAGCTGATCGCGGATGTAGGGCTGATCGGTTTTCCGAATGTCGGAAAATCGACGTTTCTTTCCCGGGTCACAAATGCGACGCCGAAGATCGCGAACTATCATTTTACGACACTTTCTCCGAACCTGGGCGTCGTAGACATGGAAGGCGGCGGCTTTGTGATTGCAGATATTCCGGGACTGATCGAAGGAGCTTCCGACGGTGCGGGTCTGGGGCATGAGTTTCTTCGCCATGTAGAGCGGACGAAGGTGATGATCCACATCGTGGATGCAGCTTCCGTCGAAGGACGCGACCCGGTTGACGATATCTACAAGATCAATGCGGAGCTGCGCGCATATCGTGCGGACCTGGCGGACCGCCCGCAGGTGATTGCGGCGAATAAGCTGGATGTGCTTCCGGAAGAAGGAGAGATGGAGCATCCGCTTTCCCGGCTGAAAAAGGAATTTGAACCAAAAGGCATTCCGGTTTTCGGTATTTCCGCTGTGAGCGGGCAGGGGGTGCGCAAGCTGCTGCTTTATGTGCAGCGTTTGCTGCGGGAGCTTCCTTCCAAGCCTGTGCTTTTTGAGCCGGAGTATGATCCCCAGCTTCATTATACGGGACAGAAGCTTCCATTTACGGTGGAACGGTCTGCCGGAGAGGCCAATACCTATGTCGTAGAAGGTCCGCGGATCGAGCGCATGCTTGGTTATACGAACCTGGAGTCCGAAAAGGGATTTCAGTTTTTCCAGAATTTTCTGCGGGAAAACGGTATTCTGGATCAGCTGGAAGGACTTGGCATTCAGGACGGAGATACGGTGCGTATCTATAACCTTCAGTTCGATTATTATAAGGAGTAAGCGAAAATGACGAGTAAACAACGGGCTTATCTGAAAAGCCTTGCGATGACGATGGAGCCTGTCTTTCAGATTGGAAAATCCTCTCTGACGCCGGAGGTGACGGCGGCAGTAGAGGAAGCGCTTGCAGCGCGTGAATTGATAAAGGTAGGAGTACTGCAAAACTGCATGGATGATCCACACGAGCTGGCACAGGTGCTGGCCGATCGCACCCGCTCTCAGGTTGTGCAGGTGATCGGAAAAAAGATTGTGCTTTACCGGCCTGGAAAAGACGATAAAAGAAAAATAGAACTGCCAAAGTAACCAGGAAGGAACGGAGCACAGGAAGTGGACGCAGCACAGACAGAGCAGTGTATGGAAGTGAAGAAGCAGCGCAAAGGAATTATGGGCGGCACATTCGACCCGATTCACAATGGCCATCTGAAGCTGGCCGAATGCGCCCGCAGGCAATTGTCCCTGGAGACGGTTCTCTTTTTGCCTTCCGGAAATCCTCCGCACAAGCAGCATCGCCGGGATGGAGCAACAGATGCGCAGCGCCTGGATATGGTACAGCTGGCGATCCGCGGCTGCCCGTATTTTTTACTTGACGCGGAGGAAATGCTGCGGGGAGGTCTGACTTATACCAGGGATACGATTGTTCGCATGAAAAAGCGCGAACCCGGGACGGAATTTTATTTTATCATCGGCGGGGATTCTCTGATGGCATTTGATACCTGGTATCATCCGGATACCATTTGCGAGAACTGTGTGCTGGTTGCGACCGGGCGGGATGATCTGGCTTCAGAGACAATCCGGCGAAAAATGGACGAGCTGAAGGAGACGTTTGGAGCGAGAATTGTTTTGCTGGATCTTCCCAAAATGCAGATTTCTTCTACAGATCTGCGAAGGCGCTGCCGGGAGCATGAATCCATCCGGGGACTTGTACCGGATGCGGTAATGGAGTATATTGAGGAAAACGGGATTTACGGGGGCTAAGATGCGTGTATGAGCGGCTATAATATCTCAAAGATGCAGAAGAGACTGAAAAAAGAGCTGGACGAACCGCGCTATGTGCATACGCAGGGGGTGATGTACACAGCAATGGCTCTGGCCATGTGCCATGGGGAGGATCTGGAGCGCACCGGCGTGGCGGGGCTATTGCATGATTGTGCCAAATGCATTCCGAACCCGCAGAAGATCAAACTGTGTGAACACTACAAGCTCTCTGTCTCTGAGGCGGAACGTGCCGCCCCGCAGCTTCTGCATGCAAAGCTTGGCGCCTGTATTGCGAAGGACAAATATGGAGTAGAAGATATGGAAATCCTCAGCGCGATCCGCTGTCATACTACGGGCAAGCCAGATATGTCACTGATGGAGAAAATCGTATTTCTCTCTGACTATATAGAGCCGGGACGTGCAAAAGCCCCGAATCTGAGAAGAATCCGTGCGCTTGCCTTTTCTGATCTGGATATGGCGGTTTATCTGACCCTTCGGGATACGCTCTCTTATCTGGAACAGACAAAAGCCAGTCTTGATAATCAGTCCGTTGTGGCTTATAATTACTATGAAAATCTGATCGGAGAAAGGGAGGACGACTAAATGGCAGAAATGGCAGAGAAAGACGCGAAGACGATCGCGAAGAAAAAGGCGAAGCTGGCCTGTGACGCGCTTCTTGAGAAAAAAGCAGAAGACGTGAAGATTATCAATATTGAAGAAGTTTCCGTAGTGGCGGATTATTTTATCATTGCTTCCGGTACGAACCGCAATCAGGTGCAGGCGATGGCGGATAATGTCGAAGAACAGCTGCACAAAGCGGGCTACCCGGCAAAGCAGACAGAAGGGTACCGCAGCGCGAACTGGATTCTCATTGATTTTGGAGATGTGATCGTCCATATCTTTGATACAGAAAACCGCCTTTTTTATGATCTGGAGCGGATCTGGCGGGACGGCAAGTCCATGCGGATAGAGGACTTAGAATAAATGGAGCTGTGAAGCTGCGTTGCTGGTCATACCTGCAGAGGAAAAACGACGGAAACCGGATGAAGGTGTGACCGGTAACAGCGACGGAGCTTTTTGGAAAATGAGACTGCAACGATACTTGCGAGACGGGAGGAAGCTATGGCAGCAGATAAGAAATTTTTAGTGAGAAGTATTCAGAAAAAGGAGAGCCTGATCGTCGCGTATTGTACGTTCACGAACATGCCCTTTGTGACCTGTGATCCGGAGACCTATAACGACCAGATCTGGCTGTTTGATACGGAGGAGCAGCTGCAGGCATTTGCGAAGCCGTATACGGAGAAAAAGATCGCACTGAAGGGGGTCAAATACCCGAACAAAAAGTTCCTGAATTTTTTCGCTACCTTATTTTCCATGGGGATCAATGAACTCGTATTTGTCAGCGGAAGCGGGCAGGAACCGCTCGGTCTGGAGGAGCTGGTGCATCGTCCGGATTATACAAAGCTTCCGAAAGACAGGCAGCCGATTTTTAATCCCCAGCTGCAGCTGACGGCCCTTTACTTTATGCAGGAGGCATCCCGGCCTGTTCCGGATGAGGAGAAAACGGATCTGGCTGATCTGGAGGAAGAGCTGGCGGTAAATCTGATGAAGAGCCGCTACGTGATGCCGATTGAGATGTTTGAAGGTCCGGAGAGCGACGCGGAGAAGCTGAAGCAGAAGAAGTACCGCCTGCCGCTTTTGAAAAATAAAAACGGGGACGCGTTCCAGCCGATATTCACGGATCCGACCGAGATGAGCAAGTTCAATAAAGAGAATAAATTTCAGGCGATCGCAGTGCCCTTCGAGAGTCTTTCCAAGCTTCTGCTGAAGGACGCCACCGGCTTTCTTCTGAACCCGAATGGGTTCCATCTGGCATTGCCGAAGGATCTGCTGGATGGCCTGGAGAATCGATTTGAATTATAAGATTTGTGGTAACAGTTCAGATTCACCTGCTGTTCTGAACAGATACCGCATTTACCCCGAAAAAACCCTCTATGAGCGATCCTGCGACAGTTTCTGCCTGAAAATCGTTCATGGAGGGTTTCTCTTTTGCATGGTGTTTCCTTTTGCATGGCGTGCCGCTCAGAAGAAGCGGAACACACCAAATACTTTTCCAAGAATCTGTACGTCATGGACAAGGATCGGGTCCATGGTATCATTCTCCGGCTGCAGACGGATATGATCCTTTTCTTTATAAAAGGTCTTGACTGTAGCGGAATCATCCAGAAGCGCGACAACAATATCCCCATTGTCCGCGGTCACCTGCTGACGGACGAGCACACAGTCTCCATCGAGGATGCCGGCATTCACCATGCTTTCTCCCTTCACCCGAAGAATGAAGGACTGTTCATTCGGCATATATTCCGCCGGGATGGGGAAGTAACTGTCAATGTTCTGTTCAGCGAGAATCGGCTGCCCGGCCGCGACGGTTCCGACAATCGGCACACTGACCATCTCGCGGCGTGTGAGGTTAAACGACTCATCGAGAATCTCAATCGCCCGCGGTTTGGTCGGGTCTCTGCGAATATAACCGTTCTTCTCAAGGGATTCCAGATGAGAGTGAACAGAGGAGGTCGACTTCAGGTGTACCGCCTGGCAGATTTCGCGCACCGCGGGGGGAAAGCCGCGGCTGAGAATCTCACTTTTGATATAATCAAGGATTTCCTGCTGTTTTGGTGTAATCGGTCCTGGCATAATTTCTTACCTCTCGTACATATGTTTCCCCCAGTATAGCACAGAGCAACCCAAAAAGCAAACAAATGTTTTTATTCCGGATATCGAAATCTCCGGTTGTCGTTTAGCTCACGGCGATATTGTCGGATATAGTATTTTGCCATATTCAGGTTCTGCTCGGAATAGTTCCCGCACTGATCCGGCTGGGCGCCGGGGATTTCCCCCTCGTAGCTGAGAATAAAATCGCACATGGCAATCACCAGATCAAAAATGTCCTCCGGGTTCCGATCGCCAAACATCACGAGGTAGCAGCCGGTACGGCAGCCCATCGGTCCAAAATAAACAATCTCATTCTTCTGCGCACAGTTTCTCAGGTATGTGGCAGCTATATGCTCAATGGTGTGGAGCGCCGGCATATCAATCACCGGCTCCCGGTTGGGGGCGGTGATGCGCAGATCAAACGTCGTTACCGTACAGTCTCCCTTTTGGTCTCTCCGCGAGACATATAAGCCGGGAAGCAGCTTCAGATGATTGATTGTAAAGCTTGCAATTCTTTCCATAATAAAAGACTCCTTATCATTTGATACTTCTCCTGTTTCCATTTCCAGTTGCAACTATTCAGAACAGCAGGCCGCAGACCGCCTGCTGTTCTGAACTGTCACTCCCAAGTTTATCAGCTTTCCGGGAGTATGAAAAGAGAAAATCGAAACATTTTATGTATAAATTTTATCCTTATGGGAGATACTGGTGCTGTGAACTTCAAAAAGGAGGAGCTTAGCTATGAATGAAATTTCAGAACTTGATTTACAGAACCTGCGCCATCTGATCGGCGGATTTTCGACCACACAGTGTAAGATGCAGGCTTACGCGGAACAGGCCACGGACCCGGAAATTCAGCAGTTTTTCCAGAAATCAGCACAGTCAGCGAATCAGAGCAGACAGCAGCTGATGCAGTTTTTACAGTAAAAGGAGATAATGATCATGGATGAGAAGACAATGGTATCGGATACGCTGGAGAGCATCAACAGTGAACTGGGACGTTACGGAGAAATGATCCCGCAGACAGAGAATGTGCAGCTGAAACAGACGCTGAAGCAGTTCCGCAATCAGTGTGAGCAGTCCCAGGAGGAGATTTACCGGATTGCCAGAAGCAAGCAGTATTATATACCGGCAGCGAAAGCGACAGCGGAGGAGATCAGTCATGTGCGGTCGATTCTGACGCAGGGCTAAGAGAAAGCCGCAGGGTCATCAGGACGGTTCGGAATCCCGGAATGCGTGATAGCTGTCCCGGTACGTCGCCGGGGTCATCCCGGTCTTTGCCTTGAAGAGGTTGATAAAATGCGTGACACTGTCGATGCCGACGGCGGAGGCGATCTCATGGACGTGCAGATTCGTGGTTTCCAGCAGTGTACAGGCGTGCGAGAGGCGGACGCTGTTCAGATAGCGGACGGGCGTCTGCCCGAAATACTCAGAAAACTCCCGGCTGAGGCGGTAGCGGCTGACTCCGGCCCCGGCAGCCAGCTCTGTGATAGAGTGTTCTTCTGAATACGCCATATCGAACACACCTTTGATTTTCAGGAGATATGGGGGGCTGCTTTACTGCCAGACTGTCCCATATGCAGATCCAGCAGCAGATCAGAGAGAATATCCGTCAGAAGCCGGTTTTCCTCGAAGGCGTGGTGTGGCGAGGTTGTCATGCCAAGCTCAGTGATTCTCCGGAGGTTGTCTGCGATCAGGGCGTGTTCCGAGAGGGAAAAGACCGGAAAACGGAGCTTGCAGATCTCTTCATAGTAGACAGAGACGGCATCCCCCTGAAAAAAGAGCAGGTAGACCGTCCATTCGGGGGTAACCGGGCGCAGCTGTAGATAATCTCTGCAGTCCCAGAACAGCAGGCTTTTCTCGTTAAGAGGCAGGCTGTCGCCCTCCGTGTGGATGACACCCTGCCCTTTTCTGGTATACAGGAAAAGATAACCATCCACGTCCTGAAACGCAAAGGAGTCCGGACGATGGATCTGACGGGTACCGCCTGCGCATGGATAGAGCAGATGCTCCTGTAAATCCGGCAGGGAGGTATAAAAATCCGGCATAAAGTCCTTTAGGGCGCCGTCGGAATATTCCATTAAAGCAATTTGCAGGGTGGATGGAAATAATTCGGTAATCTGCATATCTGAACTCTCATTTCTTATCGTTATCACAGAGCGATTCGTTTTCCTGTGGAACCGAAAAAAGTCTATCACAAAAATAGCGGAAAGTCTATGGTTAACAAGCGTATTTTTGTTAACTAACATCAGATGGAAAAGTGTCTGACTGAAAACGAAACACGAAAATAATGAATAGTAATAATTCACAAATTGGACACAAAAACTTTGTTCATATAGCCGAAATTGCCAAATAAACGCACAAATAAATGATATATCGCACAAAACTGTAACGACATAAGACCGCGTTTCCGCTATACTGTAACTCAATTAAGTTACTTAACAGAGTAACAGGGGATGGAAAGAGCAGTAACCGGCCTTTCCTGCCAGATGCCTTTGCATCCTGGGCAGGGAGTGCCAGAACAGGGAAGAAAAAGACAGGGTTTGGTACAGGGATGAGAAGATATGTTTGGTGCGGGATCGCGAGTCTGTTCGCGGTGATACTGTCGTCCTCTGTGGTGATGGCGGAGGAACTGACAGAAGGGAATGCGTTGACAGAAGACGTGGAGGAAGCTTCCCCGGAGACGGGTGTGCTGACAGAAGACGTGGAAAACACTCAGGTCTATGAGGCAGAAGATGCGCTCTGTGAGGGCAGTGTACATACAGATACACAGGTGTCCGGCTATGAGGGCGACGGCTATGTCACAGGTTTTGCCGCAGAGGGCGACGCCTGCACGTTTACGGTGTCTGTGGATGCGGACGGCTTTTACGATTTGAATTTTGTGACTGCCAGCATGGGCGGCTACAAAGAGAATTATGTGCTCGTGGACGGGGAAAACCTCGGCACGGTCAGTATAGAAGAGGAATCCTTTACGGATTCCATCCTGCAGCGGGCGTACCTCGCAGCGGGGATGCATGAGATCACTTATGCAGAATATTGGGGATGGGTGTATCTGGACCGTCTGGAGGTCACCCCATCTGAAGTGATCGATTCTTCGATATATCAGGTGTCTGCGGCGCTTGTCAATGAGAATGCGACGGACAACGCGAAGCGGCTGATGAGCTTTCTGGCGGACAATTACGGCAGCTCGATCCTTTCCGGACAGTATTCCGAGGACGGGCAGTACGGAAAGGAATTCACAGTGGTCTACCGGGAGACAGGTAAATACCCGGCAATTCTTGGACTTGATTTCATTGAATATTCCCCTTCAAGGGCGGAGAACGGCAGTACCTCGAATGCGACCCAGTACGCAATCCAGTTCTGGGAGAACGGGGGGATTGTGACATTCTGCTGGCACTGGAACGCGCCGACAAAATATCTGACCGGCGAGTGGTACAACGGCTTTTACGTGGAAGGCACCAATATTGACCTCGCGGCAATCATGAACGGCGAGGATGAGGAAGGCTATCAGCTTCTGCTGGATGACATAGCGGCGATCGCAGAACAGCTTCTGATTTTACAGGATGCGGGGGTGCCCGTCCTGTGGCGTCCGCTGCATGAGGCGAGCGGCGGCTGGTTCTGGTGGGGCGCCTCGGGCGCGGAAGCGTATAAGCAGCTCTACATTTTACTCTACGATCAGCTGACGAACGTATATGGCCTGAATAACCTGATCTGGCTGTGGAACGGGCAGGACGCCGAATGGTACCCGGGCGATGAATATGTGGATATCATCGGTGAGGACATTTATCCGGGCGAGCATGTGTACACTTCGCAGGTGGACACCTACCTGCGGGCAGTGAATTACACCAGCCCGGCGAAGATGGTGGTACTCTCAGAGAATGGCTGTGTCTTTGATCCGGAGCTTGCGGTGCGCGACGGAGCGATGTGGGGGTTCTGGTGTACCTGGGGAAGCGAGTTTGTCGCAAAAAGCATGTCGATTTACGCCTACAACGACCAGTATACAGAGAGTGAGATGCTCGTTAAGGCGTACGAGAGCGACGTGGTTCTCACACTCGACGAGCTGCCGGATCTGACAGCCTATCCGATTCGGGATAATTGACCAGAAGGCGGCTCTAAGCGCAGATTTGTGGCCTGCTGTTCTGAATCGTTATTAATTAATAAGAAAGCTGGAAGCATGATGCGAAAAAAACTGGACGCCTTTTTTAGCTGGGACGGGAAATTTATGGATTTGCTCGGCAGGGCAGGGGAACTGATTCTGGTGAACATCCTCTTTCTTATCAGCTGCATTCCCATTGTTACCATCGGTTCTGCACTGACTTCGTTTTATTACGCGACGATCAAGAGCATCCGGCGGCAGCGCGGTACTCCGGTGGGGGAGTACTTTGGCTCGATGAGGCGCACGATGAAAAAGGGGATTCTGCTGACCCTGGAGATTGCGATCTGGTTTGGATTGCTTTATCTGGGGCGGCGATATTCGCAGGTAAATGAGCGGTCGCATATGGTGACGGTTTATCACGTGCTGATGCTGGTAAGCGCCGGAGTGGCGGTTTATGTATTTCCGGTATTTTCACGGTTTGAGATGAAACTGATGAACTGCTGGAAGCTGGCGTTTCTGATGTGTATCCGTTTTTTGCCCTGCACGGTGGTGATTATGGTGGGGACAGCGGGGATTGCCTGGCTGCAGTTTTATGTTCTGCCGATGCCCTGTATCCTGTTTGTGCCGGGGCTCTGGTGCCTGGTGATCACTTTTATGGTGGAACCGGCACTGCTTGCATATATGCCGAAGCCGGAAGAGGGACTGGCCAGGGACGCCTGGTACTATGAGACCGGAAAATCAGAGAAGGCGAAAAAAACGAAAAAGACAAAAGACCCGCATGACGGACAAAAAGGATTTTCGCAGGAGGGCAGTCCGGGAGTGAGGGATAAACCAGTAAGAAACAGGAAGCACGATATATAAGAATCTACAGAAAGGAAAGGGAAAGATGGCATCTTCTATGGCAGTTCCTAAAACAAGCAGGCGCACGGCATCCGCCGTGTTTTCCGGAAAACGGAGGCGGCCTGCGGCTATCTACAGAAATCGCAGACTGTCCAGACTGCTTCATATGCTGGTCGGAGTGCTGGTATTTTCCATGATGGCTGCGACGAATACTGCGGCGACCAACATGACGATGGATGAGTTTGACGAGCTTGTCAGCACCTACACCGTGGACGACTCCATTCCGGGTTACAAGGAATATCTGACAATGTATGACGAGGTCTACCCGGATACCGAGATTGTCGTGACGGCAGATGACCTGGAGCGCTACGATGAGTCCGATGAGACCGTTGATCCGGTGATTTACACGGATTATGAAGGTCTGGAAGGGGACAGCGTATATACGAGCGAGGATTCTCTGGCGGAGTTTACATTTACGGTGGAAGAAGAGGGCTTCTACAGCATGGTTCTGGAGTATTATCCCATTGAGGGGAAGGGCTCATCGATTGAACGTGCGATTTTTATCGATGGCGAGCTGCCGTATGAGGAGCTGGCGCTGGTTTCCTTCAACCGCGTATGGGTTTACGATGCAGAGGAGGGCGAGCCGGATGAGAGCGGCTCCGCTACCTACGAATGGGGCAAGGATAACCAGGGCAACGACAACAAGCCGAGCATGACAGAAGCACCGGAATGGATCAGCAGCTATGTCTATGACAGCGATGGTTATATCACCTCTCCTCTGACGGTTTATCTGACCGAGGGAGAGCATACGCTTTCGCTTTTGTCTGAGCGTGAACCGATGGTGGTTCACTCGATCACCTTCTGTAAGACGGAAGAAACGGCTTCCTATGAGGAAGTAAAGGCGGAGCAGGATGCGGCTGGTGCGCAGGCTACATCGGGTGTCAGCATCACGATTGAGGGTGAAAATGCGACAAAGTCTTCCTCTCAGATGCTTTATCCGGTTCAGGATCAGTCCTCTCCGTCCGTATCCCCTTCGAGCGCGAAGGAGCTGCTGAACAATACCATCGGCGGCAATTCCTGGCGTCTGGTCGGGCAGTGGATTGAATGGGAATTTGACGTGCCGGAGAGTGGTTATTACAATATCTCGCTCTATGACGCACAGAATACTGTGCGGGGCATTTATGTATCGCGGCGGATCACGATTGACGGGGAAGTGCCGTTTTCCGAGATGGAATCCTACGGCTTCACCTATAGCTCCAGCTGGCGGGAGGATGTGCTCTCTGATGAGGAGGGGAATGCCTATTCCTTCTATTTAGAAGAAGGGCATCACACGATCCGCATGGAGGTGGTACTGGGCGATTTCTCAGACATTATCAGCGAGGTACAGGACTGCGTGACACAGCTGAACAGCATTTACCGCGAGATCATCAAGATCACTGGCGTGTCGCCGGATACCTACCGTGACTACCAGATTGAGAGTACTCTGCCGGGTCTGCACGATGAGCTGGTAGCCGTGCGGGATCAGCTGGATGCGGCGATTGAGGCGCTCGAAGCACTGATCGGAGAAAAGTCGGATAAAGAGACGGTTCTGATCACGATGCGGGATCAGCTGGATGATCTGATCGATGACGCGGAGTATTTCGTGCGGACGATCAGCTCCTATAAGACGAATGTCCGTGCCTGCGGCAACTGGATTACCCAGGTAATCGAACAGCCGCTGGCGATCGACCGCATCAATATATATTCGGCGGATCAGACGATTACCTATGAGAATACATCGATTCTTGACAGAGTTGTGTATGAGTGCAGCCGCCTGTATTATTCGTTTGTCATCGACTACAATCAGATCGGCAATGTGGCGGAGAACTCAGACGAGGGTGCGACCATCACTTTGTGGATCGGTACCGGCCGGGACCAGGCAAACGTGATTAAGTCCATGATTGATGAGACCTTTACCAGTGAGTACAACATCAATGTAAACGTTCAGCTGGTAGATATGAGTACACTCTTAAAGGCGGAGCTTGCCGGAGAGGGCCCTGACGTCGCGATTCAGGTGGCGAATACGAATGGTGTCGCCGGGGCGGTTCTGAACACAGGCAATGATACGCCGGTCAACTATGGGATTCGCAACGCTGTGCTGGACCTTTCCCAGTTTGATGATCTGGAGGAGGTGACGGAGCGTTTCTCTGACGCGGCCATGGAGTCGCTGCAGTTTGAAGGTGCGACATACGCACTGCCGGAGACGACTACCTTCCCGGTGATGTTCTACCGGAAAGATATTCTGGCGGAGCTGGGACTGGAGGTGCCGGAGACCTGGGATGACGTGAAGGTCGTGATGACGGTGCTTGCGCAGAACCAGATGGAATTCGGTATGCTTCCGACTGAACAGCTTTTTGCTTCCCTGCTTTACCAGTATGGCGGTTCTTATTACTCGGAGGACGGCACGGCTTCCGCACTGGATTCCGACACGGCAGTGAATGTCTTTAAGGAATTCTGTGAATACTACACAGACTACGGCCTGGACTATGAGACGAGCGTAGAAGAGCGGTTCCGTACCGGAGAATGTCCGATCATGATCGCCGACTATACGGTTTACAACAATCTTGTCGTATCCGCGCCGGATATCGACGGTCTCTGGAGTTTCACGCAGATTCCGGGTACTGAGCAGGAGGACGGTACGGTTGATCACAGTGTGGCCTGCACCGGTCTGGCGAGTATGATTATGGCGAGCACGGACTATCCGGAGGAATGCTGGGAGTTTCTGAAGTGGTGGACGTCCGCAGATGTCCAGACACAGTATGGACGTGAAATGGAGAGTCTGATGGGTTCGGCCGCGCGTGTGCCGACCGCAAACCTGGAGGCCTTTGAAAACATGGCGTGGCCGATCGACGACATGGAGGCGCTGAAGGCTGCCTTCGAATGGGTGGACGGCATCCCGCAGGTGCCGGGCGGCTACTATTCGTGGAGAAATGTGTATAACGCCTTCTACACGGTAGTGACGAACCTGGATACGGCCTCGCCGCGGGAGGAACTGATGGACAAGGTACTCTACATCAATGCGGAGATTACCTATAAACGCACCGAGCTGGGATTGTCGGTGGCAGATTAAACGGTCGCGTTTCACCGGCCATCTGAAAATGGCGGTGAAACGCAAGGGGAAGGAGAACGAGAGTATGAGTGGAACGAGTGACCCGGGTTCTGCGGCTGTATCCAATGAAGTGGAAACGCCCCCTCGCAAAAGCTCGGCGGCAGGTCGCGTCGCCGATGCAGAAAACGCTGCGCGTTTCGACGACGCTGCCCAGATCGCGGCAAAGCAAAAGACGCTTCGCTACCAGATCAAAAAAAATAAGACCTGCTACGCGATGCTGGCACCGTATTTTATCCTGTTTTTCCTGTTTACGGTGCTGCCGGTTGTGATGTCGATCGTCTTGAGCTTTACTTACTTCAATATGCTGGAAATGCCGACATTCAACGGCTGGAACAATTATATCAAGCTGTTTCTGGAAGATGACATCTTCATGATCGCACTGAAGAACACGCTGATTTTTGCGGTGATCACAGGACCGATCAGTTATCTTCTCTGCCTGCTGTTCGCGTGGATTATCAATGATTTTAAGGGCCCCCTGCGTACCTTCCTGACGCTGATTTTCTACGCGCCGAGCATCTGCGGCAACGCCTATATGGTGTGGAACCTGATTCTGACCGGCGACCGCTATGGCTACCTGAATGGTATTCTTCTGCGGCTGGGCGTGATCGATGAGGCCATCAGCTGGCTGAAAACAGAAAAGTATGTGCTGCCGGTGCTGATTGTCGTGCAGCTGTGGCTGTCTTTGGGTACCGGCTTCCTGTCTTTCATTGCCGGTCTGCAGACGGTAGATAAGAACCTTTATGAGGCCGCTGCGCTCGACGGTATCAAGAACCGCTGGCAGGAGCTCTGGTATGTGACACTTCCGGCGATGAAGCCGCAGCTGATGTTCGGCGCCGTCATGCAGATCACACAGTCCTTTGCCGTAGTGGATATTTCCATCCAGCTGGCGGGCAATCCGTCGGTCAATTACGCGGGCGCGACGGTCGTGACTCATCTGATGGATTACGGTTCGACGCGATTTGAGATGGGGTACGCCTCCGCGATCGCGACCGTGCTGTTTCTGATGATGGTCGGCACGAATAAGCTGGTACAGAAAGTATTAAGGAGGGTAGGCGAATGAGCAGAGCAAGAACTTCCGAAGAGGCTGCCCTCAAAAAAAATCTCCGTAAGATTCCATTCTGGAAGCGGCCGAAAGAGAAAAAGCTGAACCGCTCGGTGGCCGGGAACTCGCTGCTGTTTGTGATCATGGCGATCTGCGGCGTCTTCATGGCGCTGCCGCTGGTTATGATTATCAACAATGCCTTAAAGCCGTTGGACGAGCTGTTTCAGTATCCGCCAAAGATTTTTGTGCGGAACCCGTCCCTGGATAATTTTGTCGATCTGTTTGTGATCATGAATGATTCCTGGGTGCCGTTTTCGAGATACATACTGAATACGATCATCATTACCGGCGGAGGAATGGTCGGACACGTCCTTTTTGCCTCCCTGGCAGCTTATCCGCTGGCCAAGCGTGATTTTCCGGGAAAGAACATTCTGTTCTCTGCGGTCGTGCTCTCTATGATGTTCTCCTGGCAGGTGACTCAGATTCCGCAATATCTGATCATCAGCTGGCTGCACATCAACAACACCTACGCGGCGCTGATTCTGCCGGCGTTCGCTTATGGCATGGGCCTGTATCTGATGAAGCAGTTCATGGAACAGATCCCGGATGCCCTGCTGGAGTCGGCCCGGCTGGACGGCGCAAGTGAATGGAGAATTTTCTGGAGCATTGTGATGCCGAACGTAAAACCGGCCTGGCTGACACTGGCGATTTTCCAGTTCCAGCAGATGTGGGGCAATACAGGAAGTCTGTTTCTCCGGGATGAGCAGCTGAAGCCTTTGCAATACGCGCTGCAGCAGATTTCGGCCGGCGGAACAGCAAGAGCGGGTGCGGCCGCTGCGGTGACCTTTATCATCGCGATTGTGCCGATCTCTTTCTTCCTGATCTGTCAGAGCAACGTACTGGAGACGATGACGACCTCCGGTATGAAAGAATAAACGGGAGGGGATGGAATGAGCGTAAAAAAGAAATTGCATAACACGTCCCGCCCGCGGCGCGGTTTTCAAAGCAGAATCCTCTGCCTGTTTTCCGCTTTGCTGATCCTGGTTCTGACGCCGCTGCAGGCGCTGGCGGATGAACTGCCGTATGACTCTTACAATTACACGTATTGGAATGATATTGTGTATACCCCGGCTCCTTACGTGCCAAACGGCTCTGTGACGGGAGATTCCCTTGGAATCGGGAACTTTTCCGAGCCGCAGGATCTCTATGTGGCAGAGGACGGTCAGGTCTATGTGGCGGACACCGGGAACAACCGTGTCGTGATCCTCAATTCCGATATGGATGAGGTGGTGCGGGTGATTGAGACCTTTGAGCGCGACGGGGAAGAGGATACCTTTAATGCTCCCTATGGTGTGTTTGTCTCAGAAAACGGGGATCTTTACGTGGCCGATTCCAACAACAAGCGGATTGTTGTACTGACCACGGAAGGCGAGTTTGTCAAGATTGTAGATAATCCGCAGTCGAACATACTTGAGGAGGGGTTCGATTTTATCCCGCTGAAGGTGGCGGTCGATTATGCGGATCGAATCTATGTCATCGCCAAAAATGCGTTTGAGGGAATTCTGGTGTTTGACAGTGAAGGCTCCTTTATCGGTTATTTTGGCACCATTGAAGTAAAGATTACCCTTTGGGAGAAGTTCTGGAGAAGACTGGCGAGCAAGGAAGAGCGCGCGAACCAGCAGCTTTATATCCCGACCGAATTTACCGGCATCGATGTCGATGAAGACGGCTTTGTCTACGCGTCCAACATCGATTCAGACGGGGAGCAGGGAGTACGGCGGCTGAACCCAAGCGGTGAGGACGTCATCCAGAAAGGGGAAAACGGAAACGTCGGGGGCGACCTGACGACCGGTACGTATGGTACCTATGCGGGCGTATCGGAATTCACAGATGTGACCTACCGCGGCAAGGGCATCTATTCGGTACTGGACCGCAAGCGCGGACGTATTTTCACCTATGACCGGGAGGGCAACCTGCTCTATATCTTCGGCGGTCTGGGAACCCAGGAGGGCACGTTTAATACACCGATTGCGATTGATGAAATTGGCGACAGCCTGATTGTCCTGGACGCGTATTATGGCTCGATTATGATTTTCTCAGCGACGGAATACGGCTCGCTGATCAACGAGGCGACCGGGCTGCGTTACGACGGCGATGAGACGCAGGCCGTGGCGCTCTGGGAGCGGGTGCTGGAGCTCGATGAGAACAATGAGCTGGCGAACACCGGTATCGGCAAGGCCTATCTGACCGCCGGGGAGAATCAGCTGGCGATGAAATATTTAAAGCTCGGCATGAACCAGAAGTATTATTCCATTGCCTGGAAACGATACCGAAATGAGATTCTGACAGAGAATATAGGCGGCATTCTGACCGCTCTGGTGGCTCTGATTGTGATCTGGGTTGTGATCCGGCAGGTATTAAAAAAGCGAAAGAAACCAAAATCACAGGAAGGAGGGCTTGCGTAAATGTCTGGATTATTTTCAGCTGAAAAATGGAAATATGCCTTTTATACGGTGAGCCACCCGATGGACGCCTACTATGAGATCCGCCACCGCGGGCGCGGAAGCGTGCCGATCGCGGTTGTGCTGGTGATTCTGTTCTCCTTCAGCTTTTCCGCGAACCGTCTGCTGGCAAGCTTCGTGGTCAATGACACGGACCCGAGAACGGTGAACAGTCTGACCGAGCTGGGAGCGGTCCTGCTTCTGTATCTGCTGTTCTGCGTAAGTAACTGGTCAATCACCTGCCTGATGGAAGGCGAGGGACGTATGAAGGACATTGCGACCGCGATAGGCTACGCGATGACACCGATGATTGTTTGCTTTAACCTGGCGACGCTCCTCAGCCTGTTTGTGGCGGATGGGGAGGAAGCGTTTTACTGGATGGTTCTGGCCATTGGGATTGCCTACGGGCTGATTATGATGCTGATGGGGATTATGACTGTGCAGAACTTCACGCTGGGGAAGACACTCATCACGATTTTCCTGACGTTTGTAGCCATGCTGATCATTATCTTTATCATTCTGCTGATGGCGGATCTGGTCAGTGAGGTATACAGCTTCTTCTACAGCATCTATCAGGAACTGATTTTCAGAACATAAGGGGGAGGAGAAAAGATGAGCAAGAGCAGAAAAATCCTTCTCGGTCTGATAGGAATCGTCCTGATTACGGCGGCTTCGCTGCTGGGATGGTGGTATTTTCATTACTATTCTTACAATGTCTACCGGGATTACCTGACCTCTTATGACTATGAGGAGGGCGTGGAATTCACATCCCTTTCGGAGGAAGAGAGTGATGTAGAGGGAATGGTGCTGGCGGCCGAGAATGACACGCTGAAGCTTTACGCGAATACGGAGTCCGGGGAGGTTGCCATTGTAGATAAGCGCAACGGCGAGATTACCTATTCCAATCCGGTGGGCGTGGATGAGGATGCGGTCGCGAATGAGACAAACAAAAATTACATGAGATCGCAGCTGATCGTGGATTATTACAATACATCAAGAACAACCGGTACCTACGATTCCTACACTTACTGCACATCTCTGGGGCAGCTGGAGGTCGAGTCGCTTGAGGACGGCATCCGTTTTATCTATACCATCGGTGATATGTCTTCCTCAACTGGTCTGGTGCCGGAATACATCAGCGAAGAGACGCTGAATGATGTCATGTCGAAGCTTTCGGAGGATGACGCGAAGGAGGTAGCAAAGAAGTACACCACCGGCACGACGGATGGGCTGGCGGATGGCTATCTGGAGCTGCTGGAGTCCGCGAAAAAGGGTGCTTCTCAGCTTCGAAAGCTGAACAAATATTTCGAGGAGGCCGGGTTTACCGAAGAAGACTATCTTCGTGAGATGGAAGGCTCCGGAATCGAGGGCGCGGTGCCAATTTCCTTTGAAATCCCGCTGGAATACCGCCTGGTAAATGATGGCGTAGAAGCAACCATTCCGATGAGTGAGGTGGTGGAGAACGGCGGCGGCTCGATTTACCGCATTCAGATGCTTCGGTATTTTGGCGCGGCCGGAACAGAAGAGGACGGCTATATGCTGGTGCCGAACGGCTCCGGTTCCCTGATTTATTTTAACAATGGCAAAAACGGGACCTCGGTCGCCAACTATTCCGAATATGTCTACGGCATTGACCCGCTGATGGCGGAGTACACGGTGATGGAAAATACGGAGAATGCGAAAATGGCGCTCTTCGGGCTGTTCCGGGAGGAGTCGGCAGTTTTCGCGACGATTGAGGACGGCGCTTCCCTGACTTATATCTCTGCGGGTGTGTCCGGCAAGATCAACAGCTACAATTATGTCTACGCAACCTTTGTCCTGCGCGGAAATGAAAAGCTTTCCATGTTCGGAACGACCGGCAATGAGGCAGACCTTCCGGTGGTGGAAGCAGACTTTTATGACGCAAATCTGACCATTCGCTACACGATGCTGACCGAGGACGACGCAAGCTATTCCGGTGCCGCAAATTATTACCGGAACCGTCTGGTGGAAGAGGGTGTCCTGACTGCGCAGGAGGATGCTTCCGGAGAAGATATCAAATTTTATTATGATATCCTGGGCGGCGTGACAATGACAAAGTATATTCTGGGTGCGCAGTACAATGGCATTTACGCGATGACGACGTTTGAACAGGCGCAGGAAATATCGGAGGATCTTCTGGCAAACGGAATCACGAACCAGGTGCTGAACTTCCAGGGCTGGATGAATGGCGGCTACTATCACAGTGTCGTCGACCAGATCAACATTCCTTCCAGTCTGGGCAGTAAGTCCGCACTGGAGGCATTAAGTGAAGCCTTAAGTGAGAGCGGCGGTACCTTCTACGCTGATGTGGCTTTTCAGAAGGTAACGGAGATCAGCAAACGCTATTCGTTCAGCAATGAGAGCTCCCGCTACTATGGCTCCGGCTATATCGTAGATTTTGGACTGGTGAATCCGACGACGCTCCGGCAGACGTCCGGGCTGGGATATAACTCCAATCTGTACGCGCTGATTTCACCGAAGTTCCTGGTGCGCTATATCAGCTCGTTTACATCAAAGATGGAGAATTATGACATCAGCGGCATCTCACTTCGGGATCTCGCGAACGAGCTGCATTCCGATAAGAAGCGGACGAATGTCATTGACCGTGAGGAGGCCCTCGATGTCGTGATCGGCTCTCTTTCGGAAATCGAAGAGACCGGAAAGAACGTGATGCTGAATAATGCGAATGACTACTCCTTCGGCTATGCGGATGACATCATCAATGTGCCGCTGACCGGAAATGATTATTACATCATCGATGAGGATGTCCCGTTCTATGCGATGCTGCTTCACGGATATGTCGATTACTCCGGAGATGTGATCAACTTAAGCGACACCAGCGACGAGACGAATATTATCCTCAGCCTGATCGAGAACGGCGCTTCTCCGCACTATATGTTCTCGTACCAGTCGTCCAGTGAGATTAAAAACACCAGTGTGAATTACTTCTATTCGACCACCTACAGTACCTGGTCGGACGACGCGCTGTATGTCTACAACGAAGTCAACGAGGCGCTGAAATATGTCAACGGCGCGGAGATTGTCAGCCATGAAATTTTAAGCAGCAATGTCCGGGCGGTTACTTACTCCAATGGCGTGACGATTTACGTGAATACCGGTACGAAGGATGAGACGGCAGACGGAGTAAAGGTTCCGGCGAGAAGCTATACGGTGGAAGGGGTGTGAGAGAGATGAAGACGAAAAAGAAATTTCTGACTTTGACGAGAAAACGCAGCATCGTGGGCTTCATCTTTATCCTGCCCTGGCTGATTGGTTTCATCTGGTTCTACGCCAGAAGCCTGGTGATGTCCGTTCAGTTTTCGCTGTCCGACCTGACCGTAGCGACGGGCGGCGGCTATACGCTGGATTTTGTGGGACTGGAGAATTATATTTACGCCTTCCGCGTGCACGCCTCCTATAAGCAGGTGCTGACGACCTCGATCGGAAATATGCTGATTGATGTGCCTCTGATTACGTTTTTCAGCCTGTTTATGGCGATGCTGCTCAATCAGAAGTTTAAAGGCAGGACGCTGGTGCGTGCGATCTTCTTCCTGCCGGTGATTCTGAATTCCGGCGCCATCGTGGACGCGATGGATCTGGCCAGAAGCATGATGAGCGGCGGGATCACCAGCGCCAGCGCGGAGATGGCGGCCGAAACCTCCGGAGGCGTAGGGATTGCCTATTACATCCAGATGTTTGCCTCCCTGGGTATTCCGCAGGTGCTGATCGAATACGTCTCCGGTGCGGTATCACGGATCAGCGATATCGTCAGTGCCTCTGGTGTGCAGATCATCATTTTCATCGCGGCGCTGCAGTCGATTCCGACCTCCTTCTATGAGGTGGCAAAGATCGAAGGCTCGACGGCATATGAGACCTTCTGGAAGGTCACCTTCCCGATGGTCATGCCGCACATTGTGACCAATGTGGTTTATACGGTCGTAGACAGCTTCACGAATTCCGAGGTGGTTGATCTGGCCTATACCACAGCCTTTACGGATATGAACTACGGACTAAGCTCCGTGTTCAGCCTCTGTTCCACCGCGATTACCTGTCTGATTCTGGTGATTGTCTGCGGATGGATCCAGAAGCGGACGTTCTACTATAACTAAAGAGAGGAGGAAAAAGAAATGAGCGCAAGTGCAAATGCCAAAGCGAACGCAAAAGCGGAGAAAAGAAATCGCGCGAAGAGCCAGAAGAAGTCCGGCTCTCCGGAGAAGCTGCTGAAAAGCTTTACCTCGGACGCGCAGTTTGTCAATGACATGACCCGCTGGGCTGTGAATCTGAAAAAATTCGTTCTGTTTGTATTTCAGCTGATCCTCATCGTCGGCGTCTGCTATGTCATCATCGGTCCGGTGCTGGGTATCATCAGCAGTTCTTTTTTCTCCAACTCGGATTACTACAATCCGATGGTGTATCTGATCCCGCAGGAGCCGACGCTGGAGCGTTATAAGATGGCGTTTCAGTATCTGAATTACAGTACAACGATGCGGAATTCCCTGATTTATTCGCTGTCGCTGATGCTGATTCAGGTCTTTGTCTGCTCGATGGTCGGCTACGGATTCGCACGGTTTGATTTTCCGTTTAAGAAAATCCTCTTCGGCTGTGTGGTCGTGATGATTGTCATTCCTACCAATACGATCATGCTTCCGCTGTACATGACATTCGCGAAATTTGACGTCTTTGGAATCATCAGGGCGGTGACCGGCTCGGCAGTCAACCTGCTGTCCACACCGATTCCGATGTATATCATGACCGCCTTCGGCTGCGGTCTGCGGTCAGGTCTTTATATTTATATTTTCAACCAGTTCTTCCACGGGCTTCCGAAAGAAATCGAAGAGGCGGCGCTCGTGGACGGCTGCGGTATCTGGTATACGTATTTCCGCATCATGCTGATCAACGCGCTGCCGTCGGTCGTCACCGTGGCGATCTTCTCGATGGTATGGCAGTACAACGATACGTTCTATGCCAAGCTGTTTCTGATCAGTGATAACATTGTTATCAGTAAAAAAATCTCCACCATTGAGGCGTCGATCTCGAACGTGGAAAAGATCTACGACCCAAGTATTCTGGAGCTGTATCTGGACGCGGGTATTGTGCTGGTTATGATACCGATTGTGATTATCTATGTCCTGCTGCAGAAGCAGTTTATTGAGGGCGTAGAGCGAAGCGGTATCGTTGGATAAAAAATGTGCTTCGCATACCAGACCGGTAAAAGCAGGGACCGGCTGCTTCCGTGTATTTATTTACGAGAAGCAGAGAGCATCCAGTAATTACATTGATGCACACGGCCGTCAGGGAACCGAATCCGGCGGCCGGCGCAACAGGAGATGGCAAGATGCCGTTTCCTGCATAAATATTTTTCCAAAAAGGAGGAAAAGAGATGAAGGCAAGAAAAATCATCGCGCTGTCGATGACAGCGGCAATGGTACTGGGACTTTCCTCAGGCGCGGTTTACGCGGAGGAGAGCGCGGCAGTGAGTATCGACTTTGAGGACGGGCTGTATGGCTTTGTCGGCAACGACAAAACGATCAACAGCGCGGCGGCAGACGCGACTCTTTCCCTGGTGGACTACAATGGTTCCACAGCACTGGAGATCGCTTCCGACGCAAGCGTGAAGTACGTGGCGATCCAGGTGGACGCTCTGTTAGGAGATGCGATCTCTGAGCTGAGCACCGTGGAAATGACCATCGGCATGACCAACCCGGGCGGAACGTTTTATTCAGCGGCTGGCTGTATTTACGCGTTCCTGGGCGAGGACCTGAGCAAGGATTATTCCGAGTGGTCCATCTATCTGGAGAGCGGCAACCCGAAGACCATCAGCTACACCGTAGACCCGGACGACGGACTCAGCTTTACAGCAGGCAGCTACCTTGTACTTTCGGTAGAGGATGACACGGGTAAGGATTACAAGGGGGATGACGCGGCGACCTTCTATATCGATGACATCACCTTCTATGACGCAGACGGCAACGTACTCGCGGCAGACACCACAGCGGAGTATGTATCTGCTGCCGGTGAAGACCGTTCGAACCTGTTTGCAGTTTCAGACGCGGTAGAGTTCGAAGGCTTCGCGACAAGCGGAGACGGCTGGTCACAGGATGGTTTTGACATGACGGAAGAAATCCTGGCGGCGCTGGTACCGGGTTCTGTCGTAGAAATCACCTATTCCAGTGAGAATGGCGACATCTGGCTGGTAATGCCGGATGCGGAAGCAGGCTGGATGCGTGTCGGCGTAGGCAACTATGACGGCAGCGGCAGCGACAGTGCGTACTACAATGGTTCCGCGAACATCGCGCAGATCACCTATGAGCAGATCGCGGCAGTATGTGGCGATGATGTCAGCACCTGGGGTGCAAGAATGCAGTGCGAGGCCTCCGGCGCATGGGAGGTATACAGCGTAAAGGTCGGCACAGCAGCGGAAATGAAGGCTGTCAAAGGCCTTGTAAATTTTGAAGGCTTCGCGACAAGCGGAGACGGCTGGTCACAGGATGGCTTTGATATGACGGAAGAAATACTGGCAGCGTTGGTACCGGGGGCTGTCGTAGAGATCACTTATACCAGTGAGAATGGTGAAATCTGGCTGGTAATGCCGGATGCGGAAGCAGGCTGGATGCGTGTCGGCGTAGGCA
>JAJQCQ010000079.1:0-66132 GCA_021202635.1 Lachnospiraceae bacterium | reverse complement strand
ATCTGGCTGGTAATGCCGGATGCGGAAGCAGGCTGGATGCGTGTCGGCGTAGGCAACTATGACGGCAGCGGCAGCGACAGTGCGTACTACAATGGTTCCGCGAACATCGCGCAGATCACCTATGAGCAGATCGCGGCAGTATGTGGCGATGATGTCAGCACCTGGGGTGCAAGAATGCAGTGCGAGGCCTCCGGCGCATGGGAGGTATACAGCGTAAAGGTCGGCACAGCAGCGGAAATGAAGGCTGTCAAAGGCCTTGTAAATTTTGAAGGCTTCGCGACAAGCGGAGACGGCTGGTCACAGGATGGCTTTGATATGACGGAAGAAATTCTGGCGGCGCTGGTACCGGGTTCGGTTGTGACGATCACCTACTCCAGCGAGAACGGAGACATCTGGATCGTAATGCCGGACGCAGAAGCGGGCTGGATGCGTGTCGGCGTAGGCAACATGGACGGCAGCGGCAGTGACTCAGGCGTATATGATGGCACCACCTGCCAGATTACTTATGAGCAGATCGCGGCAGTATGCGGCGACGACGTCAGCACCTGGGGTGCGAGAATGCAGTGTGAGTCCTCCGGAGCGTGGGAGGTTTACAGCGTATCCATTGGCACCGCAGCAGAATAAAACGTAATAGTTCCGGTCGGTCCTGCATGCCAGTGGCATGCGTTTAGGACGGACCGGAGCGAAGCGGAGAGGCCGGGTGAAGGGCATGCCTGCATGCCAGGCGCCCGGACATCGGACGGACAGGATGGAGAGCAGAGAAAGTGGTATGAAAACAAGGTTGGAAAAGAACACCACAAAAAGGAGGAATTATAAATCATGAAAAGAATTTCCAGAAGAGACTTTTTACGCGGATCTGCAGCCGGAGCTGTGGCACTTGCCTTTGGCGGTCTGATGAATATGCCGGTGAGTGCTTCGGAAGAGACCAGAACGATCAAAATCGGTACCTGGTATGATCACTTCTATGACAGCACAAACACGGATATCTACGATGACCCGAGTGTTTCGGATGAAGAGCTTGCGCAGGAGCATTTCGATATTGTAGCGGAAGTGGAAGAGACCTATAATGTGAAGATTGAGTTTGTGAACCTGACCTACAGCGGCGTACAGGAGTCCATCAATACTTCCGTTCTGGCCGGCACACCGGACTGTGATATTTATGAAGTAGACCTGAACTTTGGTATCCCGGCAGCTCTGAATGGCTTTGCGACGAACCTGGAGGAAGTGCTTCCGGCGGACGCGGATCTTCTGAGCACAGAAATGATCTTCTCACCGGTAGATATCGGTGTAGATAACGGGGTATATCTGTTCGGTTCCAACAGCGGCGAGTCTGTATATTATAATACGTATATGCTGGCATACAATCAGCAGATCCTGGACGCGGCTGGTCTGGAGTCCCCGAATGACCTCTATGAGAGAGGCGAGTGGACCTGGGATAAGTGGAGAGAATACATGATCGCTCTGACCCAGGATACCGACGGCGACGGCGTAATCGATCAGTACGGCTATGGCTCCCGTTATGACTTCCTGATTTATCTGATGCTGATGAGCAACGGCACAGGAATCGCGATGAGTGAGACCGAGAATCTCTCCAGCGCGGAAGTAACGGAAGTGCTTGACTTCATCTACAATATGTATAACGTAGACAACGTAGCGGTTCCGTGGGATGCGGATGATTTCGATTCCAACATGAACAACTACATGGATGGCAATGTGGCATTCTGGATTGACGCGGCATGGATTTCCTCGCAGAACGAGGATTATGCACTTGATTTTGACGTGACATGGGTACAGTTCCCGATTGGTCCGAGCGGAGATCAGGAAACAAATGCAACGAAGAACGTATCTTCCGGTAACGCGTGGATGATCCCGACCGGCGTAGAGGATCCGGAATTTGTTTACAATGTATTTGAAATGTGGCAGAACTGGTACCACGGTGATGTAGAGCTCCGCGATGGCGACCTGACATGGTGGGAAGACTGTGCGATTACGGAAGAAAATCTTGAGGTAATGGCATATAACGGCGAGAAGGGCGGCTTCGACCTTTGGAATTCGCTGAGTCTGGAATGGGATTGGACAGCGCTGCTTGACGGCACCATGACAGCAGCTCAGTTCCAGGAGACCTGGAAACAGAGCGTACAGGATGCACTGGACGCGTTCTATGCCTGATGCGTATCGGAAATTGTAACGATTCAAAAGTTCGTGTTCTTGCTTTATAGTACATACACCGGCCGGGGTTTTTTAAGATGATAAACCCTCAGAACGTCTTCGGCCACGTACAGGAAAAGCATATAAGAACAGCGTATAAGAACAGTTGACGCCCGGTTTCCGGATGGAAAGCCGCGTCTGCGGATACTTTTACTGTATCGCAGACAAACGACAGGATTCGGAGACGGGCGTTTTCTAAATTATGGCAGCCTGAAAGCATGGGAAAACCGGAAAAAGTGCCGGAGCGCTGCCGGACATTGCAGCTGATAATGAGTTGGATTTATGCGCAGGAGAGAAATGTATGGCCAAAAATATTACAATGCGCGATATTGCTGTGAAGGTGGGCGTGAGTACGGTCACGGTATCAAAAGCGCTCGGGGATAAGGATGGCGTAGGCAGTGAACTGCGCACATTGATAAAAGAGACCGCAGAGGAGATGGGTTACCATTACAGTCAGGCGGAAAAGACCTTCCGAAAGGGGAGAAGCTACAGCATTGGGGTCCTGATGGAAGAGCATTTCACAGATCATAACTCCACAGTGCTGCCGTTTTATATGCGGATGTACCACAGCCTGGTGGTGCAGCTGTCCCGTTTCCATTATTCTGTACTCCTGGAACTGATCACAGCGCAGATGCTGGAGAAGATGCAGATGCCGAATGTGATTTCGGAGCTGCGGATGGATGGCCTGGTGATCCTTGGAAAGGTACAGGAGGATTATCTGGCTCTTATCCGGGCGTCCGGCATACCAGTGGTATATCTGGACTACTATGATCGCAATCAGGACGTGCCGAGTGTGATTTCAGATAATGTATATGGCTCTTATATCCTTACGGATTACCTGATTGGACTGGGACACAGGAAATTCGCGTTCGTAGGAAGCATCGACGCGACCCCCAGTATTATGGACCGCTATCTCGGATATTATCGGGCACTGCTTGCGCATGATCTGCCGCGCAGTGAAAGAGAGATCATCCCGGATCGGGGAGAGGACGGATTGAATACGCCGCTTTCGCTGCCGGAAAAAACAGATATGCCGACG
Organism: Lachnospiraceae bacterium; assembly: GCA_021202635.1. Taxonomy (GTDB): domain Bacteria; phylum Bacillota; class Clostridia; order Lachnospirales; family Lachnospiraceae; genus Choladousia. The sequence continues at coordinate 62,885 of JAJQCQ010000079.1, read as the reverse complement.
GCCTTTGTCTGCAATTGTGACGAGACGGCATATATTCTGATTGAAAAACTGATTGGCATGGGATACCGGGTGCCGGAAGACATCTCGGTTGTTGGATTTGACAATTATGCGTTGGGGGCGTTTTCGCTGCCCAAATTAACCACGATAGAAGTAGATATGGACGAAATGTCCAGGCAGGCCGTAGAAACATTGATCCGCCTGATAAAAGGCGGAGAGCAGGTCCACGGCAGAAAGGCCATCGGCGGCAGACTGATCATCGGGGAATCAACCGCCAGGGTGAGAGATGAAAAGGAAAAGTGAGAGACGCCGGAAGCCCGTGATCGGGAGAATTATGGCACTGTGCCTGGCGGGAGCGGCAGTGTCTGCTGTGGCAGGCACAGGGATCCGTGATGCGGAAGGCGGGAGGCATGTGGCTGCGGCGGAGAGCCTGACCGCGATGGATGTAGTGAGTGATATGAAGATCGGCTGGAGCCTGGGAAATACGCTGGACGCCACAAAAAGCAGTGCGTCAGTCGACGACGATCCGTCCAGATTTGAGACCGCCTGGGGCAACCCGGTCGTGACGCAGGAGCTGATTGACGCGGTCCTGGACGCCGGATTTAATGTTGTGCGGATCCCGGTCACCTGGACGGGACATTTTGGAGAGGCACCGGATTATACGATCACCGGAAGCTGGCTGGACCGGGTGCAGGAGATCGTAGATTATGCCTATGACAAGGGCGCGTATGTCATTCTCAACATGCACCACGAAGAATGGAACGAGCCGTACTATGACAACGAAGAGACTGCCTGTGCAATCATGACCGCGCTCTGGACACAGATTGCGGAGCGCTTTGCGGACTATGATGAGCACCTGATTTTTGAGGCACAGAACGAGCCGAGGAAGACAGGCACTTCCGTCGAGTGGACAGGCGGCGACCAGGAAGGCTGGGACGTGGTAAACGCCACAAACGCTGCTTTTATTGCGACCATCCGCCTGGCGGGCGGATGCAACCCTTACCGGATGCTGATGATTCCAGCCTACGCGGCAAACAGCTCAGTCGCGCTTTCTCACCTGGAGGTGCCGGAGGATGACGACCGGATTATCGTCTCCGTACATGCATATGAGCCCTACAACTTCGCTTTGAATACCGAAGGGACGAGCGAGTGGAACAACGATACGGCCGCCATCGACACCCTGATGGCCACTCTCCAGGAGCTGTTTCTCGACAAAGGAATTCCTGTCATCATTGGTGAGTTCGGTGCACTGAGCAAGGACAACGAAGCAGAGCGCGCCCAATGGGCGGCGTATTACGTCCATGCCGCCAGGGAGATCGGCGTCCCCTGCATCTGGTGGGACAATGGCAATATCACCGGCGACGGAGAGCGCTTCGGCCTGATCAGTCGCTACACGTATAAGTGTGTCTTTAACGACCTGCTGGACGCGATGATGCGCGCGGCGGAGTGATTTGCGAAAGAAAATATTTACAGGAGGCAGCAGTGTGTGTTGGAACACTGCCGCCTCCTGCGTGATTTAAAAAGCTTTCAGCATAATATGCCGGAGAGCCCCGTTGTATTTTATTTTGGTCGCCATGACCTGGTAGCCAAGCCGGAGCATCGTGCCCTTGCTGGCACGGTTATCGGGATGAACCGTGGCGGCGAGATAGCGGAACCCCATGCTCCGCAGCTCTTCTTCCGCGGCGGCCATCAGCCGGTACTGTAACTGAAATCCCCGGAACTTCGGCAAAACAGCTGCTGAGTCCATATGGGCCAGCCGTCGGCATTGTTCCGGGCAAAAGCCGATATCGTATCCCATACTTTTGGGACCGTCGCCGGGAAACGCTACAGTAAAAACACCGGCCAGTTCGCCATTGTCCATAGAAATGGCTTTGTATGCGATACCATGCAGACCCTTTCCGGGAAGCATTTTATCGTATGCCTGCGGAGGTACCGGAAAAACAGAAGCCTGTGGAACTGGATTGCCAGTCTCATCATATGTCTGCGGAGGCGCCAGTAAATCCCGGATATAATCTGCATCATCCGGGACGTACCATTCTTTCTGCTCTAATGTATCATAACAGGTCTGTATCACAGCGGCGATTGCTTCCGCATCGGATAGTGCTGCTTTTTCAATTCGAAACTCCATAGGTACACTCCTTATCTGCTCCTGGAAGTATGGACCGGTTCCGTTCCCTCCCGGCTGCCTGGCTGCGAATCGAGTCAGTGAGCCTTTGAGATTCTATCACAGATGTCCAGGGGAATCAAGAAAATGGGAAAGACAGACTCTTAATAAAAACTGAAGATTCTCGCAGATGATACACTTGTCCGTTTTTTTGTAGTATACTGTAACGGAAATCGGCTTTGCAGTTCTGAATGGCTGCAAAAAACAAGGGAGGAGAACGAATATGAGAAAGAGATGGTTGATTGGCCTGATGGCGGTTTCATTAGCCCTGGCTGCTCCTGCTACAGCATTTTCCGCGGAGGATGGCGCGGATGCCATCCTCGCAGAGGAAGAGCCGGATGAGCAGACCGGGGAGACGGATTTGCTGCTACGCGAGTCCCAGCCCGGGACGGAGCAGCTGGAAAATGAGCAGGGAACGACAGAAGAAGAAAGGGAATCTCAGGCAGAGACAGAGTCGTTCCCGGCGCAGGAAGAGCCGTTGCCTGTGGGGACGGAGGCAGAAGAGGAGGAGACAGAAGAATCCCTGCTTCTTTCTATAGAGGAAGTATCGGAAGTCCCCATGGCCGTTGCGGCGGATGAGACAAACAGCACCGTGAGCGGTATCTGCGGGGAGCACCTCACCTGGACACTGGGTACAGATGGAACGCTTACCATCAGCGGCAGCGGTGCGATGTATGATTACGCGACGCAGAACGATTATGATGTGGATGAGGACGGGTACGACGATTGGGTAAAAGCCCGGGCTCCCTGGTATGGCAGCCGGGAAGCGATCACTTCGCTTGTGGTGGAATCCGGCGTTACATCCATCGGCAGGGCAGCCTTCTATTTCTGCAGTAATCTGACAGACGTGGAGATTGCCGACACGGTGACTGCCCTCGGCGATTCTGCCTTTGAAAGCTGCGAAAGCCTGGTCAGCCTGGAGCTTCCGGGAAATCTGACCAGCATCGGAGAAGACGCATTTGCTTACTGTTACAGCCTCTCTGCCATCGAGCTTCCGGATTCCCTTAGGAGCATCGGGGACGGAGCGTTTACATATTGCGAGAGCCTGACTGCCGTTGAAATCCCGGAAGGAGTGACGGAACTCTGCGCGTTTTATATGTGTACCGGTTTAAAAAGCATCACGCTTCCGGAGAGTCTGACCAGCATCGTCGGCAGTGCATTTTACGGATGTGCCAGCCTGACGGAGCTTACGATCCCAGCGCAGGTGTCCTCCATTGGCACGCAGGCGTTTGCGGGATGTTCCTCACTTGTGAAGCTGACGGTCAGTGAAGATAACAAGACATATTCCTTCAGCGATGGGGTTCTTTACAGCAAAGATGGAAAGACACTGGTTCTCTGCCTGGTCAGCCGCAGCGGGGAGCTCAGGATTCCATCCGGAGTGACCACCATCGCCAAACGCGCGTTTTCCGGCTGCACCGGTCTGACCAGTGTCACGCTCCCGAAGGGCGTAAAAAAGATCAGCTCCTGCGCGTTTGAATACTGCACCGGTCTGACCAGCGTTTCGCTTCCGAACAGTTTAAAAACGATCGGTTCCTACGCCTTTTTCGATTGCAGTGCTCTGATTAGTATCACCATCCCGGACAAGGTGACGTACCTGCGTGAAAGAACGTTTTCCGGCTGTACCAGCCTGACAGAGGTCACACTTCCTTCTAAGCTGACAAAGATGGGAGCGTCTGTCTTTGCTAACTGTGAAAGCCTTACCGGTATCACTATTCCGGATGGAGTGACGTCCCTTGGATATGGCCTGTTTTATAATTCGGGTCTGACCTCGGTTCACATTCCGGAGGGTGTCACCTCAATCGCAGGCGGTATGTTTGAAGGCTCCAGCGATCTGGTCAGCATTTTTATTCCTTCCAGTGTGATCAGTATCGGTGAGAGTGCGTTTCGTGACTGTACCAGTCTGTCAGACGTGTATTACGCGGGCAAAAAGAAAGCCTTCCGCGCCATCTCGATCGACTCATGGAATGAGTCTCTGACATCCGCGGTCATTCATTATAATGCGCTTTCCATGGACGCGGAGGTTCCATCCTGCCGGGTGACGGCTCTGAAAAACACCTCCAGTGGCGTTAAAATCAGCTGGAGTGCGGCAGAAGGGGTGGATGGCTATTACATCTACCGCAAAACAGAGTCCGGCTCCTACAAAAGGATAAAGACCATCAAAAATTCCGCAACTCAAAGCTATACGGACAAGGCGGTAAAGGATGAAAACGGAACCACTTATTATTACAAGGTCTGCGCATACCAGGATGGCACGAAAGGCTCCGGAATCGCCGGGCAAATCGTTCGCCTGAATGGCACGACGATTACCGGTCTTACCGTTTCCTCAGATGGTGTTCTGACTATCGAGTGGGAAAAGGCGGAAGGGATTTCCGGCTATAAGATTGATATCCACTTTGCGGACGGCTCCACTGCGCCCCGCCTGGTCAGCGCGAAAAAAACCAGCTATACTTATGAAAGCGTGAGTGCGGAGGATATTCTTTACGTCAGAATACAGACTTATGTAAATGTGCTGGTTCAGACGGAGCCGTATGAGCTCTGGGAGAAATACAGAAGCGCCTGGACCACCGCAACAACTGTGACAGCGATTGAGTAGCAGGCGTCACTGGTCACACCTGTAGTGGCTATAATAACGTAAATTGGTCAGGGTGTGACCTGTAACTGGCAGGCGGCGCGCAGACCCACGGTTCGGAATCGTTACAGTCTGTCTATACGGACAGCGCATGCAGATATTCCAGGAGTGCCTTGCAGCCTTCCACAATATCCGTATAGGTCTGCCCGAATTCCCCGGTATACCACGGGTCTGCGATGTCACGCGGGCGATCCGAAAAATCCAGCAGGCGGCGTACCTTGTGCTCCGGGTCGCCGCCAAGGATGCGGAGCATATAGCCAAGATTCAGATCCTCCATCCCCAGGATCCAGTCATACTTCGCATAATCCCCGGCAGTCATCTTCCTGGCCTTCTTTCCGGCGCAGCTGATCCCGTGACGGGCCAGCTCCCGGCGGGCAGGCGGATAGACCGGATTGCCGATCTCCTCGCTGGTATGAGCCGCTGATTCGATCAGAAACTCATCCGCGAGGCCGCGTCTTTCAACCATATCTTTCATAATAAACTCTGCCATGGGGGACCGGCATATATTTCCCCAACATACGAATAGTATTTTTACCATTTCAAAAATCCTCATTTATTAGTCTTTTCAAGCGTTGAAAAGTGTTGATTTTACGACATTTTTCAGCCTTTTGCAACACCTGTCGCGTGTACACTCCGGCGGATGCTTTTCCAGATTTTGTCCGGGTTTTTGTGTTAGAAAGTGTGTTAATTGAAATCCCGTTAACACACGTCATTCCAAAAACATTTTTCAGAAACACACAAAAATACTCCAGAATCAATTTCCCCGCCCTGTTCCTCAACTTCTCGCCGTTTCGTTGAATCTGGTGAGCGTCAGAGGCGATATTTGACGATTTATGCGGGCGGGGTAATCCGTTTTATTCGTCATCATCCGGTGCCGCGTCGATATCCGGATCGCCCTCGTCATCGTCCCCGACTGTATCCGGTGCAACTGTTTCAGGCTGCCGGTCAAGCGGGTAGAAATTATACGCCTTGTTATTCATCAGTGAGAAAAATTCCCCTTTGATATCGCCGGCTTCCAGGTGAGTGTAGACATTTAAAGTAAATTCAATACTCGCGTGTCCCATTATCATCTGTAATGTCTTCGGGTTCATCCCGATCGAGGCGCAATTACTGCAGAAAGTGTGACGGCATACGTGCGGAGTTACGGGCGGGATTTCGTCTTTGTAAATCCGATTGAACTTCGCCCGTGCCCATCTCAAATGGTTCTGCCAATGTTGCGCGGTTTCATAGGTTCCGTTCTTGTCCAGCCATAAAAAGCCGGATGCGCTGTCCGTGTGTTCCTCGTTCCAGACTACCGGTTCGACGTCCCGCTGCGGTCTTGACTGTAACACTTCGCGAAATGCTGTTTCGACATCCGCAAGCATAGGGACATCGCGGATCCCGTTGTCGGTCTTAGGAATCTCTATATAGTAGAGCATTTTGTCCCCGTCATGTATCCGGAGCAGCTGCCGCCGGACATGGATTACATGGTTCTGAAAATCAATGTCATCTGGTATCAGTCCGCAGAATTCGGAAATCCGCAGTCCCGTGCTGAACAGAATGAATACGCCGTTGAAATACGTCTGGAAATGCTTATCTGTCCGGACAAAATCGAGAAACCGCCGCATATCTGCCTTGCTCAATGCGTCCCGTGTCTTCGTACCGCCGTATCGCTTTTTGAGCATCGCAAAATCAAACGGGTTATCTACCACCCAGCGGTTTTTCTTCGCCATCGCGAAAGCCGGTCGGAGTATTCCCCGGAGCGTATGAAGTGAACTGTACCCCTTGCTTTTCTCACTATGTAAGGAGTCGAACCATTCTTCAGCTTCTGTTGCGTTTACTTTACAGATTTTCTTCTTGCCAAACGGATCCGTTGCCATGTAATTCAGCTGCGTCCGGTATCCGTTGCGGGTTGTTTCGCGTACGTCCGGCATTTTAAGCTTGACATACCGTTCCATCAGCTGATACACGGTCATGTTGCCGCCGGTTGCGTCTATCTGGTTTGCCCTGTCCGCCTGTGCCTGTACTTCCTTTTCACGTAACGATTCACCCGGTTTCTGTTTCGACTCCGGCGGGATCGGGTCTTTCGCTGTCAGCGTCAAGGAGTAGAGCTGCCGCCGCTTGCCAGTTGCGTCAATATAGCTGTATCTGTAACGCCCGCTTGCTGCGTCATACGTCTCACCGTTCCGTAGGTTGCGTCCCTTCGGGTCTTTGCGTTTTTCTTCTGCCATTCTTTCAACCCCTTTCCGTATATCACTTTATATCATAACACAGAGCGGCAGTCAAGCAGAAACACACGAAAACTCAACAGAAGCCCTCTGGTTGACCAATTGCACCGCTTTTTGTTGTTTCGTTTAATCTGGTGAGAGTTTGCCGCAATATTTAACGATTCAGGAGAGGCGGAGAGTACAGAAGAGGGCGGCAGGGCTGCAGCGTAGAGATACAGAAAGGGAGAGCCTGGTACAGGGCAGGAGCCGGGACAAATGTTGAAAAGTGTTGAGTTTTTTCCCCCTTTCCTCCCTTTTAGTCAACTCAGTCTATTCCATCGAGAAACCGGAGTTCATGCTTTTTGATATTGATTCCACCCTTCTTGATACTTTTGGTAGCCAGGAAGGGGAAGGGTTCAACTATCATTATAAGGCGCACGGCTACCATCCGCTCCTATGCTTTGATGGCTTAATGGGCGACCTGTAAAAAGCAGAATTACGCGAGGGTACCAAATACTGCAGTAACGGCGCCGGCACTTTCATGGAATCGCTTTTGGAAGAATACCGGTCAGAGTATCCTGAGATGCCCCTGTATCTGCGTGGTGACAGCGGTTTTGCGTCTCCGGACCTATATGAAACCCTTGAGGAAAAAGACTGCAAATATGCAATCCGTCTTAAGGAAAACAGCAGGTTACGGGAACTGGCCAGCGACGAAGATGAAGCCTTATTCCGCGCCACAAAGCAAAACCAGATTGACTACGCAGTTGAGTACGGCGAATTCATGTATCAGGCCGGAACATGGAGCCATCCACGCAGGGTGGTCTTTAAAATAGAGAAACCCTACGGGCAGGTGATTCACATGTACACATTCATTGTCACAACAATGGATATGGAGCCATATCAGGTGATCCAGTTTTATTGCGGCAGAGGAAAAATGGAAAACTTCATCAAAGAAGGAAAAAGCGGATTCGATTTTGACTCCGTCAGCAGTAAGTCCATGCTTGTGAATGCAAACCGCCTGCAGGTACACGCTCTGGCATACAACTTATTCAATTGGTTCAAACGGTTGGTGCTGCCGCCCAGTATGTGTAAGCAGCAGATAAATACCATCCGGTTGAAATTGCTGAAAATCGCCGCAAGAGTGGTGAGATCAGCAAGATATAAAATTTTCAAACTGTGCAGCAGCTGTCCTTACAAGAAGGAGTTCTATGAGACTATGGATAATATCCATCGACTGCGACCACAGTTGGCGTAGCAACTGATAACGAACCTTGACAGCCGCAAAAGTGAAATTTCTTATATCACGGGAGGAGTCTGTCCTTTTTTACAGGCCTTGCTGTATTTCCGCGAGAAAAGATTCACTACAAGCGGTATCCGGGACCATTATTACGGCTAGGATATGGATATTTCATACCGCCGTGAATAATTCAGGATAAGTGTCCGTTTGACAAACATATTAATTGTACCGTAGATCACAGCGATCCGATACGCGATATCCGGAACGAATGATATTACAGCAGCCTGATTTCCCAAAATATTACATGCGATGCAGAATCCACGGGAGAAAATCTGCCAAGTGAAGCAACGGTGCAGCCAGGCACAGTTTTGCTTAACCAGGCTATGATCCCAAAAAACAGGCTAGTCTGATTCCCTATAAGGAACAGATGAGCCTGCTTTTTTCTATATTGCACCAGACCGTACGATATGCTAAACTGTAGGATCAAAGGAGATGACATCCAATATGATTACTGTAAGCACATACGAGAATTATTTGAAAGAACCGTAGGCACTCACGTTAGAACAGATGGCTGATGAGATCGGCAACGATCCGGATGCACTGGAGAATTACGCAGACCTGTTAAAAGCTGCCAATAAATATGCCAACATCCGTGCGTCATGGCCCATGCTGGACGTAGAAGAGAAGATGGAGAAAGACCCCGGCAGGACATCCGCCCACGATTCCGTAATTACACACGTCAACCTCATGGCACGCCTGTTACGCTCTATGGGGAAACCCGCTGCGTGGCGGGATGTATTCGGCGATGAAAAAGATCCGTACAACCGCAAGGCGATCGGAGACTTTGCCTGCTACCTGGCATTCGTAACCGGGATCAACGCGAGGTGAGAAGAATATGACAGATGAAAAACACCGTGACTTTATGAATTTCCGAAGCAATGTTTCACACAGCCTGGTGCATAAAGGCGATATCCAGTTCATGATCGATGTGCTGGAATCAGACGATATACGGAAATACTGGAATGAAGGTCTTACGTTTGAAAGCTTATACCTGCTTGCAACGCTGGATTACCTGTCTCGCAAGAATGGCATCGAGATATGCACGAACTACAATGACATCCGGTGCCACAGGTTCGAAAAGTACATATTCCCAATCGGAATCCTGCTTAAAGACAGTCTTTTTCCTGAACAGAACCTGAAACAGAAAGCAATAGACGAATGCATACCGGAATTCCTGGAGCACGGGATTATAGAAAAAGAATTATATGATGCAGTATGATTTTCAGAAAAACGCTCCAGGACGCATCGCTGAGATATAAACCCACGATGTAATGCTCTGAAATTTATTTGAAGCGTAAAAACACCCCAATATTTAACGTTTTAAGAAGGTGATACCAAATGATTTATTATACTTCCGACCTACACTTAGGTCATGCCAACGCGATTACATTCGACAACCGTCTATTCGCCGATGTCGAGGAAATGGACCGAACCCTGATGGCAACTGGTATGCCTGTGTCCAGAAGGACGACGACGTGTATATCATCGGTGACTTCTGCTATAAGTCCAGATATTCTCCCGATTGGTACCTGAAACGCCTACACGGACGCAAGCATTTAATTAAGGGCAACCATGATTATCTTATCCTGCAGAGCGAGTCTGCTCTAAAAGAATTGGAATCCATATCACAGATTGAGCAGATATCAGACGGCGATAGGAAAATCATCTTATGCCACTTCCCATTAGCCGAGTGGTACGGCTACTATCGCAGCTACTGGCACGTTTACGGCCATATCCACAGGGGCCGCGGTGACGGCGAAAGCGGCGGTGCGAAGTTCATCTGCACAGAAGACCGCGCCTTAAACGCCGGATGTATGATAAACAATTACATGCCGGTCACGTTCGATGAATTGATAATAAACAATCAGATCCGCAACGCAATGCCGTAACCTAACAGCAGCCACCCAAAGTAATCTCTGGGTGGCTGTATTAAAAACATGATGTTGTATGTAATCACATTATACCCGTAAGCAGGTAAAAGATTCAGCTGTTCCGTTTTATCTCATCACCATAATAATTCGACTTGCCTTTAAAATACCGTTTATCTTTTTCACTTAAGTTCGGATTCTCTAATTTCGCATCATAGAAACCCTTACTCTTGCTTGCGGCAGCACGTTTCTCTGACTTAATATCCGCTTCCGTACGCTGTTTGGGCATAATCAGGCCAAACACGCCAGCCTTGATCCCGTCATCCATTTTATCCTGCCACCTGCGCCTCTTCTGACGCGGCTGCGCGGAACCGCCGTAACGCTTCCTGTAAAGCCCCGGGAAATATTGTTGCAGGAAATATCTCCCGGCAGCTTTTGCGAACCACCATGCAAACATGCACACGATTGCTATACCTGCTAACATGCACAATACGCTGCCTGCTTCTTCATCCGATAATATACTGCCTATGAAACCGAGGCCTTCCCCTGATGCTATGGCCATAAACAGAATCACACCGAGAAAATAAAGCAGAAACCTGCGCAGCAGCCTTTTCAATCCATCCATAACCCATATCCCCCTGCGTACTTTAAATGCTCATTTATGAGCATTTTCTTTTGTGATAACCAAACTATATAACGTAAAACTGTTATCGTCAAGGAAAAAAATTTTATATCTTTACCATCAGACATCCCCTGATTCAGCCTGCAAAAACGGCACGTACCGTGCCGGGTGCAATATTTGGAAAATGGCAGGAAAGGATGCCCCTTGCACTTCCACGTATTTCATATAATCTTACGTGGATAAATACCACATATGCCGTACTCCCTATTCAAATCCGGACAGATGCGGCAGGAAAGGAGCGTCTGATGCCTGAAACATACGGATACGTCCGCGTATCCACCAAGGAACAGAACGAAGACCGGCAGATGATCGCAATGCAGGAAGCAAACGTGCCGGAGAGAAACATATTCATGGATAAGCAGTCCGGCAAAGATTTCAACCGCCCGCAGTATAAAAAGCTGGTGAAAAAGCTGCGCAAAGATGACCTGCTCTACATCAAGAGCATTGACCGCCTGGGACGCAATTACGAGGAGATCCAGAACCAGTGGCGCATCCTCACGAAAGAGAAATGCATTGACATCGTTGTGTTAGACATGCCATTACTTGACACCCGGCGCGACAAGAACCTGATCGGCACATTTGTCGCTGACCTTGTACTACAGGTTCTCTCTTTTGTTGCCGAAAATGAACGGACGAACATCCGGCAGCGCCAGGCCGAAGGCATTGCCGCGGCGAAAGCGAAAGGCGTACGCTTCGGCAGGCCGCCCATGCCTCTGCCCGACGGGTTTGACAGAGCCTGTTCCGAATGGAAATCCGGGGAAATCTCCTGCGCACAGGCTGCAAAGAACTGCGGGATGCCTGTCTCCACCTTCCGGTATAAAGCCAGTATTTGCGATAAGAACCGGTGCAGCCAAGCCGACGAAAAAGTGTAGGTTTCCGCGCACCATTTTCCCTTTCATTTCAATTTCACATTTTAGCACATCCTTTCGCCATTTTCCACTCATAAATGAACAAATTGCACAATTTTGCTCTTGATTTTACGTCTGGAATCAGATCGACAAAAACCTACACTTTATTAATGCTGCCAAATAGCAGGAAATATTTATTTTTTTTTGAAATTCATAAAACTTTTTCAGCTTCTCGCCTGTCTTAGAGATAGAAGGCGAGGTGATGAATTATTACACAGTACACCCATCCGGATCCGCTCCAAGGCTTCATTTCAAAAAAGCAGCAGCCAATCCGGGCAAGGCATTTACGAATCTATACGAAAGGTGGTGGAGTAAAAAAATATTATTAAACCGCAGGACAACATGCAATGCACAAATGAGAGAAGGAGAAAAAAGAACATGGCACACACAATTTTAAGCAAAATCAACAAGCTATTTTTGCTGTCTGCGATTGTCTTCCTTGCAGGGATGCTCATCCCCGGGCGGAACGTACAGGCAGCGACAGCCGGTGTCTACACGCTTACAGCGGGCAAACAGTATACGCAATACGATGTAACCGGGGACGGTAAGGCTGACAAGGTAAAACTGACTGCAACCAGCCTCTCCTGGGATTACAATGCACCGCCATCCACACTGAAAATCAAAGTGAATGGTAAGACGGCCTATACCCTGAAGACCACCATAGGCGTCTATGAATTCGACGTAAAGATTCTCACTTTAAGCAACGGGAAAGCATACCTGTTTCTGGATGCAGCTGCTGACGCGGATATGTATCATGTGACCTATATCCTGCAATATAAAAAAGGTTCCGGAAAATTCAAGATCGTATATGACATCCAGAAACTTTTCCAGAATTATAATTCTTACGTATTTGCAGAAACACAGTCCGTCAGCGGGAAAAAATCGTCATCCGTTTGAATTTTATGAATTACACCCTGGGCGGCGTATACTGTGATCTTACGTTTAAATACGAGTCAGGCAGCCTTGCCCAGAAAGCATCCATGAGCATCAGCAAAATAGTATCCACCGGAACCAATTCCGGCAGGACGCTCACTGCGAACAAGAGTATGACTGCATATAAGACTGCTACTTTAAAGAGCAAATCTTTTACGATCACAGCAGGGACGAAAGTCACTGTCTCAGCCTTTTCGTATAAGAACGGGAAGCTTGCAATCAAAGTCCAGGCCAACGGGAAAACCGGATGGATCGCCGCCGCGACATCCTATAGTTCCACCCAGCCGTTCAGGGAAGTTTATTATGCCGGATAATTACGCCGGGAACAGTTGGATTTCCAGAAATTACAAAGCAATCGCTGCTTACACGAAGGATACCGCCAGGCCTGGTGGTACAAAAAATACAAAAGGAGAAACCTATGAAAAGAACCCCAAAATTAGCCATGCTGGCATTCGCACTCTCCATGGCTTTGGCCACAAACATATCCGCCTTGGCGGCACAGGATGTACCGATAGAAGAAAAAACGGTCACTTCAGGGCTGGATGCTTCTGACATGTACGTCATGCCGGGCCCGGACGGGCAGCAGTGCATCGGCTACCTGGTCACAAATTATAATTCTATAGCTGTTAATCTCGGGCTGAACATAGAGTTCCGCGACGCAGAATATGGGAACATCGGAAGCGGCTCCTCATTTGTTCCTTCCGTGGAACCCGGTGAAACGGTCTTCATCAGCGTACCGAATTATTATGAAGAAACTGCTTCTTACCTGTACAGATCCTTTTCCGTTGCTGCAGCAGGCGAAACAACGGCAGAGCCTTCCGGCGTGTCCTGTTCGAAAATGTATACATTAATCGGGCCGGATGGACAGCAGTGCGCAGGTTACGTAGTGACCAATGAAAATTCCTATGATATATTCCTGGGGCTGACGGTTGATTATCTCGATGACTCGAATGAATCCATCGGGACCTCGTCTGCCTGCATCCCCTGTCTTGGCGCCGGTGCTACTGCCTGCATCTACGCTGTGAATTATTACGGGGAAGATGCCGCTTACGCAAACAGCTCATGGGCGGTTTCTGAGTCAATATATGAATCGGCTGCTGCAAATATCCAAATAAACCTGTCAGCGCAAGACGACCATATGCGTGTCAGCGCTGTCAATATGTCATCAGGGGCTGTATCTTTACCGGAAGTAACTATCTTATATTTCCAGGAAGCCGAGCCGGTATACGTTTATTCCGGACTGCTGACAGACACAAACGGTTACGAAGGATTAGGTGAGGGAAGCGGGGGATTTCTGAACCTCGATCTTCCATCTTCCAGCTGGGACACCTGTTACTACTATGTAACCGCGTACAGTTCCGGTTCCTGATATAACATAATCAGCACTTATTTTACTCACGCAAAAGATATCACCAGATCCACTGGACTGGACGATATACATTAAACAAAGGAGACGGAAACAGACTCTGAGAAACAGTCTGATACTGAAACGGAAGCAGATACAGAAACCAATTCTGAGAGGGAGACAGATACTGAGTCTGAGTCGGACACAGAAACGGAAACGGACACCGAAGAGGAAACCTATGTAACCAGTGAAAATGCAACAATTTCTGTAACAAAGAAACTGACATACGATGGTTACGGCCTGATTGCAGATGAGGAAACGTTCTACGTGGCACTGTATGCCGATGAAGAATGTACAGACCGGGTATCTGAGGTGGAAGAACTCTATTATGCTAACGCTTCAGCAACAACAGTAACCTTCTCAGGGCTTGACCTTGGCAGGACGTATTATATTGCTGAGTGCGACGAAGATGGTGTAAGGATCCTCGCCGGCGCGCTGGCAGACGGGACTCTGTATTATGTAGAATTCGGTGACGGAAATGAGGTTGTAGTCGAAGATGAAGACGGTAATGTGACGAAGTATTTCGAAAACCAGTATATGACAATCCCGAATGGAGGATATTCGATAGAAGCGGAACTGACAGTCACAAAGAAACTGCTGAATGCAGCCGGACTGGCGCTGAACAGTAACGAGACCTTCTATGTCGGCATTTTCGAGGATGACTCGTACACAGAACTTTCAGACAGAGTTGACCAGAATATCATAGCCCTTGACCTGGGAGGAGATTCTGAAGCAAGCTCTGTGGTAAAGGTCAGCGTCGCACCGGGTGAGACGGCAACGCTTTATGTGGCTGAGGTTGATGAGAACGGTGTACCTGTCGGAAACAATGGAAGCTTTCCGTATGAGGTAAGCGTGGATGGGGCAATCGTAATACTGAACCTTGAAACCAGTATGACTGCGACAACAACAATCACGAACAAGAAAATCGAGGATGAAAAAACCGAAAGCGAGAGTCCGGCAGAATCTGAAACGGAGACGGAATCTGCCTCGGTTAAGACAGGCGATGACACGCCGGTCGGAATGTACTTCAGCCTGCTTCTGGCAGCGGCCGCGTTCCTGCTGGCTGGCGGATGTTACCGGAAAAAACGGAACTATTAACAAGAAATGGGGAGGACAGGTTAACCTGTCCCCTCTAAAAAACAGGTAAAAGAATGTAATTTTTTCGGAAAACCCTGGACATAGCGCCGGGGTTTTCTTCTTTATTAGTATGAATATATGGAATTATCCAGTTCTTGTTTTGCCATTAACTCATTTCCTGTATCTTGTTTTTTTCTCCCTGGTGGCATTGCCCAGCTATATTTATGTATCTGAATATCCACCGCAGTATCTTCTGAACGTACCTCGTAAGATTTTTCTGGCAGCCCGTATACATTTACGGTTTGATGCCCAGTTGAAAATGTGTTTTCTTCCAGGTAGTTTGACCTGCCAAACATGAGTGTCTCTAATTGCGAAGCAGTATATTCAGTACAGCAATTAGAAGACTTTGCGATTCGTTCGACCCTTTTTACCAGCCTCAGATTATCAATTCTTTCCGTGTTGTTGTCCGGCATAATGATAAACAAGTAGTCCCTTGCCCGGCTGATGGAAACATTGATAATGTTCCGCTTATTTAGGAACATGCCCGGATTATTTGAAATCGAGGGCGGGGTATTAAAAACGGCTAAGATAATGTCGCACTCGTCACCCTGGAATCCGTGTATTGTCCCTGCCTGCACTTCGACCTGTTTTGGCAGCGCTTCGGATGAAAGAAGTTTGTCCAGCAAGTCGGCTTGTGCACGGTACGGCGCAATGATGCCAATTTTGAATGATTTACCAGGATTAATCAAGGCAAGCTTCTTTGACAGAAAACAGGCAAATTCGAAAGTAAACAGTGCCGAGTATATCTGATATGAACTGGATTTGTTCAGATATTTGGGCCAATAGATGCTTTCATACTTGAACAACCGAGGATTCCCGCGCAAAATCCTAAAGATTGACAATAGGGTTACTCATGAAGGAGAAGGGTGTGCGCTTTTGCGTTATGCCTGGAAAATAAGGAAAAATGTGGGGTGGATGCACCAGGGACGGGGAGCCAATACGGGAAAACATCAATCCAAATGCTTAAAAAACATAATACAGTATGTGTTTAAGTCAACAAATGGCAAGAAAATGTCGATTTTAACCAAGAACAATTCTGAAAATAAAATAAAAATTGTAAAAAACGTACAAAGAATGATTGACCTTAAAGTCAAATAGTGCTAGAGTTTATCCTATAAGATTTGAAGGCGGGATACCAATGAAGTTTAACCAGACGAATTATACAATTGAAAATGTTTCTGTAGCAGGTAAAACGCTTCGATACAGGAGTTTTAAAAACCTCATTTATGTCGACCGGCCGGTATGTGCGCAATACCAGCAGATGAATATCTATGTACCAGAGGCTTATTATGAGGACTTGAGTGTGAATGGATATATGGCCGACACAGCCCCGGTCTTTGTGCCAAATTATGTGGGTGGTTATCGCCCGGGGGAAATTGTGGAACCTGGCAGCCACGAAAAAAATGGCATAATAGAGCCAAATACGGTATTCCAGGCACTATATCACGGGTATGTAGTGGCGGTTCCGGCATTGCGCGGACGTACTTTAAAAGATTCTGAGGGTATGAATATTGGGAAGGCGCCGGCTGCTATCGTTGATTATAAAGCGGCTGTGCGGTTCCTTCGCCATTATGCGGAGAAATTCCCAGGGGATAAGGACAAAATAATCACAAGTGGTTCCAGCGCAGGCGGGGCCCTTTCCGCTTTGATGGGCGCGACCGGCAACCATCCGGATTATGTATCGGAACTGGAAGCACTTGGTGCTGCAGTGGAAAGGGATGATGTGCTTGCGGCTTCCTGTTACTGCCCGATTACAAACCTTGACCACGCAGACAGCGCCTATGAGTGGCAGTTTTATGGGGTGAATAGCTATTACCGGCGGCGTCTGAATGTTCTGGACCATACATATTCAGATGAAGAAGGAAAATTATCCGATTTCCAGATACAAGTCTCGGGCGAAGAAAGGACACAATTCCCCGATTATGTCAATTCTCTTAATCTTAAAGGCCTGGATGGCAAAGCACTTACGCTGGAAACTGACGGGGAAGGATCTTTTAAAGAATACATAAAGGATCTGGTTAAGGAATCAGCGCAAGCTGCGCTTGATAACGGGGAAAATATTGAAGATAAGAAATGGCTGGTAGTCTGTGAAGGCCGGGTAGAATCTGTAGATTTTGGTGGATTTGTGCGTGATATTACACGTATGAAGCTGCCGCCTGCATTTGATGGTTTGGATTTGGATAATTATGAAAATGACCTTTTTGGCGATGCAGAACATGACTGCTGTCATTTTACGCAATATAGCGCTGATCACAGCGTATGCGGAGGCATAACAGCAGAGTATGATGCTATAAAGATGATGAATCCAATGTATTATATTGATGACCCGGACACAAAAATAACGAAGTATTGGCGCATCCGCCATGGGGAATGTGACAGGGATACCTCACTTGCTGTTTCTGCTATACTTGCAATAAAGCTGCAGATGGCTGGAAACCAGGTGGATTATTGCATCCCATGGGAAATCAAGCATGATGGGGATTATGACCTCCCTGAACTGTTTGAATGGATTGATGGAATTTGCAGAGTTTAAAGACAATTTCTACAGCCAGTGTTTTGTTGGCCATTTGCCTTTTTATAAAAGGCTGGTGCATACATTAAATATGGAATCATGTAATTATACATGGTGTACTGTGTGCGGACGGGAGGCTGATGTTTACATGATTTCCCCAAATTATACTTAAGGAGGTAACTGAAAATGAAAACAATATCCAGAAGAGATTTCTTGAAGGGTTCCGCAGCAGGCATGATGGGTGTTGCTATCTCTGGCGCAATAAGTCCGTTGTCCGTTTTTGCAAGCGAAGATACGGATAACGGGGATGGCAGCTATTACAATGCAGACCTTGGCTATACTTACGGCACGAAATTTTATTCGGATGAGCCGGTGACGTACACGATGTTCTTTAATGACAACGACGCATATCCGATCAAGGACAGCTGGTATGGCGAAGGTGGTATTTTTAATGAGATTACCAAGGAAACCAATGTTAACCTGGACATAACTGTTGTAAATAACGCAAGCTATTCTGATAAGGTGACGCTGGCAATTTCCGGAGGTACAGCACCGTACATAATTCCGAAAATGTATAGTGAGACCGCTTATGTGACAGGCGGAGGCATTGTACCGGTTTCTGAGTATACCCAGTATATGCCAAATTATACAGGGATGATCGAGGAATATGACCTGCAGTCTGAAGTTGATTCCCTCCTCCAGGAGGATGGTAAATATTACCGCCTGCCTGGTTTAAAAGAGGCCGCTTTGCAGAATTACTCAATCCTTATCCGCTCGGACCTGTTTGAGGCAGCAGGCTACGATGTAACAGCCCTGGAAGAAAACTGGACATGGGATGAGTTTACAGATATCCTGATTGATGTGAAAGCATATATGGTAGAGCAGGGGGATAGTCGGGGAGTCTGATTATATCTGGTCTGACCGGTGGTGCGGCGCTACTTCCGGCTATGGGCAGGGCGGCTGCCTGCTGAACCTGATGGCAGCTTCCTTTGGTATTTACAGCGGCTGGGGGATCACATCAAACTCCGCCGGGTTATATTTTGACTGGGATAATGATGAATTTGTCCTCAGTGCTACAAGCGATAAATATAAGGAATATATGAAGGCAGTGCAGCGCCTTGTGAGCGAGGGGATCCTTGACCCGGAGACATGGAGCCAGGAGGACGACACTGCTGATGGAAAGTTCTACCGTGGTGAAACCGCACTGATCACTACCAACGGTACGACATATACGACACAGATAGATGGACTGGAATCTCAGCTTGGCGAAGGCAATTTCTCTGTATATGAGATCGTTATTCCAAAAGGCAATTGTAACTACCAGACTGAAAAGTCCCGTCTGGAGTGCGGTGTTTGTATTTCTTCTACCGCTTTGGATGGGCTTAGTGAAGACGAATTTATAAAATTGATGCGTTTTGTTGACTGGCTCTGGTATTCTGAAAGCGCATTGACGATGACAAAGTGGGGAGTAGAAGGGGAACATTACACAGTTGATGAAGATGGGAATTATTCCCTTATGGATGAATATTACTGTGGAGGCCTTTCCATTGCCCAGACTTCGGATGACCAGGTTGACCTTCGCTTAGAGTATGGCTATGGCTGTGGGAACTTCATGTATAGCGGCAGCCTTGCGCTTTTGATCAGCAATTTCTCGGATGAACTGCAAGATTATTATAACCGGATGGATGAGTACAGGGATCTGTGTGAAGTTGACCCGGCGATTGCGATGAGCGAAGATGATTCAGAGATGGCTAATCTGTGGGCTACCCCATTGCAGGATACAATCAATACATGGACACTGAAATTTGCAATGGGACAGGCAGATATAGATGCAGACTGGGATACTTATGTAGCAGAAGTAGAAGCGCAGAATGCGGCTAACCTTGTCAACCTCTATAATGAATATTATTCTGCGAGCAAATAAGACTGGCCTTAAGAAGTGACCTATACGGCAGTACATAGGTATTGGCGTTCTTAAATCGCTTCTGGGGAAAGTATATTAGGTCAAGAAAATTCTATGTGGATAAGGACTAAGCCGCTGAATTATGCTTGATTTCAACGATTGGAGGATTGTGTGGATATCCACATAATCCTCCTTGTTCTCTAAGAGGAAAGTCCTATATTTTTAGAGGAAAATTTATGGGGGAAGACGGATGCGGCAGTATCAATTTTGAATATCGCGGCCTTGTTTACCATATATATTGTCCGTGAATTGCGAAGCAAATCATGGACGCAGGCCGAGCCATTGCGCGAAAGCGTAATTTGGAATGGCGAGGCTCTCCTTGTATCTGGGAATTTGATGATGGAGGACGTGGAGTGGAAACTAATCTGCGGCATGGAGGCCGGAACGAGGATTTGTTCGGGGATTACGAAGCTGAGATGCTGGAGATTATGCAGGACTGGCGTTAAGGATTCAGCTCAACGAAAAATTTTCAACAAAACATATTGACAAAAAAATAACAAAGTATTATAATTCGATTCATCAAAAGGGAGTAGTTGGCCGACAGGCTTTCGCACCGACTATCATGCAGGACAGTTCTTCTGCACGGGATGAATTAAAAACAAGACTTTTGCGACAACGTATATTGTGGCAGAAGTCTTTTTTTTCATATTTGGACATCTGCCACCAAACAGAGAAAGGGAAAAACAATGGGAATGAATGATGCTCAGAGAAGAGAGATTGATGAGGCAATTGTGGCAGGGAACCGTGCTCTTACGGCTTTGAACAAGACAGAAAAATGTCTGGACAGTGCCAGCGCATTTGGCTTATGGGACATATTCGGTGGTGGAATGTTCAGCAGTATGATGAAGCATTCAAAAATCGGTGACGCACAGGAGTGCCTCGAAGAAGCTCAGAAGGAGCTTCGAGCATTCAGTCGGGAACTGGAGGATGTTCAGTTTTACAGCGAAATTTCCGTAAAATTTGATGGAGTTACGGAATTTATAGACATCTTCTGCGATAACATTTTTGCTGACGTGATGGTTCAGAACAAGATCGAACAGTCGAAGCGGAAAGTGAAAGAAACAAAGCAGCAGGTGCAGATGGCGATACGAAAACTGCAGGACATGCGGATTTGATAGGGGGTGATGTTATGTCAATACTAATTTTATTGATACTTTTTCTTATGATCTGGCTGTTTATTAAATTTACTTTGGTTATGTTGAAAATCTGCTATGTGCTTTGCGTTGGCATACCGCTGGCTTTGATGTTTATCATGATTGGAGTGGTTTTGTGCTGCACGCTGGTTCTTGCACCAATCGGGTCATCTTTGATGCGCCTGGCGGGAAGAATCGTGTATCCGTTCTGATTGCGAAAGTTGGACGAAAATAGACGGACAAAGGTTCTTTTGCAAGACCTGTTTTTTTGGACCCATTATAAGGTAAGTTATATCAAGAAATTCAAGGTATTCAGAAGAAAAGAAGTGGTACCGTTGCGGTTGTTATATTGGATTCGGAAGATGCTGCGCGGAGGCAGGCATTGCAGTAAGCACTGTCTGGTGTGTCAGTACTTTGAAATATGCTAAAACGATGCAGAATAACAACAGATGGGCAGTAGCCTTTACCCTGGCTTGCCAAGAGAGATCAGAGTTTGAAAACTGGATGATAAGACAAAAAAATGAGAGGAGATCAGTTATGAGAAAAAAAGAAGGATACAGCAGAGTAGGAGTTTTTGGTACGGTAAATCATTATGATTCTAAGGGCAAGAAGATTGGCGAGAGCAGGCCTGGCCTGTTTGGCGGTATGAATAACTATGATGCGAAAGGTCATAAAGTAGGAAGCAGTACACCAAACTGGAATGGTGGAATGACTCATAAGGATAATCATGGGAAAAAGGTCGGCAGAACCGATCCGGGTGTGATCAGCGATTTTAATCATTATGACTCGAAAGGGCATAAGACCGGATATAGCCATTGTGGCCTGTTTGGTGAGATGAATCATTATAAGAAATGATGGTGGGAGGAACGGATGAAGAAAAAGCTGAAAAGGACGAAAAATCTAAAAAGGAGCATCCTGTTCTGTGGGGTTTTACTTGTGGCTGCGTTATTTGTGGCGGCCTGGATGAATGAACGTCAGCGAGAGGCGGAAGTAAGAGCCACATATCAGGAGGCAGAGGAACTCATTGAGCGGGAATTATACGGAGAAGCGGAAGAACTCTTAGAACAGATAGG
Organism: Lachnospiraceae bacterium; assembly: GCA_021202635.1. GTDB lineage: Bacteria > Bacillota > Clostridia > Lachnospirales > Lachnospiraceae > Choladousia. The sequence continues at coordinate 40,998 of JAJQCQ010000079.1, read as the reverse complement.
CGAAAAAGTTTATTCTGACCTGGAAACGCAAGAACTGCTTGCTCTTTGTCAGTCTCATATGAGCTATGACGGCGACGACATTGCCACCGCTTATTCCACGGTGAATTCTCTGGAATTGCAAAATGTAAGCGCAGAAATACAGGAGAAACTGGAATCCTACAAGGAGCAGGTTACTGCCGAATATGAGGTGTATCTGGAAGAACAGGCGATAGCGGAATCAGAAGCGGAGGAGCAGAAGAAAAAGGAACAGGAAGAACAAGCTGCGGCAAAAGAAAAATCCTTCTTGGAAAGCCTGAGTAAAAAGGTTCCCTATGTGGGAATGTCAGAGACGTACATCAGTAAAACCTCTTTGGGAGAGCCTTCTTCAACCGTGCGCCACAATACAGAAATGATCAGCGGGCAGGCGTATACTGCAAACCTGTATGATTTTAAAAGTGGAAATAAGACAATATTTACGGCACGGTGTGTGCAGGGGAAGGTGATCCAGGTCTGGGATAACCGTGATAAGGTTTCTTCCGGAAGTTCATCGTCCAGTTCAAGGAGCAGTTCGAAAAGCAGCAGTTCCAGTAAGGATGAATATAATGCGTCGGATTATGATGACCCAGAGGAATTCTATTATGACCATTATGATGATTTTGATGGGTATGAGGATGCGGAAACATATTGGGAGGATGCACAGTGAACGCAGATATCGGGAAGATAAAACTACTTCTATCAGTAACTTGAAGGGGAAATTAAGAAATCATCGACATTTTTTGTACTGTAGAGGTATAATATCTACATAGTATAGGTATACTTCGCCTATACGGAAGGGGGTTATTATGCCAGTAACAGAAAAGAAGTATCCGGACTGGGTTCAGGCGTACCGGACAAGAGGAACTACAATAAAGAAAAAAAGGGGATGCTTATTATCTCTACAAGAGAACATCCAAACGTGTGCCAGGAAAAAAGTATCCGCAGCCGGTGGATACTTATATTGGCGTCATTACTCCGGAAGGCGTAATTGAAAGCAGCTGGAAAAAAGTCAGTCTTACAGGAATTGAGGTAAAGGAATATGGCTTTTCAAAAGCAGTCCAGATACTTTGCCCCGATGAATGGAAAGCACCCCTTGGGGATGAATGGGAAGATATTCTTTCTATTATAATTGCAAAGTGTTCACCGGAAACTTACCTCCGGAAAGAAAAGGAGATAAGACAGGAGGGAGAGTTTCATTGTCAGTTTGACGATCAGGCGGGTATGTTGAACTGGTGGATTTGTAAAATGCACGGCATTACTCTGGAGGATCTGGAACCGTTAAAAAGTATTTATCTGATTTATCTGGAAAAGGAGAAGGCTGTTTCCAGAATCAGCGATGCGCAGCAGAAGCTTCTGGATCAGATGGGTATCGGTGATGCCTTGTGCTGCTGAGCAGCTTTTCTGCTTTGCAGTACGATCCTGCTATAGTTCTGATTCTGCTTGACATGGAAGTATCAGACGGGTTAAAATCTTTTTGCTCGTATCAGATTACATCAGATGCAACGAGGGTGCGGAGAACAGTCCTGACATCTTTGAGAAATCAAAGACTACCGCAGAAATGGGGGAAACGATCCGGTATCGAATGCATTTATAAAGGCAGGATCCTGTGGGTGGTAGCGAAGAAGTAAAGGAAATGTTTGTACCGCTGAATCGGATGACATGATTTACAGGCAGATACGAAGCGGACGAATGGCTATAAAATCTGGAAATAGTAATTTTATAAAGAGAAGGAGAATCAAGAATAAGTGAAAAGCAAAGTTTCTAAATGCCAGGATGGTGAGCGCGGATCCAAACTATCGGAAGTTGCTGATGGAACAACTGAAAAAATTGAAACTGGATGCGGAACAAGGCAGCAAAGGAGGATACAATGACATATGACTCATGAAGAATACAAAGTAGCAGCAAATCATTGGATTGAGAAAGATGCGGTTTCAAAAAAAATGCCTGCGAATCAGCTATGGCCGGTTATTGAAAACTACATTCAGGCTAATAATACCTGCGCGCTCGCAACCGGAAGCGGCAGCTTCATCCGCTGCACGCCCATCGAGTATACCTGGTATGATGGCGCATTCTGGATGTTCTCGGAAGGTGGGCAGAAATTTGTCGGCCTGGAGGGTAATAAATCTGTCTGTCTCGCCATTTATGACCGGTATGATGGATTTGGCAAATTGAAGGGATTGCAGGTTTCAGGTAAAGCTGAAATCGTGGAGCCGTTTTCTGAAGAATATATCCATGCGGCTGAAAGGAAGAAAGTCCCGGTTGATGCGCTGAAAAAACTGCCGTTTACCATGAACCTTATCAAAATCACGCCGACAGAGATCGAATTTCTGAATTCTGATTTTAAAGAAGATGGGTATGACAGCCGCCAGCACTATGACTGCGGCAGGGAGGAAGCCTGATGTTCTCAGAATATGATGCAAAGATCCGTCAGATGCTGACAGGAAATTTGTTGATGATTGGCTGCTGTGCCTTTGTGATTTCTTGCGAATATAATCAATGAATCGATAGCAGGGTGATTTGCCATCCGTGACAGGAAAGCATGGAAAACTGAATGAGGCAGAAAATCAAAGGAACAGCTGGAAGTCTGAGTTATCCGCTGTTCCTTTGTTTTTTTCCTAAGGTCATTCTCTGTCGTTGTACACTGCAATGAATTACAAGAGTGTCTGGTAGGTACCGGTTGTGATGACTGAGCAGATCCCTCCTATACCGCACCGGACCATGTTGGAGACGGCAGCATCTGTGTAAAAAGCCATATGCTGCGTCATGACAACGTTTGGAAACTGCCGCAGGTATGCCATGGAGCGATTGCTGATGATATCGTCGCGGCGATCCAGATGGTAAATACCTTCTTCATGCTCGAAACAGTCAAGCCCGAGTCCGCCAATTTTCTTTTGCTCGATCCCTGCGATCAGGGCATCTGTATCCATCAGTGTGCCTCTCGCACAGTTGATCAGGATTACGTTGTCCTTCATCCTGGCAATGGAATTGCTGTTTATCATATGGCGTGTTTGGTCATTCAGGCTCAGATGGATGGTAATGATATCACTTTCCTGATAAAGTGTATCTAAATCGGTGTAGGTGAGCCATTCAGAAGCTTTGCCTATATGATGGTCGAAGCCCAGTATCCTGCAGCCAAATCCGGAAAGAATTTTCGCTGCCTGTGTTCCAATACGGCCTGTTCCCAGAATTCCGACGGTAAGATTCCGCAATTCCCGGCCATAAAGCCCCTGGAGGGAATAATCATTGACCTGTGCGCGCCATAATGCTGCTTTATAGTGGCGAAGGCACAGAAGCATCAGCATGACGCTATATTCCGCTACGCCGTTCGGATCATAAAAGGCGTTGCATACAGGCAGGCCGATCTTTTTGGCGTGGGTAATGTCTATATGGTCGTATCCGATTGTGCGGGTACTGAGGCACCGAATGCCCAGACGCTTGTATTCATCCAAAAGGATCGAACCAATTTTTCCCTGACCGAGTATTGTGACACCGTCACATCCCGAAACGAGAAAAGCATTTTCTGGCGTTGGAACTTGTTCTGTCAGAACCAGCTCTGTGCCATACTCTTTGGCAAAGCGATCAAAATGTTCTCTTTCATCTTCCCGGACTTCATAGGCAATGATCTTCATGTATGTCCCTCCTGAAAATTTCTTTCGTAACTGTCCAGTTTCTTTACAGTTACATTCTTTCTTGTATTATAGGACGGATTGTGTTATGCTGACTGTATTACAGATGAAATTTTGGGAGAAAAACAGATGAAAACAGTTAAATTTACAAACGAAGAAATGGAGAAACTTTCGAAAGCCGGATATCAGCGTTATATTGCGCGGAATGAAGTAATCTATCTGGAGGGAGACGCGGCCAACACACTGTGCATTATCCGGAGCGGACGGGTGCGTGTCTTGCTGACAACTCCGGAAGGTGAGGAACTGACGGTAGAGATTGTCGAGAAGGGACGTCTTTTTGGGGAATCCTCATTTCAAAGCAAGAGCGTGCGTCCCACTACAGTGAAGGCAGTGACGGATGTGGACCTGATTTGCTGCACAATCGATCAGCTGATTCCCTGTCTTTGCCGAAATCCAGAGATACTGATGAAAGTGCTGCAGCATTGCTCAGGGACGATGAACCATTTGTCGTATGCACTCCATTCATGCCGTTTCATGAACCGTTACCAAAAGATTGCTTCTTTTCTGCTGGAGGAAACGGATACAGATAATCCGGATAAGGATATTACGGAACACTGCCTGCCATATTCCCACGAGGAGATTGCCATGTGCCTGGGAATGTCAAGGCCGACGGTCAGCCAGGTGCTGAAGGCATTTGAACGGGAAGGATGGGTGCAGTGCGCTTATCGGAAGGTTTATGTGTTGGATCAGGAAGGGCTGGCTGGGATTGGACAAAACGAAAAATATATTTTAAGATAGAGAGAAATAATTGTAATGTCCCGACGGATATAGCCAGGGGAGAAAAATATCACGGCTGGAACGGAAGTGAGGAAGCTGCTGCCAGTTTTTAAGGAGAGCGGGGATATGGGACAAGCTGGAAGAATAGATACACTCTATCATTATACGGATTTTGGCGCTCTGGACGGAATCCTGAGCAATGCAGAGCTTCGCCTGAACAATGTTTTGAATATGAACGATGCTTCAGAAATGACATTTTTTATGAACCGTCTCTGCAGGGCGGTTGCAGACCGTTTCCGGGAAGAAGGGGATGTGATCAGAGCAAATTGGACGGAAAAGCTCTTTTCGGCAGAAAAGGACAAGGAATTCGTTTATTCTGCATATGCAGCCTGTTTTTCCTGCTTTAGGGACGATGCCGCACAGTGGGAACGGTACGCAAATCATGGTCGTGGGGTCTGTATTGCGTTTCGGTATGACTTGCTGAAAAAGATGGCGGTTGATCCTCTGTCCCTTCAGACGGTGTTCTATCGGGATGATGTAGGGGAGCACGAACTGGTCGAAATTTTATATCGCCTGATCCGGCGCCACAAAGCTCCCTGGGACACATCACCGGCGATCCGGGCAGCATTGAATCATGCCTGGGCGGCTTCTGCAGCTTTCAAGCATCCATCCTTCCAGAGCGAAAAAGAAGTGCGGCTGGTTGTTTCTCCATTTGAACAGGGCTTTTTCAACGTTCAGCCAAGATATCATATTTCAAACGAACGCATTAAGAAGTATTATCCGGTGGATCTGCAGAAACTATGTCAGATTGCGGATACCCGGATGGATGAAGCCATTGCAGAGCTGATCATTGGACCGGAGTCCACGCAGTCCGTTCCCATTCTGCAGGATTATCTGAGGGACATGGGGTATGAGAAGCTTGCAGAGAAAGTTACTCACTCGGCTTGTCCGTTGCGGCAAAAACTGTAAAGTTTGCAAATAATCAGATAAATCACAGATTGTTCACACAAAATTAGCACTCGCCTATTGACATTGCTAACAATTGGTGTTATAACTCTCATAGAACAAAGGAAGAGAGATGGAAAGATAAGTCAGATTCCATTTTGAATCCGGTTCCAAGAAAATAATAACAAAATTGTTGTGAATGATAAAAGGAGAGATGACCTATGTTGAGACCGAGTATTTACAGAGAAAATTTGTGGGATGAGTTTTTTGATGATTTCTTTAATGAGCCGTTTTACCGCACAAGCGCATCCAGAGGGCAGACAGACCTGATGCGGACGGATGTGAAAGAGAGCGATAGCGATTATGAGCTGACGATGAACCTTCCGGGTATCAAGAAGGAGGATGTCAGGGCTGAGCTGAAGGATGGATATCTGACAATCCAGGCCTCTGCGAATACAAACAATGACCAGAAGGATAACAGTGGCAAATATGTACGCCGTGAGCGTTATGTGGGTTCCTTCAGCAGATCATTCTACGTAGGCGAAGATGTAAAACAGGAAGACATCAAGGCGAAGTTCGAGAACGGTACGCTGATCCTGACCGTGCCGAAGAAAGTGCAGCAGCCTGTTGTCGAAGAAAATAAGTATATTGCCATCGAGTAATGGATAAGATAGCGGATAAGCTGTCGATGTTGTTTTCCTTTTTCCTGCGGTGCTACCTGAGTGGTTGCGCCGCTTTTTTTTGTTTTATATGAGAATTTTTGCAACTCTATCTGAAGTTTGCATAGAGTGGCAACTTAATTAGAATATAGATTATTGATTGTGACCCGAGGGAGTGCCTGGCAGCGTGTGGGGGCTGCCAGGCGTGAGTTATGAAAAGACGCTGGAATAAGTCCAACGTATATCTAATTTCTATCATTGAAATTTGACCAAAGTATGTCTGAAATATAAAATTTCTAAATAGCGGCTCCCTTTGTTGAAGCTGCCTGTTTTTTATGGTAAGATGTTTTGGCTCTCGAAATTACAAAGGGAAACAAGTTACCAAAGTTTATATATGCAATGGAAGAAAGCGAGGCTATAAGAATGCAGAAAGTATATGAATTTTTGAAAGCTGCGGGTACGTATTATCTGGCGACAGTTGACGGCGATCAGGCGAGAGTCAGACCGTTTGGCACAATTCACATTTATGATGGCAAACTCTATATTCAGACAGGAAAAAACAAGGATGTGGCGAAGCAGATTGTGGCAAATCCGAAAGCAGAAATCTGTGCAATGTCAAAGGGGGAATGGATTCGTCTTTGCGGAACATTGGTATTGGATGAACGAGTGGAAGCGCAGGAATCTATGCTGGATGCATATCCGAATCTGAAAGAAATGTATACGACTGGCCCAGAAGGGAATACAGCAGTGTATTATTTTAAGGATGCTGTAGCGACGATTTCATCGTTCAGCCATGAACCAGAGGTGATTCGGTTTTAAATAAGATCATTGAGACAAGGTGGCAATGAATGGATAATCTTCGTTGTGTGGTTGAAAGAATTACATATCAGAATACGGAAAACGGCTTTTCTGTGATCAAATGCCGCGCAAAAGGCTACAGTGACCTGGTGACGGTGGTCGGAAATATGCTGGATGTCCATGTTGGCTCGGTTTTGTCTATGCAGGGGCAGTGGAAGATCGACGGTAAATACGGAAGGCAGTTTTCTGCCGAAAAGTGGGAAGAGACGCTTCCAGCGACGACTTATGGGATTGAAAAATACCTGGGGAGCGGCTTGATTAAGGGAGTTGGCCCCAAATTTGCAAAGCGGATTGTTCAGCAGTTCGGCAAGAATACGCTGGATATTATCGAGACGGAACCAGATCGTCTCCTTGAGGTGGCTGGTATTGGGCAGAAGCGTGTGAACCAGGTCAGGAAAAGCTGGCAGGAGCAGAAGGAGATTAAAAATATCATGCTATTCCTTCAAAGCAATGATGTCAGCACCGCTCACGCTGCGAAAATTTACCGCACCTATGGGAATGAAAGCATTAAAATTGTCGAAGAGAATCCGTATAAGCTGGCGGATGATATATGGGGAATCGGTTTTAAAACAGCGGATACAATTGCAACGAAACTGGGAATAGAAAAAGACCGTTTTATCCGGTTGCGCAGCGGTATTATGTATACGCTCAATAAATTGTCAGAAAGCGGGGATTGCTATGCGGTCCGAGAGCAGCTGATTGAAGCTGCAGTCGGTTTACTTGATGTGGAAGCCCCGGAGCTGGAGATGACGCTGGATGAAATGCTGCGTACTTCTGATGTGATTAAAGATGAAGATGCGATTTATCTGCCGCCATTCTATTTTTCAGAGACTGGCTGCGCGAAGCGTCTGATTCGATTGATGAGTGGCGAACGCCGTGTAGTGTTGGATGTAGAAAAGGTTATGCGGGAGATTGAATTGTATTCCGGGATTCGCTATGATGAGATTCAGCTGCAGGCGATTCGTGAGGCAATTACATCAAAAGTGATGGTATTAACCGGCGGGCCGGGCACAGGCAAGACAACGACGACACTGGGGATTATCTCTGCTTACCGGAAAGCAGGCTGTAGAGTCATCCTTGCAGCTCCGACCGGACGCGCAGCGAAGCGGATGTCAGAAGCGACTGGAATGGAAGCGAAGACCATTCACCGCCTGCTGGAATACAAACCACCGGAAGGATATCAGAAAAATGAAGAGAATCCGTTAGAGGGCGACGTCCTGATTCTGGATGAGTGCTCGATGATCGATGTTATGCTCATGTACAATCTTCTGAAAGCACTTCCGGAAGAAATGACGCTGATACTGGTCGGTGATACGGATCAGCTTCCAAGTGTAGGTGCCGGGAACGTTCTGAAGGATATCATAGCGTCCGGAAGCATACCGGTTGTCCGGCTCACCCGTATTTTCCGGCAGGCACAGGGAAGCCGGATTATTATGAACGCGCATCGGATTAATAAAGGCGAGATGCCGGATCTGCGCGGCGGACGGGATGCGGATTTCTTTTTTGCATCGAGAGAGACTAACGAAGAAGTGGTCGATCTGCTTGTGAAATATTGTACGAAAAATTTACCATCTTATTATCATGCAGATGCTTTTTCGGACATTCAGGTTCTGACACCAATGCAGCGTGGTATTTGCGGAGCGGCGAATCTGAATCAGGTTTTGCAGGAAGCTTTGAATCCAGGAACAATTTTCTTGAAACGCGGAGGCACACAGTACCGGATTCATGATAAGGTGATGCAGCAACGCAATAATTACGACAAGGAAGTGTTTAATGGGGATATCGGGATTATTGTGAACGTGGATATGGAAGAAAATGATCTGGCTGTGGATTTTGATGGGCGGCGCATTACCTATGACGTGACGGAGCTGGATGAGCTGACTCTTGCCTATGCGACGACCATTCATAAAGCGCAGGGGTCGGAATACCCGATTGTGGTTATGCCATTTACCATGAGCCACTATGTGATGCTGCAGCGGAACCTGCTGTATACTGGCGTGACACGTGCAAAAAAGATACTTGTGCTGATTGGGGAGAAAAAAGCGGTTGCCTATGCTGCGCACAACGAAACGACAACATCCAGAAACACAAAACTCGCGGAACGGATTGCGAACGGATGGAAAGAAGCTGTCACAGCAGGAATGACGCAAAAAGATGCCGCTGGGTCTTACGGTTACGATCAGGATAATCAGGATACAGAAGACCTGTCAATGGCGGCCGAGCAGATAGCACCTTATGGGAGACAATCCGATAATTCTAAGGCCATATTTTCAGATAGATATTCGGGTGGGGTTTCAGATATCGTCTCAGATACTGGTTCAGATAGATTTGCAGAGCCGTTTGTTGACTTATTTGACCGGCTGTCGCGTTCCAAATTCCGCAGCAGCTTTTCTTTGAAACCGGTCGATGTCGCATATGTCAGGAATAAGGGAATGGATACGATTCGCTCACATGCCTGCGATTTTATCCGTCAGAGACTGGCTCCCGCAGAACCAAAAAATGATGGAAAGCAGACTCCGATGAGAGGACATCCTGTTTTTATTGCGCAGCACGCGACCGGATGCTGCTGCCGCGGATGCCTGGAAAAATGGCACAGGATACCAAAAGGAAAAGAGTTGTCAGAAGAGCAGCAGAAGTATGTTGTGGATGTTCTGATGGCGTGGATTGAGAGACAGATGAAAGAGAATGAAGGGAACCAAAACCAGGCATGATAGATCGGATGGAATGTTTATGAAAATATTGGTTGATGCGGATGCTTGTCCGGTGGTTCGGATTGTGGAGGGAATAGCTGAAAAACATAGTATTCCAGTTACACTTTTGTGTGATACCAATCATGTGTTAGAATCTGATTACAGTGAGATTCAGATCATTGGTGCCGGGGCTGACGCAGTGGATTTTGTCCTTGTTAATCAATACGGCAACGGAGATATTGCAGTAACGCAGGATTATGGATTGGCTGCAATGGCACTGGGAAAGGGTGGCTATGCAATTCATCAAAGCGGGCGGTGGTATACGGATGTGAACATCGACCAGATGCTGATGGAACGTCACCTGAATAAGAAGGCTCGAAGGAGCAAAGGCAAGAATCATTTAAAGGGCCCGGCAAAGCGCACGCAGGAGGACGATGCAAGGTTTACAGAATCTTTTGAGCGAATGTTAAGCATGGCAGTGAAAAAACAGGGCAACCGAGAGCAGTAGCTTGGTGGCTGGAAGCAAGGTATGGTTCGATTTGTATCGACCGTTTGTTCACCTTCCTTCTGATCAACGAGCCGGCCTTATCTGGGCCGGCTCGTTTCTGCGCAATTAAGCAGTCTGTTCATATAGCTGCCCATTCGTGACACGAAAGACAGCGCCATTGTACTCAATTGTCCCATTATAACTGGTATCTAAGATTCCATCCTCCACTACGAAGAATGCCCCATCATACATTACAATCTGGGAGACGTTCTGTACCATACCGGCCGCGATGAAGTACCAGTTGTTGTCTCCGCCAATTTCTGCTGCATTCAGCCAGAGGCCGTTATAGGAAAGAAGCAGGTGCCCTTCAGCAACAAGAAACTGTTCTCTATCGTATGGGATAAGCCCGTTTATCGTGGTGTCAAGAACACCGTCTTTAATGTAGAACCATTCGTTATCATAAAGTGCCAGCCCGGTATACTGCGTCTGTACCTGCCCGTAAGCCAGAAAATACCATTTTCCATCGTAGAGGTTCAGGCCGTTCGCATCGCTGCAGAGAACACCGTTTGCTACAAAGAAACTGCCTCCGTTGAACTCTGCAATTCCATTGAAACTTGTATCAAACTCCCCATTTGAGTAGTAGCACCAGTTCCCATTTGTATCCTGCATGAGGGTTCCTGAATCCTTATCATCCAGAAGAGCCGTTTCGTAGGTTCCATTTCCATCTGCGTCAACGTAAGCTGTTAAAGAATGGTTCGTATTTTCAGAAATCAGTATACTGTCTTCATCTGTGGAAACAGATATTGTTTCTGTGGCTTCATCGTCAGCAGCTTTAATAGTAAGGCTTGATAAGTCGCTGCCTGCCAGCTGGATGCCGTCATCTGTTAACTGTATACTGATTGTTTCAGCGTTTTCACCTTCAATATAAATTTCATGGAAATCGATGGGGCTTTCGTCAGCTGTTATCCCCAGCGTAAATTCCCCATCTGCACCCTGAAGGGTCATATTATTACTTACATCAAAAGTGATGGAATCAAACGAATCAGCGGTTGCAGATAAATATACTCCATTGTAGAGTACACTGGCTTCCAGCGCCTGGCTGCCACTTGAGGAAACATATCCATATTCTGTTGCGTTGTTAATATCGGCTATGATCATATTTCCGGAAGAACTGCTGCTGTCGCTTGCCATGGTTATCAGGGAAGAATCTATGATACCTGTCCTGGTGATTTTCTTTTCGTCTATCACGATCGTCCCATCTTCCACCTGCTGGATCAGCATATATGCAGTATCCTTGTTCTTGGCCAGATCAAACGTATTTAGCAATTCTGTGTCAGAAGAGGCAAGTACAATATATGCACCAGAATTCTTTGATGTATAGATATTTTCAGTGTCCACATAATGCGGAATCTCCCATGTCCCTGCCGAACTGTTAAAATACAAAAATCTGCTTTCGTCTATAGTCCCTGGGGTGTAATTATTTGAATCATAAATAAGAATTCTGGAGCTATATGTTGTTCCATGATATGTCCATGTTCCTTCTTCAACCCCGTATCCCAATATTGTATGATAAGAAAATGAATCCTCAACAGTCTGATCCGTAATGAGAATTACAAAGGGTTCTGTCATTCCCATAATTGATTGAAATTGTTCCTGTATTGACAGATCAAGGAAAGAATACATTGCTGACCTGAAAGTATCTGTAAACTGTTCCAGATAGTAATAACCGATAACAGATTTGCTTGTATCGCTGAATGGCACATCATATAACCGGGTGGCAGTTGATGAAAGGAGACTAAGTGATAGTTCATCTTGTGCTACCAGGCTGGAAATAACGGCCATCCCAAAGCATTGGCCCCCATGATACTGATTAATAATACTATTCCAATATGCGGTTTCGGAATATCCTAATTCCTGGAATAAAGCAAGTTTGTCTGTGGCTGACAAAGGCACTGAATCCACATCATAGTTCCGGAAATTCCATTCATCACCAGGGATATCAAAGTCAATCAGGGTTTCTATTGTAATTGAGTCACTTGCCCCGTCGCTGGTTGTAACCGTTATCGTATATGTTCCAGGTTTTAAAACGGCAGCTTTTAAGCTCACGATGGCTGTTTTGCCATCTGTCAGGTAATTAATGGAAGAAGAGCCAAGTTCCAGCCCAGAATCATTGTTCACTTCCCAGGTCAGAGGTACTGCGGACTCGAAAGATTCCTCACATGTAAGAGTGGCCCCAATTGCAAATTCATCGCCCACGTAAAGCGTATCTGTGATTTCTTCTATTGTAATTGATGACGATAAAAAGTGGATTGTAAAGTCGGTATACTCTGATCTATATCTTTTTATGAGGGAGTTCCAGTCTGACTCTGAACCTTTATAATAAATATCAGTAAGCTTATAATCGCCGCCAAAAACACCCATTCCTATACTGATAACACTATTTGGTATTGTAACGCATGTCAAAGACGAGCATCTTTCAAACGCACCATTGCCAATTTCAGTCACGCCATCTGGAATTGTAATATCTGTAAAAGATTCGCACCGATAGAATGCATAGGCATTTATTGCCTGCACACTTTCTGGGATGGAAATGCTGGGCAACTGGCTGCATCCATAAAAGGCCCCGTTGCCAATAGTAAGCACACTGTTTGCAATGGATACACTTGTCAGATTACTGCATCCTACAAATGCATAGGATCCGATATTCTCGACCCCGTATTCTATAACCACTGTTTTGATAGAACTTTTATATTCATACCAGGGGCTGTAGTCATCGGCCGTGTTCGTAGTATAACTTTCCATCAGGTAATAGCCAGATCCTACAGAGTTCCCTGAAAATACAGATGCTCTTGCTATTGTTAAGGTACCGTCGGTGTCCAACGACCATGTGATCCATTCCAAATGTGTTCCTTCTCCGCAATAGCCGCTTGCAACAACGCTGGCGGCAGAAGGTTCATCTGCCGGATCATCTGCTTCTTCTATGTCCATAATAAAAGCTTCACCGTCAGTCTGTACATATTCTGTTTCTTCATCTATATCTGTTTCGCCAGCTATAGTTTGTGTTTCATCAGCAGCAGACGTATCGGTTTCTTCTTCTGCAGTTATGATATCTTCGGCTATAATGACCGTATCACTTGCAGATGATAAAGAAGCAGGTGCTGTGATTAGCATTGCAGATGCTATAAATAACAACAGTTTCTTTTTCATAGCTCTTCCTCCGTTCATTGTGATTTTTCCTTATTGAATTGCAGGTTACACAATAATCTTAATGGAAGGTGTGAAAATAGTCAATAAATTTATTCATCACCTGTTATTTTTTTTGATGATTTTGCTGATTGTCATGGTGCGCAATTGATGAAAGCCGAAAGTAAAGTGTTCAATCGTAGGTACGCTGATACATGGTAAAGGAACACGGATAACGCAGCAAAAGATCGTCATCCGGTAAAAAACATGGCACACCAACGACGATGGTATGCTGTTTCATGTCTGCTTTTGGCAAAAAAGTCTTCGTATAATCTTTTTGACTTCCCCAAAAAATCAACCATATTGTTTTTGACAGACGAAAGAAGCTGTGGAAGTTAATGTGAACTATTATCCCTGCATCCATCAGCATTCGGACTGCAGGAACCCAGGCATTCAGTTTCCTGCAGCTGTAACATAGAAAACCAGGCCGGAAAAATAATTTTGATTTTTTTAAAAACCTTAAAACTTTTTCCGAACTGTCCGAGTCTTAATTAACAAATGGAGCAGAAAGAAACTGCAAACGACAGAGAAAGGGGTATCCACCATGAAAAAAACGATCACAACAATATTAATCACAGTCATCTTCCTCACATTCAGGGCGGCCAGCGCATCTGCAGCACAGGCAGATATTACCGTCACTTACGGGCAGACGGAAGCAAGGTCCATCCTCGCTATGGTAAACGAGTTCCGGCAGGGCAGTGATGCCTGGTACTGGAATTCGGATAACACAACAAAAACTACCCGGTCAGGCTTAAGCGCACTGACTTATGATTATGATCTTGAACAGGTCGCAATGCAGCGAGCCGCTGAGATCGCTGTATCCTTCTCCCACACCAGACCGAACGGAAATTCCTGCTTCACGGCATATACGGAATATGGATTCGTCTGCAGCACCTGCGGCGAGAACATCGCCAAAGGGCAGGCTTCCGCAGAACGGGCTTTTGCGGGCTGGCTGGAAGCAGATAAAGATTATTCCGGGCAGGGCCACCGCAGGCTGATGCTGAGCACCAGTGCAAACGCAATCGGGATTGCACATGTGTACTACAATGGATATCATTACTGGGTAATGGAAGTTGCAAAGACAACAAACAAGAGCACGAAGACGGCAGCGTTGGATGGAACAAAAACCGTGACGGTTGACGGTATCAGCAGTATCAGTTCCTCTTCCGGAACTGAGTCCGTCAAGAGCGCGACAGCAAAGACACTTGGCACCTGTAAGATCTCCAGCATGACAAATACTGCTGACGGGATTAAAATAAAATGGCAGTCTGTTTCCGGCGCAGCACAGTATTATGTGTACCGTAAAACCGGGTCTGGTTCTTACAAACGGATTAAAGCAACAAGCAAGACGAACTGCACGGACAAAACCGTGAGTGCTGGCAGCACATATACATATAAGGTCGTCCCGGTATCGGGCAGCATAACAGGATCCGGAAAAGAAGAGAGCATCGTACGTCTTTCCAATGCGAAGATCAAGAAGGTAAAGATAAAATCGTCAGCCAGCATTAAACTGACATTTAAAACAGTTTCCGGGGCGTCTGGATATGAGGTCCAGTATTCCACCGTCAGGGATTTTTCGAGCAACAGGACTGTCACAGTGACGGGAAACAGCAAGACCTTAAAGAATCTTACACCTGGAACAACGTATTATGTACGTGTCCGCGCATACGCCATATTAAACGGGACGACATGTTACAGCGCATGGAGTGCAAAGAATACTGTTACACTTGACTGAGCGCATCAGATTATCCCTGGCTGCAGGGGCACAAAACACACAGCAGGAACGTTTATTGTTTTTTCTACAGTCAGAGTAACTAAAGTGCAATGATAGACATAGTTTATTTGGCTAATAAAATTGCAGATGTGGTGAGCCTGGTAGAATGCTGTACAGAATCAAGGCAGGGATTCTCTTGCGTAATGGACCGTATTGTGTTATCGTTTCGATAAGAAAAATGGACTATATGAAAAAATAGCGGCCAGGGAAGTGACTTCATTCGAGGCTGCTATTTTTATTTAAAGGAAGATGTCTGACTACATTAATGCATCCAGTTCCTTGCATATTTCTCTGACATTGAGATCTGTACCTTCGTAAAAATGTTGAGTATCTCCTTTGTGAAAGCCCTCGATAATTAATTCTATAGAGAAATATATATAGGCGGTATCGGATCAGGCCTGAGGTATTCGGAATACCGGTATACCATTTCAAGAATGTCAGCGGGTGGAACCTGGTCCGATATCTGAAGAAGTTCTTTTAACAGACACACTTTGGTGTCTGGAAAAGTGGGAGAAACATCGCACACTTGAAGAAAGTGCCGGATATGGCCATTTATTTTCTCCATGTCGGATGCGTCTGAGAGAATCTTGTTTACATGAAAATTTATAACGATCATATCGGCTTCCATTAGGAGGTGGCGTACAGCTTCCTGGCGTTCTTTGCATACGGGATGGTCATTACAGGCCTGGCATGGATTATTCATGAATAGCATTCCTTTCTGTCGTATCTGTTTTTATTGTGGCTGGTGTGCGTCACAGATGTATATGTGTATCGCAGCAGCTGAGGATCTGTTCAGCACCAGAAAATCCATAAAATTCTTCCAGCTGTTTTTCCGACTGTGTGAACAGCATGATAGAATCCAGTGCATGCATGAACTCCGGCAGATACAGGATCGGACCGCCTGTATTGAAATCATATAAGATTTCAACGGGAACCGGGCCTGGCTGTTTTTCACTGTTTCCAGATGTTTCTTTAAACAGCATGCCGTAAAACATCCTCGTGTATGCTGCAGGTTTCACAGGGACTGTGACAAAGAGGATGGTTTTTCTGCTGCCCAGCTTTTTGAAATCGAACGGCTTTTTACTGCCTGCAATCATTTCCCGGAAGTCCGGGTCAAACGTTTCTATGGCTCTGTTTAACAGGCTGAGGACGCGGGAAGCCTGCTTTCTGGGCAGCAGGCTGTACGTATACCAGCAGTTTTTTGCAAAAGATGCCAGATGCTCCTGGGCAGGCGTCCCAGGCAGATTTTGGATCCTGTTTTCGAATGAAAGCAGTCTGCCGTCATCTTCCATGAGCATCTGTTCATGGAAGGCAATTACGTCTGCGTAGGATGCATGATCGATAGTGGCAAGGATATAGCTGATTTCCGCGCAATGCAGTGATATTGCAGCCATTTCATTTATGCCACAGTAAGAGGTTCCTGCCTTCGTATGCACTGGCACCGCCTCTGCCATCAGCAGTTCTGCCAGGAACCGGATATCCGGATAGGACCGGATGTGCTGGAGAGGATCATACCCGTGCGTACTATTTCCGCTGCCCGGGGAGGCAAAATTAATCTCTGCTGTCTGATACTGGCGTCCGCTGAAAACCGGCCTGTACTGGTTTATAAAGCGCCTTTTTGGAGCAGGAACAACGAGACTGGAGGAATCTGTTTTTAAAAGCTTCGACTCGATGAGTTTTGCCTTATCAGAATCACTCCCGCCGTATATGAGGATATTGCCATTTATGTCCTGTTCCGTATCTGAGTTTCTTGTCTTGTTGTCCATTTTCTTTTCCTCGCATGATAAAATGCCAAGGCTGCGCATTTCGCGCAGCCTGTTTCAGATACCTGCTGTGATATCACATCAGCCCGGAAGAGATTGCCGAGGAGGGATACCCTATATTGGTAAGGTACGTTTTTGCATATGTCCTGTCAATGACGATTTTGCCGCTCACTGAGGATGTGTAACGTGTAAGGGATGTTGAAGAGCTCTTTAAGATTCCGACTGCTTTACAGAAGTTCAGATAATCTGCAAAATCTTTGCTGTACTTGCCGACCAGGATGCAGCCGGCGCTGTTTACCCAGCTGTTTGAACTGGAAGAGATCCCGGAACTGGAGCGCCGATGGACATTGATGGCTGCTGACGTACTGCTGTAATATTTCGTCTTGCTGGTGAACCGCAGCACCTTAGCATTCGTGATGTTCAAAGCGGCATAGGTGCTTTTGTGGTTGGTGGTGGTGAAGGAATAAATCCCTGCTTCTACAGTCGGCATGGCGGTTCCTTCATTTTTAGAAGGACTGAAGGGGTAGTCAGGTATGGTTGAGCAGTTCAGGCTGATATACTTGATCTTCCCGTTCTTCAAGACAACACACATTGCGTTTGAGCGGTTGTTTGCGGAGGTAGACCCGTTCACACCTTCGAAAAGGAATATAATCGTGCCGGTTTTATTGGAATAAAGCTGCGAATACGATGCGTATTTCGTATTGATGGACTGGAGTGCTTTGTACGCATCTGACCCGGATTTTATACCGTATGTTTTTGCGGCAGCAGTGATTTCGCTTGCGGATACAAGCTGGGAAGCACTCACTTTGACTGTGCAGGTTGCTTTCTTGCCGCTCGTAGCTGTAGCTGTTATGGTAGCTGTCCCATTGCCTGCTGCGGTTACCTTCCCGCTGGAAGAGACTGTGGCTACACTCGTGTTACTGGACTTCCACGTTACTGAATCGGTGCTGTTTGACGGTGAGAGTGTCGCAGTCAGCGTCTTTGTCGCCCCGATTTCTGTGAGGGTAAAGGATGAGGAACTCAGTTTCACGCTGGTCGCTGAGACCGGGTTCAGTGTTTTCAGGTCGGTGGTTTTAATGAAGCCGGCCTTATAAGCGCGCTTGCCGGATTTTGCTGTATAAATGATATAGGTATAGCTGCCCTTCGTATAAACAAGCCACACACTGTCCCCTTTTGCCACGGATCCGTATGGTATTGAGCAGGCAATGTTCGAATAGGTCTTTACGGATCCCTTAGCAGTAAACTTCGATGAAAGGGAGGTCTTATCGAAGATATCGGAAAGCTTGCAGTATCCAGTACGCGTACCACCTGAATCAAGTGGATATGTGACAATTACGGAAGAACTGCTGGTATAAAGGCCGGTTATTTTGCAGACATCGTCAGGGGAAATATATGCATTGTAAGATATTAACGGGCTGCTTGAGCCGCGTTTCTTACAGTTTTTATCCTGGTAAACATTGATTTTCTCTATTGCGGTAATCTCCAGATAGGAGCTGCTGGATATGCTCGGCCATGATACGGATGCCGCAAATGCTGTGATGCCGAACTGTGATATCATGGTAAATGTTGCGAGGATAGCCAAAAAGGCATTGAACAATCTGTTCCTTTTCATGATGGTCTCCTTTCACCGCCGGACTGGCGGGTACATACAGATGATTTCGGGTGGGATATCCCGCTTCCTGCGGGACATAATCCCTTTTTTTGCTGCATTTTCCTGCAGAAGCAGATGTTTTAAGGTGGCAGGCAGACAAAAATCTGCCTGATTGCCTGGGTGGACAGCCCTTCTGGTCCGGATGGCTCCTTTTCCTGTAACTGTGTTTTACTGGCCTTGCAGGGAACAGGATACAGGAACCTGGAGGAAAATTCTATTGGAGTTTTGACCCTTTGTTTCATGAAACTTTCATAGCATGCTGATTCAATGGCCGCGCTGACCGCAGCAAGGAATAAACAGGGCCGAAATATGGACCTGGCTGGACAGCAGCTGCGAAACTTTCATGAAAATAACCCGGATTCTCGTGTGTAATCCAAATGACAGATCCTGTATACTTGATGGAGCAAGGGAAAATACATAAGGGGGCGGAAAGGATAAGACGGGCTGTCCTCCCGGCTGAAGCACAGGAAGAACGGAAACAGAAAGGAGAAAATGATGAGCAGAAGACGGAGAAGAAGAAGACGGAAGAGATATGAAGAGAATTCGTATTATGTAAAACATTTCTTTTTTTTATACTGCTTTGTCTGTACGATGCTGCTTGCAGCGGTTGCCGCTGGCAGGCTTTACAGCACATACGGAACCAGGCAGTTTGAAGAGGATTATCCGGTTTTTATTTTCGCGGCATGCCTGCTGGGTGCATTCTGGTTCATTGGCAGCCTGGTGAAGTTTGGGGCGGCAGAGGTACTGCATGCTATGGCCCTGCAGCTTCTTGCAACGGTTCTGATCCCTGTCTGCGTGGCAGCAGCCGGGATAGTCATATGGGGCGTGGGAAAGGCACTGATAGCGATAGGTACCTTTATTGCTGAGGCTTTCATCATCCCTGTCCTTGGCACCATAGCTGTTATCGTTATTGCAGCTGTAACCTTAACCGGTGTAAGTCCCTCAGATATCGCAACGCTGTATGTTTTCCACAATATCTTCAAGGATGATGACTGAGAACCTGGCGGCGAAAGCCGCCAGCTCAGCGTAACACAAAGGATTATATCCGGAAAGGGAAAATGATGAAAGAAAAAATTGTCAGAAACAATACAAGGCCAGAGTGTGGTACATTATTTACTGAGATTGTCGGTGTTTATTCTCCTCATAAGGCTGTTGCCGTCCTGGCTGATACATCGGATTATATGACAGGCGGGACGGTCAGGCAGTTTCAGGCTGCCTTCCATTCCTTTGTTCAGGATATCTGTGCTGACCCGAAGATTTCGGAAGAAACGGATCTTTCGGTAATTACGTTCAGTGAAGTGCCGGAATCGGTAAAGGGATGGATGCCGGCGAGGGCGTGGAAAGAAGAAGAATTAAACCTGAAGACAGGAGGGGAAAGGAATATAAAGGCTGCAGCCGGGTTCGCAATACAGGAACTCCAGAAACAGGCCAGAAGGTATACATTGGTGGGAATACAGCAGAAAATACCATATATTCTGATGGTTACCAGTCTGAATGAAAAAGAGCTTCAGAAACTGGGCAGGAGTATCGTACGGAAAATGCATGGATGTGAATTTCGGATGGGGATATTGTCACCGGATCCAGCTGACAGGGCTTCAAGAGTAGTATTATACAATGGAAAAGATCTGGTAAAAATTAAGGCGAGCAGTTATAAGGACTTTTTTGAGTTTTTTGCGCTTGTCATCCAGGACAGCTTTGGGGATAATCAGCTGAAAAGCGGATGGTGAGCAATACTGAAGATGTCTGTTAAATTCAGGCAAGCCGATACTGGATGAAGGTGGAGGAAGAAGGCCGGTTATATATAGAACGCAGACGCGGGGTGAAACCAGAATTCACCCCGCTTTTTGCAGCTTTTATATCTTATCCCAGTCTGCTTTCCCATCAATAATATTCTGGATGTATTTCCCAAGCCGGTTTTCCTTGAATTCATTGTACGTATCGCCAATCATCCCACGGTCAATGTAATAAACCCCCGTTTTCTTAGCCCGCTCGGAGACCAGCCTGTTCCGTCTCTGCGTGCCGGGATCCCTTTCGACGGATTTACGGCTCGTATCCCAGTTAGAACAGATAAGGATCGCTTTCGGATCGATTCCGAAATTTTCTGCCATGATTTTTATCTCTTCCAGGAAACGGGTCTCCGGTTTTGACTGTTTGCAGGAAACAAAATAGGTCTGAAGGTTTCTGGTAAACACCAGGTCAATTTCGTTTGTGACGGCTTCCGGCAGGAGGGCTTCCGAACCGGATTCAGCATCCCAGACAAAAGCAACATTCAGCTTCAGGTCGTCTACGAGGACGTTCCGCTGGATGGAATAGTAGGTGTATGCCTCCAGCACATTTCCTTCCTTCATCAGGCACTCTTTTACGGACCGGCTGACGTAAGTAAAGCATGCAGCCTGTTCTCCCGGGCTGGAGGCTTTCGGCGTGATAATTTCTGTACCGCTTACGGGCTGGATTACCATAGGTGCGCCATCACTTTTCGTGGTTGACGTCTGGGCCAGGAGATCCTGCAGCAGATTTTTTATGATGCCGCAGTTATCAGCAGCCCTGCTGGAAAAAGGATCGGAGGAAGCACCGGACAGTGTTTTTCGCAGGCTTTCTTCTGAAAAACTGCAGTTAACAAGCAGTGTATCGTCGTAAATGTATAATTCTTTTTTCCCGGATGGCTTTCCAGTCATTGGATCGCGCACCGTATCGAGAAGCAGGAAGGTATGATACCAGGCTTCTTTCTTGCAAAGGCTCAGCATTTTTTCTACCGCTTCAAAGATTCCGGGATACTTCGAGCGGATTGTCACAGGCCCGATCTGGCCGTCTGAGGGCACGCTGTATTGTCCGATGAGCCGCCTGGTATGGAGTTCCCGCAGGACGGTATCTATTTTTGCGTCTGTGAGCTGACGCCCGGGGATATTGCCAAAATTCCTGTTTTCCTCCTTCCTGGGAGAAGAAATGTCTTCCAGTTTCCAATAATGTTCTCCCTCAATATGGGCAAGGAACTGGCACAGGACATGCCATTCGTAGGAGGTATGCCTGGAATATACGTACCAGATCCTGGAATAGGAATTGCCCAGTCCAAGTATGTAATTCTGGCTCTCGTCCGAGTATGGACAGGCATGGTTCAGGCGAAAGGTTTCCGTTACGGAAAGATGCCGGCTGACGGTACTGTAATATTCTGCTCCGGAGTTCCCGCGCAGGCTGTGCAGCATACCGCCCCTGAACGCGATCACCGGAATGAAAGAAAGGTTCGGTGACTGGGAAATTTCAAATGCCTGCATGGCAGAGATTCCGGTCACATCGATCACGCTTTTTACGGCATTCCACGGGACTTTCATGTCCCGCAGGGCAGAAGTTTCTTTTATGCTGATTTTCACATCAAGGCCCCTGTCCTGCATGAATTTTTTCAGCGTGGGGATGTCTTCCCCAAGTTTTTCGGGAAAATCGGAATACAGAATAAGCTCCTGAGGTTCAATCAGGAGGGAAGATATAATATTCTGCCATCCCTCGCTTCCGACTGGCTTATGGATCTTCCGGATCGGATCAGACGCGGTCAGCAGGAGCGGGATTACTTCAATTAATGTAAGGTCGCTTGCCTTATAATCGTGATACAGGTTCCTTTCTTCTACAACGCTCATAAGGTTTTTCAGGTTTCCGAACGCAGAAGATGTCCCTTCCAGGTGGAGCGGATCTGCTTTTTTGTGGGTGCTTACGGCATCATCCAGCCTGCGGCAGGCCATATGCCAGAGCTGGTTAATATGGTATTCATTATCCAGCATTCTCTGTGCGACGGACTGGAGCGTTTCGGTCATCTCGAATGCGGATGCCCCATAACCTTCCTGGTGCAGTTCCCGCTTCAGGGCAGTAAAAGCATCTTTCAGACTGCCAGTCTGGAGGCTGAGGCTGCGGGTGCGGGCACTGCATTCCTGGTGGAGCCACAGGGACATGCTGTCCAGCCTGTCAAGAGGAATGCCCTGTGATTCGAAATCAGAGAATGTCTGGGATCTTTCCCAGGATTGTCTGTCAAGCTGTCCGAGCCGGATTCCCTGATCCGGGCTGCTGTCGCATAAAAACGGATGAAGCTTATTCTTTTTGTCCCGCTGGTCATTTTCCCCATGGAAGGCATACTGCCGGATCTGTTCCCGGGCCGGCAGGTCATACCCTTCCGTCATTAGAAACAGGATCCAGCGCCTGTGTTCAAGATGGATCAGATGATTCAGACCCTGCTGCGGAACGCCTGGGGAAAGGATACGCTGGTAAAATTCTGCCGCAGCTTTCTCCCCGGTACTGCTGATCCCGACGGAAACCAGCTTATAGGGAATGGAAAGGACACTGCACAGGGAAGACTGGATGTTATAGGATGAGGACTGGAAATCCTTCAGGATCTCTGCGTTTGTGGCCCGTTCATTCCATGTACGTGTATAGTACTTATGCAGGAGCTTTGCCTGGGCATAGGTGCCATTCCAGAAGCTTTTGTCCTGCCGGGTGCATGGGCTGCCATCATAGAAATCAATGCGGCAGCCTGCCGGGCATACTCCGGAAGCAGCCAGGGAGTATGCTTCCATGCGGTTCTGCTCCCCATCGTCACTGGCAAGGCATATCCAGCTTATATCCTCTGAAGCTTCCATCTGGCGGATAAGGCTTTCTATGCCTTCGCCGGGATTGGATGTGTAAAAGCGGACTTCCGCGAAAGGTTCATCTGTTACATTGCAGTCCAGGGAGAGCGGGTTTCCTCTATTGTCCTTAGCCGGGCTGTCCTGCAGGAACAGGCTTACAGCTTTCGGGAAAAGGGGCCAGTCTTGAACGTAACGCCGCAGGGCTTCTTCAGCGGACGGAAGAACCATACGGATGACGAGGCGTGTGTCCAGCATTTCTGCACAGGACAAAAGCATTGAAAAAAGGGCGTCATGTACCAGACCGGGGCCTGCCAGAAGCAGATCCATCCGCCAACTCCCATCCTCCTGCTTCCGGCGGCAGCCTGTCAGCGGGGTTTCAGAGAGCATTCTGGCAGCCAGAATCCTGGCACTGTTTTTATCGGCCTGTCTTGATTTACTTCCCAGAGACATATTTCCGGATTCTTTTTCTTTCCGTGCCATTGGAATTTCCTCCTTCGTCGTAATTGAATTCATTTTACGTTATTCCCTGTATGGTTTGCAAGGAAAAATCGGATGATTCTGAAAACAATTTGTCTTTCAGGCGTTCCACCTTTCTTTTAAACGGAATTTTGCCCTGCATGTCTGTCATGATTGCTGCGAAACTTTCATGAAAACAGCCGGAATAATGAGGATTGAAATTGATATTCCGCTGCAGCAAAATATAACAGGAAACCCAGATGAATGTCGAGAAGCGGAGGGTGAGGACATTGTTAAAATTTCGAACCGGAATGATGGCAGACGAGGAGCTTCTGTCCCTTGAAGTATCCCTTAATTCCTATCTGGTACTCAGGGGGAGCCTCAGTTTCTGCCCGGATGCAGCTGTGTATGAGAAGATCATAAAAGAGTATCTTGATGTACTTCCTCTGCATGAAACAGCGAAAGTGATGGAACTTGCAGCTTTGTATCTCCGGGAAAAGGAATACATCCTTCTGCTGAAAACAGTGTTTGTCCATTGATACGGGGAGGTGACAGTTATGAGTCTGTTTCATTTTATGCTTTATGACCCGGATGAAAGCATATGCCTGGCTGACAATGGCAGCCTGCGGAAGCTGGATATGCCCGGCTATCTCCATTACCAGATGAAAAAAAAGGGCTGGGATGAAGTGTTTTTCGCATGCCGGAACGGCTCCAAAAAGAAAAGCAGCTGGCCTGTGCATGTGCGGGAGGGACCCCGTCTGCGGCTGCAGGTGCGTGACCAGGAGTCGCTGGAAGCGCTTCTCTCATCCGATATGGAAAAAAGGGTGAGAAGAACCATGCATGAGGCTGGCCAGGTTACGGAGTTTCTGGTTTCCCCGGAACATCTGCTCCGCCTGATGATCCAGCTGCTGAAGCAGGAAGGAAAAAAACAGGGCATTCGTGATCCCGGCCAGGATGCTGTCAGAATACACTCCAGGACTGGAAGCAGAACTGTATGCGCTGAGCGCCAGGCAGAAAGATATGCAATGCGGGAAACAGGTGATTTTTTTGCAGGATACTCCTGATGCCGCAGGAACACTGGATTTCCTTATAGGTGACCGCTCCTGGGTGGATGGGATTTTTCCGGGAATCAGCGAAATTCGGAAACGGGCTGCGGAGAAAAATTTTCTGCCTTATGAATTCCTTGCACGGTTTATGCCAGGATCTTTCCATATGCCTGGCAAAAATGGCAGGGAAAAAATCGGCCGCATGCTTCACGGAAAACTGGAATGGGCATACAGCCTGGATGCAGAAAGAACAGAGGCGCTGGCTGATATGCTTCTGGAAGCACTTATGGAACTTTTTTCTGTCCCTGGCTGCCATATCCTGGAAAGTATGGCAGAAGGAGAGACACAGCTGCGTGATCTGCTTGATGATATGGAACTGGCGGAAAAAGAACAGGATCTGGAACTCCTGGAAGCGGCGGCCAGGGCGTTTTCTTTCATTGCCCTGGGAAACAGCAGTGTGGATATCATGGTGGCTGAAAAATTCGAAAAGGCAGGCTGCCTGGGGCGGAAAAGAGGCATTTCCGGAGAAACTGCTGCCAGTGGAGATGGCAGATGGTGGGGAAACCTGGAAGAGGACGAACTGGAGCCTGTGCTGGAATTCATGGATAATGTCCTCTGCGCAAAAGACGGGAACAGGAAAAACCCTGTCTGGAAAGATCGCGGTTCCCAGCACCAGACACTTTGCGGAGTCCAGACAGGCATCCTTTATTACACTTACAGGATGGAAAACGGAAGGATAACGCCGGAGGAAAAAAGGACGGACCTGGCTGACTTAGGTATTCTTGCGGATGGGGAAGTGGTCTGGCTGGGGCAGGAGTTTGCCCGGACAAAACACACCGGCACGGATATCCTGGAGGTTTCTGTAATTATCCGGACGGGCGGGAGGACAGGCGTGAACGAACAGATACGCCGCATTTCGGTGGAAACCCCAAAATGTGAAGGCTCCTGGCATGCCGGTATCGTACTTGATGAGAGGCAGTGTGCCTGGCTTGTGCTTGCCGCAGGCGGGGAGTGGTACAGGGGTTCCCCGCCGGTTTTCCAGGCAGATACTGAAACAGCAGGACAGACCCAGAAAGGGGGACTTTATAATGGCAGTTCAGATTCATTTCACTCTTCCGGCGATTTTTCAATATGCAGCCCATCTTAACGCAAAGCCGTTTGTAGAACACCTTACAGTCAGAAACACAGGCAGGGAACCGGCAGCGGGAGAGCTGCGTATTACTGCCAGCCCGGCAGTTTTTCAAGAATATACGGAAAGCATTTCCCTGGAGCCGGGGGAAACAAAGAAAATAGCAGACCCGGTTTTTACATGGACCCCGGAGCCGCTCCTTGCTTTTACAGAGGCGGCAGATGGCACCGTGCAGGTACAGATGCGTGATGGTGAAAAAATACTGGCAGAAAAAAGCATCACGATTCCCTTCCAGACCCTGGATCTTCTGAGCCATTGGGAAAAAGATTTCTACCAGATCGCAGCCTACGTGACACCGAATCACCCGCTTATCCCCGGCATCCTTTCAAGGGTCTCCGAACTCCTGGCAGAATCAGGAAACGGATATTCGATCTCGGCTTACCAGGGCGGATCGAAAGAAAAAGTAATACAGTACGCGTCCTGCCTGTTCAGGGCAGTTGCGGAACAGAAGATTGCGTATATTTCTTCCAGGCCAACCTATCTTCCGGGCTATCAGAGAATCCGGATGGCTGGCGATATGCTTAGTGAGCATGCAGGAAACTGCATTGAATTCAGCCTGCTTTTTGCCTCATGCCTTGAGGCAATGGGCCTGCACCCGTTCGTGATCAGCCTGAAGACGGACAGGCTGGAAAGCCATGCGATATGCGGCCTGTGGCTGAATGAAAAAGGGATTCTTGACCAGCCGGTCAGTACGGACCCGTCCTTTTTCCGGAAGAAATGCGGGGAAGGAAACCGCGATATCATCCTCTTTGAGGCCACCTGTGCTTCACGGGGGAAATATATCTGCGGCTTTCAGGCTGCGGCAGCATCGGCTGAGGCGCATCTGTATGAAAAAATCGATTATTTCCGTGCGGCAGATATCAGCAGGAGCAGGAAAGCAGGGGTGACGCCCATGCCTTCCCTCCTGACTGGGCGGCAGATGGCCGTACTGCAGGAGGAGGCTGGCCGCCGGGTACCTGCGGGAGATTTTTCGTATCCCGTACCGGAAGAACGGCAGATGCCAGGGTATACTGCAGCCGGGAAAAAGGAAAAATGGATAAACAGACTGCTGGATCTCTCGGCGCGGTCGCCGCTTCTGAACCTGTCCCTGTCTTCCGGTTCCTCAAAGGCTGTGCCTGTTCTCACGGCGGAAAACAGATGCTGGCAGCTTTATGACAAGTTCGGAAAGAACGGAAGAACCCTCCGTATTACGGGCCGGCCGGAAGATTTTGAAGCTTCCTCCCGGAGCGCCGAACTTTTTGAACGGATGTCCGGCGCAAGGGCCTGCCAGGACGTGATCCTTGCAAGCCTGGGACAGGATACCGTGCATACAGACCTGGAAGATGGGGCATCTGCCAGGCTGCTCTCAGCCATGCGGAAGGAAGATACTGAAACCAGGGACCAGACCGGCTCGGGTGCACTCTGCCTGGCATTCGGAATGATCCGCTGGATGGATGGCAGGAAAAAACAGCCCCATTATGCCCCGCTGATCCTGGCCCCGGCAATGCTTATCAAAGAAGGGCGTTCCTTCCGTATCCGGCCAGAGGGAGCCATACAGTACAATGAAGCTGTATTTGAGTTCCTGAGAAAACAGAAAGGCCTTCATCTGGCACATGTTTCTGATTCTGACGGACAGCCGGACTTCAGAAAGTGCCTTCCGTATTTAAGGGACGCCCTGGCCCTGGAACCAGACCTGGATGTTTTTGAGAATGCTGTACTTGGCATTTTCGAATTCAGCAGGTCTGTCCTCTGGAAGGACCTGAATGAGAATATGGACGAGTATCAGAAACACCCGTTTATCCGTGGGCTTTTAACAGGCGAACTGCCGGAAGATCTGAATAAGGACGCAAAGCCTTCCAGACTGTCAGAGCTTGTCCTGCCCCTGCCGGCAGATGCATCGCAGAAAGAAGCCATTGCGGCGGCACTCGGAGGGGAGTCCTGTGTTATGCATGGCCCTCCCGGGACCGGAAAAACCCAGGTGATTGCGGATATGGTCAGCGGCCTTATATATGCCGGAAAAAGAGTAATCTTTTCAGCCGAAAAAGCCCCGGCGATGAATGTGGTGTATGACAGGCTTTCCCAAATTTCACTGACACCTTTCTGCCTGTATCTT
This sequence comes from Lachnospiraceae bacterium, assembly GCA_021202635.1. Classification (GTDB taxonomy): domain Bacteria; phylum Bacillota; class Clostridia; order Lachnospirales; family Lachnospiraceae; genus Choladousia. The sequence goes on along the minus strand of JAJQCQ010000079.1, from coordinate 13,123 downwards.
ACTCCTTCCAGCCGTAAGGAATCCTTCCTGGAACAGATGCGGGAGGCAAAAGAGGCTGCAGAAGCTGAAACGCAGGCAGATGGGGGCTATGATATAATCCGGCAGGAGCTTACGGATGCCGCCGCTGAACTGGAACGGATGGATCATCTGCTGCATGGTGCGCGGCTGTATGGGAGCAGTGCCTGTGAGCTGCTTTCAGAGTATCTGCTGGTGGAAGAATACCTGCCCCCGTTTTCGCTGGAAGAGGATTTTGTGGATACCCTTGCAAAAGAAAAAATGCACGAATATGAAGAAGCCCTGCATGAACTGACGGAGGCCGGCCGGCACACCGGGCACCCGTACGGGCATCCGCTGAGTGACTGGGGAACCTATGAATATTACCCGTCCATGGCAGGGGATATCCGGCCGGCACTGGAGGCATATCAGGATGCGCTGCAGAGCCTGGCTGCCCAGATAAAAAACCTCGAAATGTCAGCAGGCTTCGAGACGGGGGATACCACTTATGAGGGACTGGAGATGGCTTCCAGAAAGCTCAGATCAGAGGAAGTGAAAGAAAAGCTCCTGCAGAAGCTTCCGGCAGCCCTGCGTTCCCAGTCCTGGCCGCTGACAGCCCTGAAACAGTGGATCCTGGCAGGACAGTATCAGCAGCGCAGGGATGCGATCCTTGGCCACTGCAGGGAACCATACCGGGAAAGATTTTTTACGCTTCCGCTGGAGAAAATGCTGGAACAGTGGAAGAAAGGGATGCTGGATCTGCGCTTCCGGCGGCAGCACGCAGCGCTGCGTGGGAAACTGCTTTCCTTCCTTGGGGAGGAAGCTGAAAAGTGGAATGACGGAAAAATCACGAAATTTCTGGAAATGGCATGCCTGGTAAAAAAACAGGAGACGCAGGTACAGAAAATCCGGGCGGTGCTGCCATCGATTGAAGCGGACGGGGAGTTTACCCTGGAGACTGCTGCCACGATCCTTGCCCTTCTGGAAAAAGCGTTCCAGTCAGAGGAAGAACTGGCGGAATTTGCCGCAGGGATGGACAGCCGGTCAGATGACGGCCTGCAGTTTTTCGCCAGCCAGGTAAAGACTCTTGAGGCGGCCAGCCGGAAACTTGCGGCTGCCGCACCGGTACCTGCCCTCTGGCACCAGGGAGGGGAGACGCTTGAAGAGGCACTTGCGGCAGCCAGCCGGTGGCAGGAAGGCCTTGATGACTTAAAGGAATGGAGCGGGTATCTGGCCGTACGCAGGCGGTGCGAAGAATTACAGCTGTCACCCTTTATCCGGCTGTATGAATCCGGACTTCCACATGACGGCCTGTTTCCGTCGTTCCGTGCCGCCTGCTGCCATGCCCTGCTTCAGCGTTTGTACAGCGCGGATAAAGATATCCGGAGCTTTTCTGGTTTTCAGTTTGAAGACCTGGCTGCGCGCTATCGGGAAACCATGGGGAAATATTATGAGGCTTCTGCGAGGAAAATAAGGGGACGGCTGGCAGAACGGGCGCATGAAGCGCTTGCACATGGCCCCGGGAAGATAAAAACCCAGATGACCAGCCTGAACCGGATGATACAGAGCGGCGGGAAAGGCATGAGCATCCGTTCCATGATGGATCTCCTGCCGGATCTGATCCCTGTCCTTGCCCCCTGTATGATCCTGTCCCCGGCATCTGCGGCACTTTATCTGGGGCCGGGCTGGAAGGCGGATGCAGTGATTTTTGACGAAGCTTCCCAGATCCAGACCCCGGCTGCACTGGGACTGATTGCCCGGACAAAACAGGTCATTATTGCAGGGGATCCGAACCAGATGCCTCCCACCTCGTTCTTTGATGCGGCAGCGGAGGGAGATGTGGACGATAACCCGCTTGACGCAGACCAGGAAAGTATCCTGAAGGAAGCACTGGCACTTTCGCTTCCGAACCATTACCTGCAATGGCATTACAGGAGTACGCATGAAAGCCTGATATCCTTCCCAAACGGACGGTATTACGGGGGGAAGATGATGACCTTCCCATCCGCAGACCGCAGGCTAAGGGTGCATTTCCGGAACGTCCGGGGCGTTTACGACAGGGGGCACAGCATGACAAACAGAACAGAGGCGGAAGCCTGCATCGCTTATCTTGCGGAAAAGCTTCTTTCCGGTGACAGAAGGACGTATGGGATCATCACGTTTAACATTCACCAGAAGGCGCTGTTGCTTTCCCTGCTTGAAGAAGAGGCTGCGGGAAACCATCAGCTGGAACAGGCGCTTGGGAACATGGAAGAAAAAGGGGAACCCCTGTTTATCCGGAACCTGGAATGCGTACAGGGGGATGAGAGGGATGTGATCCTGTTTTCGACCGGCTACGGCCCGGATGCAAAAGGAAGGCTGACAATGAACTTTGGCCCCCTGGCACAGGCCGGAGGACATAAAAGGCTGAATGTTGCCCTTACGCGGGCACGGGATGAAATGCTTCTGTTCACTTCACTGGATCCGGAGCAGATACGTATCACTCCAGGCAGCGGGAGGGGCGTCAGGGATTTCAGGGATTTCCTGCTGTTCGCCCGGGGCAATGGCTCGGAAACTGTGCAGACGGAGGAAGAAACGGATACAGACGGGTTCCGGATGAAAATCTGTGGATTCCTGCGGGAGAGCGGTTACCAGTGTGATACCCTTGTCGGGACAGGAAGGTTCCGCGTCGATATCGGGATCCGGGATCCGGCCGATCCGGACCGCTATGTGCTTGGCCTGATCCTTGATACCAGCCAGTACTGCAGGAATTTATCTGTGCAGGACAGGGAGGCCGGACAGATGGAACTGCTCCGGGACAGGGGCTGGAACCTGCTGTGGGTCTTTTCGCTCGACTGGTTCGATGATCCCATCCGGGAACAGCACCGGATCCTGCGGAACCTCCCGCCGCTGCCAGCCGGCCAGGCAGCGGCCACGGATGCAGGGAAGGGAGGGGAGAAAATTGAAGAAAGACCAGAATGATATTCATATCCATCTGCCATTTTTTTACAGGGCAGGGCGTTTCACCAGGATTCTGGCCGTTGTGATTCTGGTGCTGGCCGCAGCTTCTGTCCTGGTGTGGTGGGTGCTCCTTGGCAGCGCGGATGAGAGGGCGCACCGGATCCGGATGGTGGCGGCGGGAGTGAACCTGACACTGGTGCTTCTGCTTGTTTTCCGCATCTGCTGGTACGGGTATGATGACCATTATTTCCAGAATTTTACAATGATATGCGCTGCAAGCAGTATTCTGTATGTTGCCGGGATGTTCATCGGACGGGTGGATATCCTGCCGGCACCGGAGGAAGGGGCTACGCTTTCTTATTATTTTGCGGAATTTCTTATCTATGCAGGCCTTGCGGGGATTATGAGCATCCTCCCGTCTGCTGTAACAGGACTGGTCCTCTGGTGCATTGTAAGACTGTTTGGGGATCCTGGCTGAATCATGCCGGGTAAAGCATTGAAACAGCTGGTCTGCCAGAAGAAAGGATGGGAAAGGAATATGGGATGGATAAGGGAAACGTTCCAGGCAATCTGGATGTGGCTGGCCGGGTCTGATGCAAAAGAACCGGCTCCGGAAAAGAAGCAGGAGGAGGAAAAAACTGTGGCTGAAGTGCGCGGGCACAGACAGGCGCTCCTGGCAAAAGTGAACGGGATCCAGATCCAGGAGGGTGAGAAATCGCTGTTAAAACCGGAAGAGGTTCAGGAAATCCGCCGCCGGCTGGAGCCGCTGAAAGAGGAACTTGGCAGGTTAAGCAGTTTCGACACCCCGGAGACGGACCGGAAACTGGAAGAACTCCTGCAGGGACTTGGAAGCTGTATCCAGGCCGGAAATATGAAAGCATGCCGCTGGATGCTGGAAGGGCTGGAATATGGGATCCTGCGGGCGAAAAAGCCTGTGAAAAGCGAAGAAGAAGCCCGGGACATGGAGAAGCGGATGGATGCTTACCTGGCTGTCAGTGAAAAGTGGAAATACATCCAGTGCCTGCGTAATTCCATACGGAAACGCGAACAGCAGGCGGCAGCATTAAAAACAGAATATAATATGCGGCACAGGGAAGTGGAGGCTTACAGGAAAGCGAACCCGGGATACGTGGAGGAACTGGAGGAAAGTGCCGGGGTGACGGAGAAGCTCAGTGCGGGGGCAATGAAGCTGGCGAATTTCCAGACCGAAATCCGGAATATGAAAAACAGCTGCGAAGAGCAGGAAAAGATGATTGCCCTGGATTATGCCGTAATACTGGAAACGGAAGCTGCAATAGAAAAACAGAGGACTGTTTTTTTCGCGGCTGATATGCCTCTGCTGGCTGCTCCGGATCCGGAAGTGCAGGGGGATTTCCTGGATGCAGTGAGCGGGAAAATAAGCTGGATCAGCGAACAGGAAAGAAGCGGCCGGACCATTTCAAGGGTAATCGAGGCGGCTTTCTCTTCCCGCAGCATGAAAACATATGCGATGGATGCCGGGAAAGCGTGGGAAAATATGGAAATGCAGGAGGAAACGGAAGTGCTCGAAGAACAGGCAGCTAGGGAGGACAGGGTGCTGTACACCGAACCTACATTGCTGGAAAATGATTAAACGGGAGGAGGAACCATCATGAAACTTGGGGGATTTTTCACAAACGGCCAGAAGGGGAAGAAAAAGCAGGATGCAGATAAGATAATACTTGAACTGGATATGAAGCTGAGGGAGCTGCAGGAGACCTACGATTCGCTTCTCCGCTTTGAACTGGGCTGTGCCAGGGCTGATAAGAAGAAAGGACTGGCGGACCGTTCCAACTATGCAAGGATCGGGATTGCGTATTACAGCCTTTGTACAATCATGCGCGGACAGAAAAACCTGCGGAACATCAGTAAAGACCTGGAACTGAAGGAGGCAATCCGTGATACGGGGTCGGCACTGCAGAAAATGAATTTTCTTTCAGGCCGGGTCAATGGCCTGGATTCGAAAAAGGTAAAGGATAACCTGAAAAGCCTGGACCAGAAGGCTTCGGAGTCAGGGACAGAGCTTGTTAAGACACTGGCCGCGCTGAGTGAACTGGAGACATCGTTCCAGAACGAAGATATACAGATGGACGCCCTGGCGGACAGGGATGTGATTGATGCCCTGATAGACGGCAAAAGCCTGGAAGAATGCATGGCGGAATCGCAGAAGCCTGCTGATGAGGAGATCGATGAATGGCTGCGGCTGTTCCCGGAAAATAATATGACAGCCCGGACGAGGGATGAGAATGTGCTTTATGACCAGATCCTGGAATTCTTAAAGTGAAACAGGCCGGAACGCCAAGGAGGAGAATGACGGATAACTACATGGAAACAATGTCTGCGCTGGAAAACAAATGCCTGCGGCTGATGCGGGAAAGCCAGAATGTTTTTTACAGAAACGGCAATACGCATACGAAGGAAGAATATTCCCTGCTGTCTGAGGCAGCAAAGCTGCGCAGCAGGATGGCAAAAATCAGCGTGGGGGAAGAAAAACAGTACCAGAAGGAAAAGCTTCAGGAGCTTATGGGACAGATGCTGGATATCATAAAGGAAATTGCCCCGGAGGTTTACGAAAAAATGATGCGCCCGAAGGAAACGCAGATGCAGGAACCGGAGGCCCTGGATGGAGGCGGATTGTATGTCCCTGCAGCAAAAAGACCGGCCGGACCGGGAATGAACAGGGCGGAAGGGAGCATGCAGGCGGGGAAGAGTGAAAAGGAGAGGAGGGAAACACTTGCCAGGGAATGCATAAAAAAGGAACCTCCCGGCCACGGCTTCCAGGATATCGCAGGGATGGAGAAAGAAAAAGCACGCATGGCCAGGTATATGGACAGCAGCCGGATGTGGAAAATTAAGAAATACCTTAAGCTGGAAGATATGGCCGCCCTCCTGTTTGTGGGGCCGCCAGGCTGCGGAAAGACGCATATCATACAGGCTTTTGCCCATGAAATTATGACGGGGTACGGCTGCAGATTTATATCTGCCAATGTTTCTGATATCCTCAGCCGTTATGTGGGCGAGGCAGAAAAAATCCTGACAAGCCTTTTCCAGATGGCTGTTGAGAATGCCCCATGTCTCCTCTTTTTTGACGAGATTGACGGGGTCTGCAGGAACCGGTCGGCACAGGACCTGCCAGACCATTCCGCTACGCTTACGACTTCGTTCCTGACCGGGTTTGACATGGTGGCTGCGGAAAAGAAAAAAATGAACCAGGTATATATAGTGGCTGCTACGAATTATCCCGGCAGGGTGGATTCCGCCGTGCTGGACCGGATGGATCTGATCTCTGTAGGGCTTCCTGACCAGGCGGCAAGGGCGGACAAGTTCAAGCGGGACCTGGCGGGCAGTCTGGTGCTTGCGGACGACCTGACATTTGACAGTATGGCAGGGATGACAGAGAACTACAATTACAGGGATCTGGACCGCCTGATTAACAGCATCAAACTGGATATTCTTGATGCGGTATGGAACGGATCCTGCCGGCCAGTCCTCGGATGCGGGATGAGCCTGGGGGCCGCAGGCAGCGAGGATCTGGATAAATTCCAGGATGAGGCGATAGATTCTTTAAAAGCAGGGGCGTACATACTGGGAAAAGATAAATTCAGCAGCCTGCTGGCGGCCTGCCCGACGAACCCGAAGGAAGACATTCTCCGGGAAATCCGTGCCTGGGAGAAGGCATTCCATAAGAGGAAAGGGGAGGATTGATATGGCTGAAGCTGGTTTTATCCAGACGGACAGCAGAGGGGCGGGTACTCCCTGCTGCAATCCGGCTGCCGCAGAAATTTTCCCGCAGAACCTGTTTTCCATGGAGAATGGGGCAGCAACAGCCTGTCCAAGATGCGGAAGCAGGGAGAAAGAGGGCAACGCCTGCGCATGCTGCGGGTGGGACTTCAGCAGGGATATCCTGAGTTTTCCATCCCTTGTACTTCTGTCTGCAGAAGAGATGGAACAGTTCGAAAATAATCTGGCAATGGACTGGCAGGCAGAAAGACAGGATTCCCATTGCGGAGAAACGGACCGCAATGGGACTGGATGCCAGGAGGGACTTACCGCACAGGAACAGTATGAACGTGGCAAAAAGTGTTATTCCGAAAAAAGATTTCCGGAAGCTGTGGGGCATTTCCTGCAGGCGCTTGGTTCACCGGAAGGGGACAAGGATACCTGCTTCCTCCTGGAAGTGTTATATGCGGACTGTATCGGCAAAATGAACGAACTGGATGCATTCTCTGCCTGTGAATGCATGTATTTTCTGGGCTGCTGCTATAGCAGTGGTTCAGGTGTAAGCAGGGATCCGGGCATCGCGAAGGATTTATTTGAAAAAGCGGAACAGGAGCTTCTTCATATTGGTATATCTGACAAAAACGATAAAACTGGCAGGCTGTACACAGAGACCCTTAAGCAGACATGGCTGCTGGAAAACATGCACCGCTTCGACAGCAGGGATATGGCATTAAAAACAAAAGCGGAAGAATATAAGGAGGATACTGACGGCTCTGTCTGGCTCCGGGAAGGTTACAGACAATTATATAGAGGTCTTACAGACGGTTCTTCCGGGGACGGGCATAATTTTTTTGAGATATATATGGACTTCATGATGGCGGCAAAAAAAGGAAATACGGATGCTATGGTCATGGCGGGAAACTGCCTTCGCTTTGGGATGGGGCCATCCGGCACCAGCGTGGCAGAGGCGCTGAAGTGGTACCGGAAGGCAGCGGAAGAAGGAGAATCTGCGGAAGCGCTTTATCAGCTGGCAGTAAATGCATGGGGCGGACGCAACAGAGATTATAAAGAGGCATGCCGATGCCGGTGCCAGGCAGCGAAACTCGGACATATGCTGGCGCAATATGAAACAGGGGAGAAAAATTATAACGTCCGGAAATATGACAGAGCCAGGTACTGGTTTGAAAAAGTGTTATTACATGCAGAAGATGAAATTGCCGGAACCCTGGGACGGAAGAAACATGCGGAGTTTCTGCTGCATGCCGGGATCTGCTATACCAAAGGAGATGAAAAAAATATTAAAAAAGCATGGAAACTGTTCCAGAAAGCTGATAAACTGGGTAACAGAGAAGCGCGTAAATATGCAGAAAAATACAAAAAGATTATTTCGTTTCTGCGGCCATTATTGTGTCTGCGGGCATAAAAATTGTCTGAGCGGAATAGCAACGAAAGATAATGCATGGAGGGAAAAACTATGGCAGACAGTATACTGGATAGAATAAACAGCTATGATCCGGATAAACCATACATATATATTTGCTATTCAGCGGCAGACTGCCACATTGTGTATGAAGATGTCTTTTACCTGCAGCAGATGGGGTATAATGTGTGGCTTGATGAAAAAAGCCTGGATAAGCAGAAACCTTCATGGAGGGATGATGCGATGGCGGCTATTGAGAGCTTTGACTGCGTGTATATGCTCTTTTACGTCAGCCGCCACTCTATGATTAGCCAGAACTGTTATCATGAAATACTGGCAACACTGTCTGAGCGTACGCAGGCGCGCCACAGGCGTGTTCCGTTACCATTCCTTGCCCTGGATGTGGAAAATGTAGGCAATATTGTTGACTTTGTGGATCATGTGGTAGATCCGTTTATCCGCAGCAGCAGTCTTTCCAAGGCAGAGAAAAACCAGTCTTTTGATACATTACAAAAGCTCTTTGAATGTGTATTCAACAATAATAATGAACGTGTACGGATCCACCCGAAGCATGAACTGAACCGCAAAAGTGACTATTACAGTGACATCATCCGGTGGCTCCCTGCGGAAAGCAGGAATCAAAAACCTGGAATAGCTGACTCTGGAATGAAACAGAATACTTATCATCAGCCGACTGAAAATAAGCCTGCTGGTTTAACAGTTCAAAATAAAAGTTTGGGACAGGTTGAGAAAAAGATACAGAAAAGTAATGTCTGTCCTTCTTCCGTCTTTAACTTATTAAATTCAGCTCCTAAGTCGCCGGACACATCTGCTGAGGATTTCTTCCAGAAAGCGAAGAAATCTTACGATGCAGGGGATTATAAAGCTTCATTCGGGCTGTTCAAAGAGGCAGTGCGTCATGGACATACGAACGCGATGTATTACCTGGGATACCAGTATGAAAAAGGCTGCGGCGTGGCTTCTGATCTGCCATCTGCGGCGGAATGCTACAGAACGGGAGCAAATAGGAACGATACGGATTCCATGTACCGCATGGGTATCCTGCTTGAATTCGGAAGAGGTGTGCAGAAGGATACGAAAACGGCGGAAGCATTTTATGCTCGCGCGGCTGCCGGATGGCAGACATCAGCATTGAAGGGGGATCTTCATGCCCAGGAAATGCTTGCGTACTTGTATGAGTATGGGAAAGGCGTACAGGAAGACCATGTCAGAGCCGAAGAATGGCGGGCGAAAGCGTTTGTTCAGAAAAAAAATCTGGCAGAACAAGGGAATTTGTGGGCACAATACGAAGTTGCACGAACTTATGAAAGCGGGAAACCGTATGCTCCAAAGAATATGACAGAAGCAATAAAATGGTGTATGAAAGCGGCGGAGCAAGGCGATGCATATAACCAGAGCCGGCTGGGATATTTGTATAAGCAGGGGCAGGGTATTCTTAAAGATCAGGCAATGTCGGATTCCTGGTATAAGAAGGCTTTCGTGACATTTTTAGAAAAAACACGGGAAGGGGATCTTGATGCCTGTTTTCAGGTTGCCAGATGCTATAAAAAAGGAGAAGGCATCGAGGCAAATGCAAATAGGGCAAGGGAGTGGTTTGATAAGGCGATGGCAATAGGAGAAAAAGAAGCTGCTTTGGGAAACGTAAGGGCAATGGAAATCGTAGCTCATAATTATTTGTATTCTTTTGAGATAATTCCAACCGATCTGTCAAAAGCAGTCGAATGGTATCAAAAAGCGGCTGCCTTAAACTCGACAAGAGCAATGGGTCGTCTGGGTTCTATGTATGAGTTCGGAGCATACGGAAGTGAGAAAAATCTGGAAAAAGCTGTATACTGGTACGAAAAAGAGGCGGAACAGGGACAATTTTATGCGCAGCGTAGGGCGCGGAAACTTAGAAAAGTAATAGAAACAGCTTCTTAAGACCCGGTGGCAAATTAAGCAGGAAAACTCTTTCCCTGCGATGGGTTGACAAAAACTGTGCGACATCGTTTTCAATAGTAGCATTTGTGCGACAAGATGAGCCAGGCCGCCTGGTAAAAGTTCACACCGGGCGGCCTGGCTTCGGCCGGTTATTCCCTGAATGGTTCCTGTGTCCACATCATTTGTATAAGCGGAACCGTGTTCTGGATGCTCTTAATATCACTGTCTCGGAAATTTTTCTTCATGCCGGTTTTCTTTCGCAAATCAGATTCAACCTTCTGAAGCTTCCCATACTCTGTTATGCAGGGGTGCAGCTTCCCTGCAAACAGCTGCTGCCGTCTGTTCCCCATATCATAGTATTTTTTTACCATGTCCGTATCAGCCGGACTCCAGCCTCTTGAAATCATGTACCTGTTCCAGCGCTCGTGCTCCCATTCAGCCATCCGGAGGGTCTCGGCATATTCAGAATCTGTATGGATCGGATTGTAGTGGTCATCATCCTTTGGTATGTCAATTTTTTCCGGACTGTCGCCTATAACAGCAGCAATCTGTTCCCTTGAAGCTTCAGAGAAAAAAGCATCCCTGTCAGAAATATCCCATCCTGCAGGGAATACCGGCCCCATGTTTTCGTACCTGAACTGGCAGATACGGTATGGAAGGCTCATTGCCAGCGCCATGCTGGAATCCCGGTTGTATGTCCTGACGTAGTATTCGGTTATGGCCTGCTCACGGATGCTGGCATTTTTATTCCTGCCAGCGGAATTTGCTTCAAAGTAGTATTGCAGATGGGCATTCATGCTGATTTTCTCAAGAACATTATCTGTCAGGGAATCCCAGCCGTATAGTTCCATCAGACTTCCGAATGGGATCAGGTTATAATTATTATACCATGCCATGCCTGCGGCTTCGCTGAGGACGACCGTGGATCTGCTCAGCATTGAGATATCCGGGTCTTTGCACCGGAAGGTAATAACAGGGAGCTCTTTTGTGCCCGTATATACATCTTTATCTGTCCTGCTTCCATCCACCCAGTTTCTGACTGTTTCTTCCCTTAGCCGGGTTGCCAGGTTCAGGTTATCCAGATCCGATCCGATATCAATGCTGAAATAGGATGGGCCGGCCTTTAAAATTTTCCTGATTTCCTTCATCAGGGAAGCTGAATTGTATTTTAATGTCTGAAAGTCTATCTGCGGAATATCGGAAAATTCGTTGCCGGCGAAAAGCGGGGCGCTGCGTTTTGCCTGATCCATATGGGGACAGATGCAGTTGATTTCATCCTTAACATCAGCCGCATCCGGGGCAATCAGGGTGATATGTGGTTTAATGAGCAGGTTCCTGAAGGTGAGCATCCAGTATGCGTCCCGGAGAAGCCATTTGCAGCACTCACTGTTTCCGATAATCACGTAATTGAATATGCATTCTCCCTCTGATGCCTGCCGGTTCTTCATAAGCATGTCCCTGACCGGATAGCAGAGGGGGTGCCTGGCAAGGACGGCAGCGGATTCTTTGCTGTCGTCAATAATATGCGTCGGAATGATATTCCCGCCCATGTGGCTGATCGCCGTGTCTGCAATGGCGGAGATTTTATCCTGGTTCCCGCGCAGGAATATTTCCACTTTGCAGGCAGATGGATCTTTTTTGGAGTCCTTAATGGCCTGCATTACATGCAGGTAGTCGCTCAGGTTCCTGTCTGGATCCTCGCTCACTAAAAAGAAATATGTTTTCTCAGAGCTGAATGTGAGGGTGCCTTTTTCCATGGATCCGGACTCACGCAGATGTAGATCCCAGTTTTGGGGTTTTGTTTTCTCTATGATTTCATAAATACGGTTTTTCTCATTTATATAGCAGATTCCGCAGGACTCCTGTCCGGAATGTTCTGCTTTACAGATAAAGGATATCGTATTTAATTCTTTATATTTCCTGACAGCATCCGGATGGCCGCATTCATACCCCCTTTTCAGACAGTGATCGGCGCTATAGCCATCTGGGAGCTTGTACTGATATTCTGCACAGGCCAGATAAAGCTTCCAGTAAGCTTCCCCCATATGTATGTTATCTTCCAGCTCTATAATTTTTATATACCTTTTGCATGATTGCTCAAGGTTGCTGTAAGTATTGTATTTTTTAAACTGGAGGAATAATTCTTCACCTTCTTTTGCCAGAGCATCCCCATTGTTGCATTTGACTGCTTCTTTAAGCCGTTCCTTATGGTTGTTCATGTATCCTTTATCGTCCTTAGAATGATCGGTAAGCCAGCCATAAGCTTTACTTGCAAGATAATATGCTTCTCCTCTTTCTGCCTGGCTGGCAGAATCCTGGGCAGCCAGGGCATCAGCATCTTCTGCAATTTTAAGCATGGCTTCGATTCCAGCTTTGATTCCCCTGCGGCAAGTGCGCTCGTAATCGGCCTGCAGTTTCTTACATTTTTTCATATAATCGGACTGACAGATGGTTTCAGAATTGCTAAGCTCTTCCTCGACGTCAGAATACAGTGGGATGATGCTTAAGGCGAAATTATCCCAATATCCACGCGTCACAGCAAGCAATGTAATGGCTGTAAGGAAAACAGTTTTTGCTTCCGGACTGGATCCCTTATTGGAAAGAATCCTTAACTGATTGCAGAGTTCTGTTTTTCCTTCGACATAAGGATCCTTAAGAAATAAGGGTGCGAGGTCAATAAAAAATTTCTTCTGAATTTTATTTTCTTTCAGCAGTTCTGTCCAATAATTCTGGATATGCTGGACACTTTCGCTGACTCCTTGTGAGGAAGGCTTTGTAAATAGAGATGTAGCCATTCTATTATAGTAATTTTTGACTTCCGGGTATTTATCCGGGTATTTGCCACTGCAAATTTTTGAGAAAGTCGATGAATCGACAAGCTTCTTCTTTGACTTGGAGAAGAAAAAAGAATTGAAAAGAGTGTCTCCCAAAAGTTTTTTACAGAATATATCCTGTTTATCCTGCTCTTGATTTCCTTTCTTTATGCCAAGTGTTAAATTACGGATATTTGTCAGTGCGATTTCTGTCATAACTCTTCTCCTAGTATAATAATGATGTAGTCGATAAGGACTACTGGTTAACAGTTACAAA
>JAJQCQ010000018.1 GCA_021202635.1 Lachnospiraceae bacterium | reverse complement strand
CGGCATATAGCCTGCATCGCAGGCGGTCTGCGGCCTGCTGTTCTGAATAGTTACGTTATTTTTACCCTTACAGGTATGACCAGTAATTCCGAAACAGCTTTTTTGTAATCACTCAGAGCGGCAGGCGGTCTGCGGCCTGCGGTTCTGAATCGTTACCGTTTTTTGCATACCGAAAAAAACTCCGCGGCCGTATCTGTTGCCAGTATACTCCGCGGAGGGTTCACATTTTGTCAAAACCAGGGGGCTTATTCGATTTTTTTTACGACATTCTCTATGAAAATAAGACAGAAAGGAGCATCTTTCGACCGGATGCCTGTAATCACTGCGTTTTCAACTTTTAACGGATTGTGACCGGTCGCGATCATTCTCCCAGCGCTTCCAGGACGCTCGCTGCCAGTAACGGTCACTCTCCCAGTGCTGCCAGGACGCTCGCCACCAGTCTGGCGTCCATCTGGCCCGGAGCGGAGGAGGCCGCGGCGGTCGCAAAGGTTACAGCGGACCCGGTCAGCGTCCCGGCCAGGCGGCTGATCCCGCCCAGACGACCCATGGACATCATAATATAAGGTCGGTCGGCATACTGTTCTTTCATCTCTGCCGCCGCCCGCAGAAGCGTCCATACGTCTCCATCCTTTCGGGGCATCACTGCTGCTTTCGTCACATCCGCGCCCAGCTCCTGCATGGTGCAGAGCAGCTGAACCAGGGCATCCGCCTCCGGGGTCTTTTGAAAATCATGAAACGAAGCGATCACTTTTACTCCGCTCTCCTGTAATTCCCGGCAGAGTCCCCGCAGAAATTCCGCACCCAGATGATATTCCAGATCAATCAGGTCCGCTGCTGCGGCTGCCCGGCGATTCAGCGAAGCGTATTCCTCCAGTGCTATCGCACGCTCTCCGCCCTCCGCCTTCGTGCGGAAGGTGAACAAAAGTGGCATCTTGGGCATCTGCTCACGCAGCGCGGCCAGCTCCCCGATCGGGTCTCCCTCATAATAATCCGCGCGCAGCTCTACCATGTCACAGGGAACCGCCCGGACCTTCAACAGCTGCTCTCCCAGCTCCGCCCGGTTACGCGCGGTGATCGGGACACAGATTTTGGGGCGCCCATCCCCAAGGGTAAGAGTTCGAACTGTAATTGTATGATAATTCAAGGTTTTTCTCCTTTCTTTTCTTCTTTTTCACCGGGGAGAGGCTTGCCTATCCCACCCCTCCTGTGATATAGTGGCAGGTGTAGTTTTCATCATCGTCAGATGGGGTGCGACCTGTAACAGACGGTGAACGCCGCTTCCTCCATCTGTACCAATCCAAAAAAATATCAGGAGGCATCATCCCATGCAAATTTCCGGTCACACACGCCTCGGCTGCCTGCTTGGCTCGCCGGTGGCACACAGTATCTCTCCCGCTATGTACAACGAATCTTTCCGGCTTCTGGACATTGACTATGTCTATCTGTGCTTTGACACCAGTCATACCGATCTGGGCACCATGGTGCGGATTCTCCGCGACATGAATGTCTTTGGCTTTAATCTGACCATGCCGGACAAGGAGCGCATCATGGAGCACCTCGACGACATTTCCGACGCCGCCCGGATGATCGGCGCAGTCAACACCGTCAAAAATGAGGACGGCCGTCTGGTCGGCTATAATACAGACGGGATCGGCTATATCCATTCCATGCAGAGCATCGGCTATGACTTTACCGGCGGAGCGATGAGTCTGCTCGGCGCGGGCGGCGCCGCCTCCTCCATCGCAGTCCAGGCCGCTCTCAGCGGCGTGCCCGTCCTGCACATTCTGAACCGGAAAAATGGCCGCTCCTTCCCGAACGCGATCCGGCTCGCGGAGCAGATCAATGCCGGGACCTCCTGCAAAGCAGACGTGACAGACCTGAATGATCCGGCCGCCGTCCGCCAGGCGCTGGAGGGCAGCTCTCTGCTGACCAACGCGACCTCCGTGGGGATGGCTCCGCACACTGATGGGCTGCCGATCGCCGATCTCTCCTGTCTGCATCCGGAGCTGACCGTATCCGATATCATCTACAACCCGCGCCGCACCCGGCTGCTCGAAGAAGCGGACAAAATCGGCTGCCGTACCTCAAACGGTCTCTATATGCTCCTCTACCAGGGGGAAGCCGCGTTCCGCATCTGGACCGGACAGGATATGCCCGTCGAGGCGATCCGCGCAAAATATTTCAGCGATCCGGAAGCGTGATTTTCGCGCTGCATCCGGCGACAGCCGGAAATTACCTCTCGCTGCCCTGATCGAGTAGGAGGCGGCTTGTCGGCTCCTACTCGCCTGCGCGGGCTGGGTGCGGCTTTAGCCGCAAGATTCCTTGCCCTGCCCTGCGCATAAAAAGGGCTGCCCCGGCAGCCCTTTTTTCATTCATATATTTGCTTCGATCAGCTTCTGCGCAGGAAATCCGGAATCTGGATGTCCTTCTCCTGTACCTTTCCGGTCGGCACGCGCGTCGAGGTGGACGAAGACGAGCTGCGGATCGGAGATACGTTGCTCGGCATCTTCGGGAACGCAGAAGGACCGGTGGACGTCTCTCTGTGAGAGGAGGTCGAGGTCGTGGATGAATAATTCCGTCTCACAGGCCTGTCCTGCTTTGCGCCGCTGGTATCTTCCAGTCCGGTCGCAATCACCGTGATGCTGCACTCGTCTGCGTAGGTGTCGTCGTACATCGCACCGAAAATAATATTCGTATCGTCGCCCGTCATCTCCTGCACGTAGCTTGCCGCGTCGTTCGCGTCGATGAGGGAGATATCTCCGGAAATATTGATAATCACATGGCTCGCACCCGCGATGGTCGTCTCCAGCAGCGGGCTCGATACCGCCTGCTTCACTGCCTCGAGCGCCTTGTCGTCGCCCTTGGACTGGCCGATACCGATATGCGCGATGCCCTTGTCCTTCATAACCGTCTGCACATCCGCAAAGTCAAGGTTAATCAGAGCCGGCAGATTGATCAGGTCTGTGATGCCCTGTACCGCCTGCTGCAATACCTCATCCGCCTTCTTCAATGCCTCCGGCATCGTCGTACGGCGGTCTACAATCTCCAGCAGCTTATCATTCGGGATCACAATCAGTGTATCCACATTCTCCTTCAGCTTCTCGATGCCCGTCAGGGCATTATTCATACGGGTCTTCGCCTCAAAACGGAACGGCTTCGTCACCACGCCGACCGTGAGGATCCCCATCTCCTTCGCAATCCCGGCCACTACCGGAGCTGCACCGGTACCGGTACCGCCGCCCATACCGCAGGTAACAAATACCATATCCGCGCCCTGCATCGCCTGGCGAATCTCCTCGGTACTCTCCTCAGCCGCCTGCTGGCCGATCTCCGGTCTGGCGCCCGCGCCAAGACCCTTTGTCACTTTCTCCCCAATCTGTATCGTCGAAGGTGCCTTGCACAGAAGCAGTGCCTGCTTATCTGTATTGATCCCGATAAACTCTACCCCGGCAATCGTATCCTCCACCATGCGGTTCACCGCGTTATTTCCAGCGCCGCCCACTCCGATCACGATAATCTTCGCAGCGGATTCCGTTTCATTTGACATTATCTCTAACAACCGTGTTTCCTCCTTCTTGCAAGTCCGGCACATCCGGTATATGTATGCTTTCTGCGTACAATACTAAACTCTATAATATAATTTCTCGCCGGATTTATCAAGTCTTTTCTTGTTTTTTTTTCGTAAAGTTCAGAACAGTCTGCGCTTACTGCAGGTTCAGCGCATCCCCGGTCACCGGATCAATAATATTCTGATAAGCGTCCACGATATTTCCATCCTCGTTCACATAGCAGCCGTCCACCGCATTTCCGCTGGAGTCTACCACTACGCCGTCCTGAATCGATACATGATGGATCAGCTGACCGCTGGAGTTGAAGGCCATCACATCCGCGGTGGAAACCACCTCATCGGAAGCATCATCCGCATCGTCCGCAGAATCATCGCTGTCTTCATCCGCGGTGCCGGCCGAATCCGCATCGTCGCTTCCCGAATCGTCATCCGCGGCATCCTCTCCGGAGCTGTCCGTGGTGCCGGCCGCGCTGCCGTCCGTAGTGGCGCCGCCGAGCGTGGAGGTGTCCGCCGCCGTGCTTTCCTCCGAGCCGTCGTTTTCCGACGTCTCTGTTTCGGTCTCGGTCTCTTCGATCACCTCATCGGAAGGCGAAAAGACAATGTCCTCATTCTTCCCCGTCACGTTTTCCAGATGCAGCGTGCCGGCGGTCGTACTTGTCATCGTGTCGAGAATCGCTCTTAAGTTAGCCACTTTTTCTTCCAGATATTCATCCTGACCAAGAATCACGTCGATATAGCCAATCGTCACGGTAATCTCGGAATTATCCGAGAAGCGAATCTCCTTTGCCGTCAGCCCCTGATAGTCCAGCAGATCGAGCAGGGTCAGTATCGTGCGGAGCTGAGAGCTGCTCTCTGTCGGCGCTTTCTGGTACAGGGTCACTTCCCCGAGGCTGATCCCTGTAATCACCGGTATGTCGCTGTAAATGGTATCCGTGATCTCCAGAACCACGCCGCTGTCGTCAAAATATACATAGCTTCCGGTGTCAAAATAGCCGACCAGTTCTTTTTCCGTGACTGTGACGGTAATGGAGAAAGGAGAATTGACCGTAATCTCCATACTCTCCAGATAAGGCATGGTATCGGGAATACTCCCATCTTTATAAGTCCACCAGAGACATAGCGTATTCCTGGAAAAAAAATCGGTCAGCAATCCTTCCTCAATCTGCTCTGAAGAGTAACGGCTGTTGCCGGACACGGTCACATTGCTCACCCGGAATACAAACAGGCCTGCCAGCACCAGAACAGCCAGTGCCAGCAGCATACCGATATTTTTCAGAATCCGTTTTCGTCTCTTTCTCATATGTTCACCAAACCTTTTCATCCCTGTCTTCCGTCAGGCGGATTTCCGCCCCCAGGCTCTGAAAATCACGGCAGATATCCTCATATCCCCGCGCAATGTATTCGTACCCTTCTATTCTGGAGCGGCCGGACGCGGCCAGCGCCGCCGTCACCAGAGCCGCGCCGCCGCGCAAATCCGGCGCGCGTACCTCTGCCCCCCCCCGCAGGGTGGCTGTTCCCTTTATCCGCGCGCAGCTGCCTTCTATGGTAATATCCGCGCCCATTTTGCGCAGACAGGCCGCCGTGCGGAATCGATTTTCAAACATGCGCTCCCAGATCCGGCTCTCTCCCCGGGCAAGGCCAAGAGCTGCCATGAGCGGAGACTGCAGGTCTGTCGGAAAGCCGGGATAAGGAGCCGTCGCAATATTTTCCACAGCCAGAGGCCGTTCCCCGGCACACATCCGGCCATCCTCCGCCACCTGTACCCCCATGCGGGAAAGGACTGCAAGCAGTGCCGAAAGCTGCTCAGCCGGTAAATTGCGAAAATGAATGCTTCCTCCGCAGGCTGCCCCCGCCAGCAGGTAGCTCCCTGCTACAATACGGTCCGCGTCCAGCCGATACCGCACCGGTCCGAGCGTCTGTTTTCCGAAAATCCGGATTCGTCTGCCGCGCTCTCTCCGGATTTTAGCCCCGCGCAGATTCAGGAACCGGCAGAGTTCGTCTATCTCCGGCTCCAGCGCCGCGTTCTCAATCACCGTCTCCCCGTCGGCAAGAACTGCCGCGAGAATCGTGTTTTCCGTCGCCCCGACACTGGGCTGCGGCAGGCGGATCCCGGCGCCGCGCAGCCGCGTCGCGCTTGCGTAAATGCCGTCACTGCCCAGACCCGAACCATCTTCTCCGTCAGAGCCCTCCGTCTGCCGGAAAGAAGCGCCGCCTGACGCGCCGGATGGGGAGCTCTTTGAAAACCGCACGCCCAGCTTCTCCAGCGCGCGCAGGTGATAATCAATCGGACGGCTGCCGATCGCGCACCCTCCCGGATAGGGAAGCGCCGCTTCTCCCATTCTACCAAGAAGCGCCCCTAAAAACAAGACAGAAGAACGGATTCTTTCCGCCTGCGGGCCGAAAATCGCAGTTTTTTCCATTCCGGATGGGTCAACCGAAACGGTATGGCCGGTACGTTCTGTTTTGCATCCAAGCATTCGAAGGATCGCGAGCGTATCCTCCACATCCTGAATCTGCGGGCAATTATCGATGATGCATGGGCCATCCCCCAACAGACAGGCCGTCAGAACCGGCAGCGCCGCATTCTTTGACCCCTGTATCGTCAATTCGCCACAAAGCGGCCTTCTCCCTGCAATTTCCAGATAGCGCAAGCGGTCTGCCTCCATTCATACATATCCGGTTCGCCATCCGGCTGCGGCTGTCAGGGCACCCGCAGCCCGCAGCTGCTCCCTGCCTTCCCGGTTCCCACAGCTGCCTGCTCCGTCAGGCGAAACCATAACCTGTAGATTACTATATGCATGAATCAGACCGATTGTGCGGACCGCCGCCGTTTTCCCGGCCAGACGCTGCAGCGGCTGACCGAAAGCGCCAGTCCCATTTCCGCGAGCAGAAACAGCATGGAGGTGCCGCCATAGCTGATAAACGGAAGCGTGATACCGGTGTTCGGAATCGTATTCGTCACGACCGCAATGTTCAGAATCACCTGAATCGCAATATGCCCCATGATGCCCGCCACGATCAGCGAGCCGAAGAGATCCGGCGCATGCGTCGCAATGACCATAAACCGCCACAGCAGCAGCAAAAACAGCAGAATCAGAAGGCTGGCGCCCACAAATCCCAGCTCCTCACAGATCACACAGAAAATCATGTCATTCTGCGCTTCCGGCACAAATCCCAGCTTTTGCAGACTGTTGCCAAGTCCGAGACCGAAAAGGCCGCCAGAGCCAATCGCGTACAGCCCCTGCAGCGTCTGGTATCCCTTCTCATAGAGCTCCGGGTTGCGCCAGATCGCCAGACGCTCCAGCCGATAGGATTCCAGGCTCAGGAAAACCGCCAGGAATCCGGCGCCCGCCACTGCGACCCACAGAAACGGTAAAATCTTCGGGTTTGAGATAAAAATCATGATGACCGCGATTCCCAGAATGATGACCGCTGTGCTCAGATTGTTCGTCCCCACCAGGGCGACGATCGGCAATACCATCAGAAAGACCGCGGCAATCATCCCACCGCCGCGCAGCCTCCCCAGCCTCTGACTGACCACACCGGCAAGCAGCAGAATCACTGCCGGTTTGGCATATTCCGCAGGCTGGAACGACAGCGGTCCGATGGACAACCAGCGCCGGGAACCATTATAAGCATCCCCGAACAGCAGCACCGCCCCGGATAAAAGCAGAGAGAGCAGGTAAGCCGCCCCGGAAAAGCGTTTCAGCCTGTGGTAATCAATCGCGGAAATGCCCGCCATCGCCGCCAGGCCAAGCGCCATGGCAAAAAACTGTTTTTTCAGATACCAGGCCGCATCGCCAAAGCGAACCTGCCCATTGTAAGCGCTGGCGCTGGAGAGGACAAGCAGCCCAAACCCGCACAGAAAAAGGATCGCCAGTATCAGCAGTCCGTCGGCCGGACCACTGGCCTGTATCGTCTTCCTTTCAGAATCCGGTTCCCAACTCAGAGTATCACCTCATCCGTCAAGCTGATTTACCAGTTCTTTAAACTGCCTGCCGCGCTCCTCATAATTCGGAAACATCCCCCAGCTGGCACAGGCCGGTGAGAGCAGCACTGCGTCTCCGCTGACAGCATTCTGCGCACAGAACGCAACCGCCTCTTCCAGAGAATCCTTCAGCACACAGGCTTCAAAGCCGCAGTTCTTTGCCGCCTCGGCAATTTTTTCTCTCGTCTGTCCGATCAATACCAGGTATTTCACTTTTCCGTCAAACGCCTGAATCCATTCCTCGTAGGAAGAATTTTTATCATACCCTCCGCCGATCAGCAGAGTCGGGCGGTTCATTGCCTGAATGCCCTTGATGGCCGCATCCGGGTTCGTCCCCTTTGAATCGTTGTAGTAGACAACCCCTTTTTTCTCCGTCACATACTCGATCCGGTGCTCTACCGCCTGAAACGCGCAGACCGTATCGCGAATGATTTCCACAGGAACACCGTAAGCGAGCGCCATCCCCGCCGCCGCCATGACATTCTCATGATTGTGGCGGCCCAGAATGTTCAGCTCACCGGTACGGCAGAGAACGGTCTCATTCTCCCCGTCGCTGTAACAGATCTGGTCTCCATTCAGATACAGTCCCTTATCCAGTTTATGCAGACTGCTGAAGTAAATGACCTTCGTCTTTAAGGTCTTTCCAAACTCCCGCAGAAGCGCATCCTCGTAATTCAGGACACAGGTATCCTCCACGCCCTGATTTTCCGTGATCAGCTCCTTCACCCGTATGTATTCCTCCATCGTATGGTGGCGGTTTAAATGATCGGGCGTAATATTCAGAATGGCGCTGACCTTCGGCGCAAAGCCTTCAATCGTCTCCAGCTGAAAACTCGAAATCTCCGCGACGGTGATCGACTTTTCCGTCATCCGATCTGCCACGTCCGTATAAGGGTTGCCGATATTGCCTACGACATAAACCTGGCCTTTTGCGTAATTCTCCATGATCTCACCGAGCAGGCTCGTGGTGGTCGTCTTGCCATTCGTCCCGGTCACTGCCAGGACATCGCCTTTCCCGCACTCCCAGGCGAGCTCGACCTCGCCCCAGATTGGCACGCCGCTCTCCCGTATGGTATTCACCAGCGGCAGGTCCGTCGGCACGCCCGGACTGAGGATCGCCAGATCCAGTCCTCTGATCACTTCCGGCGGAAGCTCACCCAGAATCACCTTAAGGGACGCCGCTGCCTCCGTCGAAGAGACTTCTGTCACCTTCGCGCGCAGCTGCTCTTTGTCCAGCTGTTCATTCCCGTCATATAAAATTACTTCAGCGGCAGAAGCGCGCAAAAGCAGCCCTGCCGCGCCAATCCCGCTTTTTCCCGCACCAAATACCAGAACGCGGCTGTTCTTCAGATCCATGACTTTCTCCTCCTTGCAAAAAATCCGCCTATGGCAGACGCCTTAAAATCCCGTAACAATTCCGTACCTTTATCGTTACAGGCTTTGTGTGACCATGCACCTCAAAGCGCATACAGCGCCAACAGACACAGAAACGCGGTTACCACCGTGAACACCGTCACAATCCTCGTCTCGGACCATCCGCAGAGTTCAAAATGATGGTGAATCGGCGCCATTTTAAAAAACCGCTTTCCGCCTGTCGCCTTAAAATAAGTCACCTGTATGATGACAGAAAGCACCTCTACCAGATACACCAGGCCTACAATCAAAATGAAAATCGGCATGCGCAGAAGGTAAGCGCTCCCCGCCACGAACCCTCCGAGTGCCAGTGAACCGGTATCGCCCATAAATACCTGCGCCGGGTAAACATTGAACAGCAGAAAACCGATCAAGGCACCCGCCACTGCCGCAGTCAGAGGCTCAATCCCGCCTCCGAGAATCATCGACACAGCGGTAAAGAAAATCGCCACCATCAGGGTTACGCTGCTCGCCAGCCCGTCCAGGCCATCGGTAAAGTTCACGCCATTGACCGTTCCGATGATCACAAAGTACGCCAGCGGGATGGACAGATAGCGAAAAACCCCGCCAAAGGAATCTCCTGTGATCACGTAGCCCCCGCTAAACGGAATCAGAAGCTCCAGGCAGGAGTTGTCCATTTTCCAGATATAAACAATGAATATCGTTGTCACGATGTTCTGCCCCAGCATTTTCTGTTTCGGATACAGGCCATCCGACCGGTGCAGCACAACCTTCAGATAATCGTCCAGAAATCCGATGATGCCAAATCCCAGCGTCAGAAACAGCACCGGGATCATGCGCGGATAACGCCCGATATAAATTAAGGAAGTGATCACAATCGCAATCAGCATAATCAGTCCGCCCATCGTCGGGGTGCCGCCTTTTTTCAGATGAGACTGCACGCCTTCCACACGCTCTGTCTGTCCCACCTTTAGCCGCCGCAGAAAGGGGATGACAAACGGGCTGAGCGCCACGCTGATCGCAAACGCCACAAACAGTGGAATAAAAATATCCGGATTCATGTTCATACTTTTTTCCTCCTTACATGCTCCTGAAATCGTAACTGCTCTGAACCGTTACCTGAAATCTTTTTCTGTCGTTTCCTCTGCTTCCTTTTCCAGTCCCAGATACGGCAGTATATTTTCAAAAATATCCTTCACCACCGGTGCTGCGATGGTGCCGCCGTAATACGTTCCCTGCGGATTGTTGATCACACACAGGCAGATCACCTGCGGATCATCCGCCGGAGCAAAACCGACGAATGAAGAAATATATTTTCCCTGGCCGCGCGGAAGCGTTTCGGATGTCGCGGTCTTTCCTCCGATCCGATAGCCTTCGATATAAGCGTTTTTGCCGGAACCGCCGTCTACCACCTGTTCGAGCAGGTAACGCATCGTCTCTGAGGTCTCTTCAGAAAGAATCCGCTCCCCGTTGTCATACTGGTATACCTCCAGCAGCGTGCCGTCTTCCGCGTTTACGCGCACACCAAAATGCGGGGTGACACGCACGCCGCCGTTGATAATTGAGCTGACGGTCGTGATGAGCTGAATCGGCGTGATCTGGAACGACTGACCGAATGAAATCGTGGCAAGCTCCACCTGCCCTACGTTTTCCTTCTGATGCATGATCGTCGCCGCCTCGCCCGGCAGGTCAATCCCCGTCTTGTCATTTAAGCCAAACTGATCAAAATAGCGATAATAGCTGTCCACTCCCAGGCGCAGTCCGACCTCAATAAAGACCGGATTGCAGGAATTCTGCGCCGCCTCCAGAAATGTCTCCGCGCCATGTCCCGCCGTCTTATGACAGCGGATCCGCCGGTCATCCACCAGCTTATAGCCCGGACAATAGAACGTGTCGTCCAGTGTGACCACACCCTCCTCCAGTCCGGCCGCCGCGGTGATGATTTTAAACGTGGAACCCGGCTCGTAGGTATCATTGATGCAGCCGTTGCGCCACATCTGGTTGAGCGCGTCCTGAAGCTCCTCATTCGTCAGTGTTCCGGCCGCTGTCTCTGCCAGAGTGTCTGCTGTCCCTTCACCGACAGCCGATTGCTCCTCACTATTTAATTCCAGATACAGCTCCGTCAGTGTATACGGATCATTCAGGTCGAATTCCGGCACGTTGGTCATCGCGTAGATTTCCCCGTTCTGCGGGTTCATCACGATGATGGACACACTGTCTGCCTGCTTCTGCTCCAGCACATTATAAGCCGCCTGTTCCACATACTGCTGGATATTATAATCAAGGCTGATGACGAGGTCATCGCCCGCCACCGGCTCCACACGCGTTTCCGCGGTATTCTCCAGCTCCACTCCGCGCGCGTCCGTGAGAGTCAGGATCGTTCCGGGTGTCCCGGAAAGGACCTCCTCATAGCGTACTTCCAGGCCGATGATTCCCTGATTATCTGCGCCGGTGAAGCCAAGCACCTTAGACGCCATGCTTCCAAACGGATAGGTGCGCTTATAGTCCTCATCGACCTTCACACCGTCCAGTCCGCAGCTGCGGATCAGATCGCCCGTCTCCTTGTCAACGTTGCTTTTGATCCGCTCCATCGAGCTGACCTTTTCTACCTTCGTCCGAACCGTCTCTTCCTCCATGCCAAGCGCCTCACTCAGCACCGCGATGGCGGTCTCCGGGTCTGTGATCTGACTGTGGATCACTGATACGGTGCAGACCGTCCGGTTATCCGCAAGGATGATCCCATTGCGGTCCAGAATCCTGCCGCGGGCCGCCTTGATCGAGCGCTCCCGTTCATGCAGGTCCTCCGCCAGGGCAGTATAATATTCGGACCTTCCAATCATCAGATACGCCAGTCTTCCGATCAGGAAGACCAGCGCCAGCATACACACCGCGAAAATCAGCAGGATTTTTCTGCGGTGAAAGGATTTTGTTTTCTGCATAAGGACTCCAGAGACGTTCGATCCATATATTTTATTCCGGTCTCCGGCCTTACATGCGGATTTCGCAACGGTTCCCTGCCGCTATTCTTCTTCGGCAATATCCGTCGGGTCCACCAGGGTGGTATCTGAGTCGTCCGCTGAATTTTCATCCAGGGGCACCGCCATATCCGGGTTCGTCGCAATGGATTCCTCCGTATCGTCATCTTCACTGCTGCCGTCTGTATTCACCGAGGAGACCGCGTTCATATAGCCGTCATAGACCGTGCCGTCCTCGTCAATATAGGCGCCGGCGATCGCATTTCCATTTTCATCCACAACCTCGCCGTCCACGACACGCGCATTGCTGTAGAGATTCCCATAGGAATCGAATGCCTGGAACGTCGTCACGCTCTCGGCTGTAGAATCCACATCCTCTACGTCCTCTTCGGTCAGTCCCAGCTCCGCCAGCAGACTGTCCGTGATCTCTTCCGTCGCCGTAAGTCCCAGATAAGGATATACCTCCAGGGCAATCGACTGGAAAATCTTCTGTGCATAGCTGCTGCTCGCCTGGTTTTCCACGTTCGGCTCATCGACGACCACATAAATAACAACTTCCGGGTCATTGATCGGCGCCGCACCAATGAAAGAAACAAGATACAGTCCGTCCGCACGCTCTCCGGTCTCGGAATCAATCTTCTCCGCCGTACCGGTTTTTCCGCCCACCCGGTACCCCGGCACACGGGCCGTCCTTCCGGTACCCTCTTCTACAACGCTCTCCAGGTATTCCTTCAGTATATCCGAGGTCGAGGTGGAAATGACCTGCTTTAACAGCAGACTGGAATTGTCTTTTACAATCGCGCCGTCCTCATCGAGAATCTTGTCCACGACGTGCGGCTGATAATAATACCCTCCATTTACAACCGCGCAGAAGGCGGCGATTTCCTGAATCATGGTACAGGTAAAGCCCTGGCCAAAGGAACAGGTCGCCAGCTCAACCTCATTCATCTTTTCCTGTGTATAAATCACGCCGGCCGACTCATTCGGCAGGTCAATGCCGGTTTTCTGGCCAAAGCCAAACAGCGTCTGATATTTGAGAAAATTCGAGACATGCATTTTCGCCGCAATCTGCATCAGGGCGTCATTGCAGGAATTCACCAGCGCGTCCTCCAGAGTCTCCAGTCCGTGTGCGCCCGGATAGGCGTCACAGTGAATCTCCGTATCCGTCACATATTCGCCGCCGTCACAGTAGTATGTGTCATCCGTCGAAATCGCACCGATCTCCAGCGCCGCCGCAATCGTGATCGGCTTATACGTCGACCCCGGCTCGAAGCTGTCGGAAACACAGAAGTTTCCCCACAGATCATAGAGGGTAGAAACATACTCGGTCGTCTCATTCCCATACTCATCCGTGACGACCGTGTCCACCATCTCCTCGACTTCTTCTTCTGTATACCAGTCGTAAATGACGCTGTCCGGGTCTTCGAGATCATAGCTCTGGTTGGAAGCCATCGCCAGAATCGCGCCCGAATCCGGGTCCATCACCACCACGCCGACATTCGCCGCGCCATGCTTGGCAGTCCCGTCATCCGTATCGTCGCCATAGGTCTCGTCAAACTCCGCGATCACCCGCTCCACGATCTCCTGGATATTCACGTCCAGAGTCGTCACGAGCGTATAGCCATTTTCCGGGGCGATCGTCTTGGTCTGGTAATCACTGTCTTCATCCAGATAGCCAAAGATACGGCCGTTCGTCCCCTGCAGCTGCTCATCGTAATACGCCTCCAGGCCAACGATTCCATCCCCCAGGCTGTTCGCGAAACCGATGGTATTGCTGGCAAGGGAATGATACGGATAATGCCGGATGTATTTTTCCTCAAAGGAAACCCCCGTCACCAGAGAGCGGTATTTCTTTTCCGTCTTTTCCGCCTCTGTCAGGTCATCTGAGGAGACATCCGCGTATTCGTCAATGTAGTCCTCATAGGCCTTTTTTTCATCAGCAGTCAGATACTGCTCTTCATCCTCCGCTTTTACGCTCAGTACCTGATACTGGCTGCTCGCCGTACTTTCATCCGTGATCAGCTTCCGCAGCTCCAGCTCATCCAGTCCAAAGTACTCGCTCAGAACTGTCACCGTCGGCTCCAGATACGTATCCAGGTCCTCATTGATGGCCTTGCAGTCCAGAACCAGATTGTAGACCTTTTCACTGTAAGCGAGCGCAATCCCGTTTGTGTCCTGAATCTCGCCCCTGCGGGCAACCAGCGTCTGGCTGTCATAATTGTTCTGGGAAAGCACCTGCTTTGCGTAGGTATTCCCCTTTGTCACATTAATATACGCAATCCGAATCAGTAAAACCACCAATCCCAACAAAACGAATCCAAATAAAGCCAGAAGCTTTATCTGCATTCGTTTTGAAAATTTGCGTTCTCTTTTTACCCGATTCGCCAAATCACTTCACCTACTCTTCTGGTATCTCAGAATATTGTCTGACGTAGTCGTTGGTCTCTGCTTCATAAGTCACTACCTGATTCGATGTGGCCAGCTGCATTCCCAATTCCTCTGTCGCCACTTCTCTTACATGCTCCAGATCCACGCTGTTCATCACACGGTTATAATCGGAATCATTTTCCAGAACCGCCGAATCAAGCTCAGCGGTGAGAGAAGCCACCTTCTCCTGAAGAAGTGTGTTCACCGCGCGCAGCTGCAGAAAATTCACGCAGACAGCTACCGTAAGCACCGCTGCCAGCGTAAGAAACGCCACATAGCCAACATTCATCTGAAGCGCCCTCTCCCGGTTTTTCCTGGTCGCACGGCTGACAGAAACCGATTCTTCCGCTTCGGGGGCTGTCTCCACATGGAGCTGGCGCACCGTATTCCCATCCACATAGGTATAGGAGTCCCTGCTTCCAGCCGAACCCTTTGTCCTGCTTCTTGTCCTGCCATTGCCACCATTCGGAGATGTCCCCCTGCTGTATCTTTTTTCCGCCATGATTCTCTCCCGCTCTGATTTCCAAAACCTGTTTTACTGCTCAATCTGTCTGCTATTTCCATGACCGGCAGAGCCATATGATTCAAACACGCGCAGCTTCGCGCTCTTGGCCCTGCTGTTCGTCTCCAGTTCTTCCTCTGACGGAACGATCGGCCTGCGAGTGATCACTCTTCCCTTCGGCTTCTTCCCGCACACACATACCGGAAAATCCTTCGGGCATGTGCAGGGATTTTCCAGAGTCCGGAACTTGTTCTTCACAATCCGGTCCTCCAGCGAATGAAATGTAATCACGCAGATACGTCCCTCCTCATTCAATAAATCCACCATATCCTCCAGAGACTCCTCAAGAACCTCAAGCTCTCGATTTACCTCAATCCGTATGGCCTGAAATGTCTTTTTGGCCGGGTGTCCTCCTACTGCCCGCACTTTCATCGGGATCGCCGCTTTTATAACATGAATTAACTCCCCAGTTGTTTCCAGTTTTTTTTGTTTGCGGGCGTTCACGATATGTTTGGCTATGTTCTTTGCGAACTTTTCCTCCCCATAATCACGGATGACGCGGTACAGCTCCATCTCGTCATATTCGTTCACAACATCCATCGCCGTAAGGGTCTGCCGCTGATCCATCCTCATGTCCAGCGGAGCGTCCTCTCTGTAGGTAAATCCTCTCTCTGCCGTGTCAAGCTGGTAAGAGGAGACCCCCAGATCCAAAATGACTCCATCTACAGATAACACACCGAGTTTCCGGAGCTCGTCTTTCATATAACAGTAATTACTGCGTATAATCGTCACGCGTTCCATATACTCATCCAAACGCCTTGTGGCCGCCTCGATCGCGTCCGCGTCCTGATCAATCCCAATCAGTCGTCCGCCTCCGGTCAGCCGTTTACATATTTCCAGGGAATGGCCGCCACCGCCGAGCGTACCATCCACATAAATTCCATCTGGTTTTATCCGCAGTTCCTCAATGCTCTCGGAAAGAAGTACCGATCTGTGGTGAAATTCCATATAATCCTCCCCTTACGGGTAAACCATGTCTTCCAGGGAAATCACGTCATCCCAGGCAGCCCTTCTTGCCGCGGCCTGTTTCCCGCTATCGGTTTACTCCGCAAATCAATGGCCTTATATATCTAAGCCCAGATCTGACATCTGCTCCGCGATCTCGTCCATATCGTCATAAGCATTGTTTTCCGTCCAGTCTGCTTTGTTCCAGATTTCAATACGATTCAGGTTTCCCGACAGCACCACGTCCTTATCCAGCTTCGCAAATTCTCTTAAGCTCTGTGGTAAGAGAATTCTCCCCTGCTTGTCCAGTTCGCACATGGTCGCTCCACCCATAAAGAAACGTGTGAATTTTCTGGCGTTCTTCTGTGTAAGCGGTAATTTACGCAGCTTCTCCTCGAAGATCTGCCATTCGTTTTTGGGAAAAGCAAACAGGCATCCATCCAATCCCTTCGTCACAATAAATTCATCGTCTAACAGTTCTCTGAATTTTGCCGGGATGATCAGTCTGCCTTTGGAATCAATCGTATGATTGTATTCTCCCATAAACATCATGACGCACCTTCTCAAGAAAAACTGGCGGCTTTCTCCATACGCCTCAAAGGGCGAAGAGCTGTGCCGCCGGCATTTCGGCTCATGGTGTCTGACAGAAATTGTCTCCCCACAATCCCCCATTCGTCCACCACGAAGCACCACTTTTTACCACTTGAAGCTACTATACATTAATTTCCCCCAAAAAACAAGCTTTATTTCCGTGAATTTTTGAAACTTGTGTGAATTTCAGGATTTGATACAATATCTTGTAAGTAACAGTTCAGAACAGCGACAAAAAAGCTGCCGCAAACCTCTGCGACAGCTTCCTGGTGGGGAATCTTCCCATACTTATTCCGTTTTTTCTTTTCTTCCGGCCTTCTTCCGAACCCGCATGCAGATGAGCAGCACCAGGGAAAGAATTACCAGAACTCCCGACAGTGCCTGTGATACCGGCATCCCGGTTCCGAACAAAATCAGCTGGTCCGTGCGCAGTCCTTCAATCCAGAACCGCCCCAGGCCATACAGGAGCAGATAAAGCAGAAAAACAACCCCGTCGTTTCCCCTGTCTGGCAGTCCATCCTCTCTCTCCCTGCGGTGCAGCCGCCATGTGACAAGCAGCAGAACCGTCAGTACCCCCAAGTTCCACAAAGACTCATACAGAAAGGTGGGGTGTACCTGAATATATGCAATCCCATCGATTGTCTGCATATACGCGTACATCGTCTCTGTAATCTCCGAGGCCCGCACATCGCTGACCGGAAGCTGCATCGCAAGCAGGTTATCCGTATACTCTCCAAATGCCTCCCGGTTGAAGAAATTGCCCCATCTGCCCAATGCCTGTCCCCACACAAGACCCACCGACATCGTATCAAGTGTCCGCCAGGTATTGCGTTTCCGGACATGGCAATACACCAGCACCGTCAGCACACCGCCAATCACACCGCCATAGATCGCCAGGCCGCCCCTGCGCAGATTAAAAATCTCGGCAAGATGGCTGCTGTAGTAATCCCAGGAGAACACGACATAATAAATCCGTGCGCAGACCACCGCGATGGCAATCGCCAGAATCCCCAGATCAAAATAATCGTCCTCCTTCTGCCCGGTCGCCTTTGCCACCTTCATCACCAGAAGAAGCCCCGTCATCATCGCCACCGCCAGAACCACCCCATAGCAGGCGATCGTAAGCCCGCCAATCTGAAAGCTCTTTACCACATTCGTCAGCGTAATGCCCAAATGGGGAAAACGGATCGAACCTTCCATTTAAAAGATGTTGCCTCCTCTCATACGCCCGGCTCACTTTTCACCACTTAACGTGTGAACGAACCGCTTCGCGGTTCCGCCTCACACGTTGAACCGGAACAGGATCACGTCGCCGTCCTGCACAACATAATCCTTTCCTTCGATTCCGACCAGTCCTTTTTCTTTCGCCGCGGCCAGAGAACCGCAGTCCAGCAGATCCTGGTAATTCACGACCTCTGCCCGGATGAACCCGCGCTCGAAATCGGAATGAATCTTACCGGCCGCCTGCGGCGCTTTCATTCCCTTTTTAATCGTCCAGGCACGCGTCTCCTTCTCGCCCGCCGTCAGATAACTCAGAAGTCCCAGAAGACTGTAGCTCGCCTTTATCAGTTTCTCCAGACCGGACTCCTGCAATCCAAGATCCTCCAGAAACATCTGCTTTTCGTCATCCTCAAGTTCTGAAATCTCTTCCTCGATCTTAGCGCAGATCACAAACACCTCGCTGCCGGACTGGGCCGCATACGCGCGCACCTTACCAACGTAATCATTCGATTGTCCGTCATCAGCAAGGTCTTCTTCCGCGACATTTGCCGCAAAAATCACCGGTTTCGCCGTGAGCAGGTTGTATTCAGACAGCCATTTCAACTCATCCTCATCGTCCGTCTGATATGTGATCGCAAGCTGCCCATCCTCCAGGTGCGCCTTCAGCGCCTTCATCAGCGCCAGCTCCTTGGCCGCAGCCTTATCATTATTCGCCGCCCGGCCCGTCTTTGCCATACGGCGCTCCAGAATCTCCAGATCGGAAAAGATCAGCTCCAGGTTAATCGTCTCGATGTCACGCACCGGATCGACCGACCCATCCACATGGATCACATTCGTATCTTCAAAGCAGCGCACCACGTGAACAATCGCGTCCACCTCACGAATATTCGCCAGAAACTGGTTCCCCAGGCCCTCGCCCTTTGACGCGCCCTTCACCAGACCCGCAATATCGACAAATTCGATCACCGCCGGAGTCACCTTCGCCGAATGGTACAGGTCCGACAGCAGCTTCAGCCGCTCATCCGGAACCGCCACTACTCCCACGTTCGGATCAATCGTGCAAAACGGATAATTCGCCGACTCCGCGCCGGCCTTCGTGAGAGAATTAAACAACGTGCTTTTCCCCACGTTCGGCAGTCCTACAATCCCCAGTTTCATCTTATTCCTTACCTCCTATATAGTAAATGCGCCTGTGTGCTTTATCCGAACTTCGGTGCTTCGCCGTATGTTCGCTGCGCCAGGCGCAGGCAGCTTGCTGCCTTCCTTTTGCGCCTGTGTGCATTATACACTATTTTATTCGAAAATCAACACCTCAGCGCTTCCCGCCAGGCCTCCTGCAGCCGTTCCAGTGACCAGGCTGCATTTGCCGGACTGGTGGACGGCAGGCCGACCGGGCTGCGCCCCAGGACCGGCTTCTGATATTTTTCAAACAGCTTTGTCGCTGTGCCGCCATTGGTATAAATCTGCCGGATCTGCGCACATTCCAGGATTTGTCCCAAATCGGTCGGAACCACATTGCGGATGCTGCTGTCACTGGAACCAATGATATCACACTCCGCAATGACATCCCACAGGGCGATCCGGTTTTGCCGCAGCATCTGCTTCTTTTCCTCGATTGTCTGCGGAACCGGGACATGCAGCACACCCGCCATCACTTTCCAGAAACGGTTCTGCGGATGGCCGTAAAAAAACTGCTGCTCCCGCGATTTTACGGATGGAAAGCTCCCCAGGATCAGAATCCTGCTGTTTTCATCATATAAAGGCCCAAAGGGATGTGAAATTCTCTGATATTCCTGCATATTCTTCAACCGTCGCTTTCCTGTTTTCACGCTTCTTCGCTGTCCGTCTCTTCTTCCACATCCACTTCAATCCCTAATTCTCTTGGCAGAAACCGCGGACACACATTTTCGTTCGAAATGATCACAGAGGCAGACAGTCTGGTCCCGATTTCGCAGGATTCCCGCAGAGTTTTTCCATACGTCAGTCCGACGACCAGTCCCGAACAGAAAGCGTCCCCCGCACCGGTCGTATCCTTCACCTGCACCGACATCGCCGGGCAAAACCCTTTTTGTCCCGTCTCATCCGCATAAACACTGCCTTTGCTGCCCATGGTCACGACCATTGCCTTATACTGCGCGTTCGGAAGCTGTTCCGCCAGCAGCGTGGCCATCTCTTCCGGTTCTTTCTCCGAATAATCGGCCGCAAAAAGAAGGCCGGCCTCCTGCTGGTTGCAGACAAAGCAGTCCAGCCGCTTGATAAAATCTCTCCGCTTTAGGGCAATGCTCATATTCGATACCACCGCGTAGACCTTCTTGTCATATTTTTCGGCCAGCTCAAATACCTTTTTAATGATTTCCTTATTAATATCGATCTCTACCACAATGGATTCCGCGTCAGCAAAAATCGCGTCCCCATGCTCCTCCAGAATCTGGAGAATCGGCATCAGGTCCGGGCGTTTGGAAATAGAACCGGCTACATCGCCGCTGCTGTCAAACACCGCCAGCCAGGTACCCATTCCACCCGGAACTGTCCGGACATAGTCCAGCCTCACCTTATGCCGCCGCAGCTTCTGCATGACCTCCACCCCCAGGGCACTGTCATCCACCAGGCTGACAAAGGTCGGCCTCAGCTCCAGATTTGCAATATTTTCCACTACATTCCGGCTCACACCGCCGTGGATATACTCCACCGTACCCGCGTTCCGTCCATTTGGAATATAGGTATCCAGCGGAAACCCTTTTATATCCACAAACACGGCTCCAATCACCACAATTCCCATCTTTTGTCTCTCCCTCCGCTATCCTTTCCGTTTCAGAAACGGACAGCGTATCTGATGCCGTTTCCTGCATTTCTTCCCTCAGGCGTAACTGTTCCGTACCTTCACAGTTACCCTCAGGCCACTTCGATCGTCCCGGTCAGGCGAATATCTCTGCTGGACGCGCCGACATACACGTCCCGCTGACCGGTCGCGCGCACCCATTTGTCTTTCGTTCCATCCGGACGGCTCTGTAATACCATGGCCGGATTCCAGTAGCAGAGACTTCTCTCTTCAATGTGGATCGTCACCGGAAAGCTCTCCTGCGGCGCCAGATGTTTCACACGGGCATATCCCGCCAACTGCTTTTGGGCCATCTGGATGTGCGCCGGAACCTCCGCCGCGCCAAGGTATACCTGCACGATCTCGTCGCCGCTGACCTCTCCGGTATTGGTCACGGTCAGGGAAACGGCATACCCATCCCCCTCTTCCCGGATATCCAGGTCGCTGTAAGCAAAGGTCGTATAGCTGAGGCCATATCCAAATTCATACAGAGGCCTCCGGCCTTCCCGCTCATACCAGCGGTAACCGCTGAAAATCCCTTCCGACATTTCTGCAATCCGGTCATCCCCGGCAGCAACGCCGATCTGGCGGCGTTGCTGGTGTTCCGGCGTATCCGACAGCGGAGTATCTTCATTCGACGCAGGCCAGGTCTGAGAAAGCTTGCCCGAAGGGTTCGTCTTCCCGGTCAGAATCTCGGCAATCA
The DNA here is from genome assembly GCA_021202635.1 of Lachnospiraceae bacterium. GTDB lineage: Bacteria > Bacillota > Clostridia > Lachnospirales > Lachnospiraceae > Choladousia. The sequence continues at coordinate 35,788 of JAJQCQ010000018.1, read as the reverse complement.
CCCGGCTCCCTTCTTGTCCAGGCAGGTAGGTACACAGGATCGCGTCGACCTGATCTGCCCATCTGCCGATTGCACGCGCATTGGAGGTCTGTAAAACAACGATGAACCTGCCATTCTCCTTCCGATGAGCGATGGCGCTCTCCAGCAGCTCAGTCTGCTCTTCCGAAATCTCGATAGAACTGCCGTCTTTCTTTTCGAGCATACCGGCAAACGGGCTCTTGGCGTCCCAGGTATCACACGCGTAATAGATCACGGTATCCGCCGTGGAAACCGCCTCCATCATCGCGTCAAGCCGTTCTTTTTTCCGGGTCGGTGTGGACCAGGCAAGCCGAAGCTGAAGGTCCTTGTTTTTCACCGCCTGCCGCCCGAAAACAACGATCGGATAAGCTTCCCCCTTCTTCAGTGTAAGCTTCTTTCCCGTAATGCCCATGCCTTCCGGTGTGTGCGCGATATGCTCCCATGGCCACTGCGTCCATTCGCGGAACTGCGCGTTCCCGATCACCTGCCACTGTCCGTCCATCTGCAGCAGGAATACGCCTTCGCCTCCGATGCATTCCAGAAGAAGCGTATACTCGCCGTCCTCCGGCGCCTTCAGAAAACCCTTCCAGGTGTAAGAAACGCCGTCCGTAAACGCGGTTCCGTTCTCCCCGTTGCGATAGTGCTTCATGGGATTTCCCTCCGCGTCCGTCCCACAGGTAAAATTGATCTGGGAATCGATCGCCGCCAGGGTGCCAAGCAGCTTTTCATCCATCGGCTTCTCCCCGGAGGTTGCGTAGCTGGAAAGCCCCGTATTGACCGGCTCTCCGTCCTCATCCAGCTTCATCTCTCCGAAGAACGCCATCCCCGCACCGCCAGGACCGGCAGCGGTCTGCACCTTCGCCCGCTCTTCCGGTAAAATCCCCCAGGTTCTCACAAGACCTGGTTCCCGGCAGTTTTCATCCTGCCAGAGATACTCCGCCGGAACCGCTTCCCCCACATAGTCAATGCCCTCATAAACCGGAACCGCTGTCCCGCTCATCTCCTGCAACGCTTTCGCAGGCTCAATCATGCGCTCCAGACGCCCGAAGCTTCTCTCCTGGGCTTCCCCGCAGAGCGGGTATTTTGCCCCCGGACCGGCCAGAATCACCTTCCCGGAGAAGTCTTTCTCATGCAGCGGCAGAGCTTCCTTCTCATTTCTCAGCAGAACAATTCCCTCGCGGACCATATCCGCCGCAAGCGCCGCGTTCCTCTCCAGCAGTCCGTTTTCCACCGCTTCCTCATAATACCACTCCATCTGGATCGGCTCCGTGCGGTCCGGCTCTGCCTTTACATTGCCGTCCTCATCCAGCTCGACAAGGCCAAGAAGGCCGACCACCGACATGCCGTACAGCACGTGACGGCAATTCTCATCCAGCTGCTCCCAGATGAAGGTGCCGCGCCGGATATTGCGGGCGATCCTCGCGCTGTCATTGTAAGCGGGATACGGCATCTCCATATCCATTCCTTTATTCAGCGTAAATTCATGCACGGCGCCCCAGTCCGACATGATACTGCCCTGAAAGCCCCACATTTTGCGGAGCACATCCACATTAAGCGCTGTGCTGGCAGTCATATAGCCATCATTGATCACATTATAGGCGTCCATCACGCTGCCCGCATGGCCCTTGCGGATCGCCTCTTCAAAGGGCTTCAGATAATTCTCATGAAGTGTCTGCTCATCCACAAGCGTGCGCACCGGATGCTCCGCCATCGGGGAACCCATGATGTTACCGGCTGTCAGATGCTTGATGGTCGCCACCACATGCTCGTCCTGCGCTCCCTTCGTCTCTGCGGTGCCAAGCCGCGCTGCCAGAAAGCTGTCCTCACTCTTGATATCCTTATTTCTCTCAAAATGCGGACTGCGGATCACATCCACCTGCGGAGCCAGGAGGAAATTGCCGGAGCAGGCCGCATCCTCTGATCCGGCTACCCGCCCGAACTGATACGCCATCTCATCGTCCCAGGTGCAGCCAAGGAGACTTGGCTGCGGCAGGCCGGTGGTCTCCACAATCCCGGTAATCCCGGCCGGCCCGTCGTACATCACGACCTCCGGGACGCCAAGTCTCGGAACGCCCCACTGATAGCCGGCATTTCCGATCTTTCCTTTATCCGCCGGCTCTTTCGCACCGCCCAGCAGGCGGCATTTCTCCTCAAACGTCATCGCCCGCACCAGAGCATCGATCTTCCTCTGCGTCGTCTGCTCATCTTCAATCTTGTAATCCCTGCGGGTAAAGAACTTGGGATAGGTTGTAAATTGCATGCTTTTTCTCCTCTCTTTTTCTGCCTGCTGTCTCTTCCATCGCAAAATCAGACAGGGAGTGCTCGTATCCCTGTCCGCTGCGCCAGGCGGGTGCGGCGCAAGCCGCAAATTTCCACATCCACCTGTGTGCATAACAGGCGGATTTACGTACTGATCGGTCAAATCATACCATATCTGTTCCTCAAAATCTATAAAAAAATAAGTGTAACTGTTCAGTACCTTCACAGTTACGAGGGAAAAACCCATTTAAAATCGCTTCGCGATGGGGCTTTTTCCCACATAATAAACGTTTTCATACGTACTTCGCCCATCCCGAAATGAAAATACAGTCTTTAGCAGGTAAACCTGGCACAGTCTGCACAAAAAAGACAGTTTTTTCCTCCGATCAGTAGCAGCAATTTCAAAAACCTTCACAATTTATCCTTCCCACAGCTGGCAAATTGTGTTATAGTGAACACAAAAGCTTCACAATTTTTCATCTGAAAGGAGACTTTTTATGAAAGCAACCTGTAAAACGCTCTATATGGCTGCGGAGGAGGCTGTGGTAAAGACAGCGGAGATACCGGTAGCCGGGGAGGCGGCTCCCCCGGACCATGTGGAGAACAGCGTGGTGAATCTCTACCCGCAGATCCCCTTCCAGACCATCGATGGCTTCGGCGGCGCGATGACAGAATCCACCGCGTGGCTGCTCTCTAAAATGCCGGCGGATACCCGCCGGGAGCTGATGGACTATTTTTTCGGTGCAGATGGACTGAACATGCGGTTTATTCGTGTGCACATGGACAGCTGCGACTATTCTCTTTCTGAATACCAGGCGGTAGAGGATCCGATCGCGGATCCGGAGCTTCAGACCTTTTCCCTGAAACGGGATCAGGAATATATTCTTCCCATGTTAAAAGAAGCACTGGCCGCCGGTCACGACATCCGCGTGCTGCTCTCCCCCTGGTCGCCGCCTGCCTGCTGGAAGACGCCTCCGACACGCAAGGGTGGAAACGGCGCGATCTATGGTCTCATGGAAGACGATGTCTCCGATGAACCCAGCCGCTGCAATGGCGGCAGCCTGAAGCCGGAATACTACGCCTCCTGGGCGAAATACATGGTGAAATTTGTCTGTGCCTACCTCGAGGAAGGAATCCCTGTGACCATGCTTTCCGTGCAGAACGAAGAGACCGCCGCCACCAACTGGGACAGCTGTGTGTGGAGCGCCGAGGAAGAGCGCGTGTTTATCCGCGATTTTCTGTATCCGGAAATGAAAAAAGCCGACATCTCCGACAAGGTCGGACTCTATATCTGGGATCACAACAAAGAGCGCGCCGTAGAGCGGGCCCAGACCACCTTCTCAGACAAAGACGTGCGTGACGCCGTGCAGGGCATCGCCTTCCACTGGTATTCCGGCGATCACTTTGAGGCCGTGGAGCTTCTCTCCCGCCTCTATCCGGAGAAGGTGCTCCTCTCCAGTGAATGCTGCGAGATGAACCTGGTCGGCTTCAAGCGCTCTCCCATGGCTTCTATGATGGGACTCGACAAATGCTCCGACAGTACGCTGGAGCTGCGGGAAGCGGTTCACTATGCGCATGACATCATCGGAAATCTGAACGCCGGTATGCAGCGCTGGATCGACTGGAACCTGGTGCTGGATGCATCCGGCGGGCCCCGCCATGTCAAAGGCAGCGGATTTGCGGCCACTGTCATCGCCAATCCGGACGGCACTTACCGTAAAAAGATGTCTGCCGCCTATGTCACGCTGATCGCAAAAAGCATACAGCCGGGGGCGGTCCGCATCGGTTTTTCCCGCTACTGCGACGATTTTGATATGACTGCTGTCAAAAATCCGGACGGCAGCGTATGTGCCATTTTCCTGAATTCCGGCGAAAACGACACCCTGGCAAATATCCGGATCGAAGGTCAGCTTCTGAGCCTCCCGCTTCCGGCTCATACGATCTCGGCGGTCACACTGGAGTGATTCCCTTCACGATCCGCCCGGAATCCCTGGCCCACGTTACCGGTCACACCCTGACCAGATTTACCTTATATTTTACCTCTGCAGGTGTGACCTATAACGCCCCGCACTGCAGGCTGCTCTCGCAGCCGACAGAGAGTTTTTACCGCTGCGAAGCGTGTCATTCATATAAGGAGAAAAATCTATGTATATAAAAGGAGTAAACTTAGGAAACTGGCTGGTTCTGGAAAAATGGATGAACCCGGCTCTGTTTGCGGGCACCACCGCAGAGGATGAATATTATCTGCCGCGGCAGCTTTCAAAGGAAGTATATGAAGCGCGCATCAAAATCCATCGCTCGGAATACATTACCGAACGCGATTTTGTCACCATCAAATCCTACGGCCTGAATACCGTGAGGATTCCGGTTCCATATTTTATTTTTGGAGACAGGGAACCCTTCATCGGGTGCATCGAAGACCTGGACCGGGCGTTTTGCTGGGCGGAAAAATACGGCCTTCAGATCCTGATCGACCTTCATACCGCCCCCGACGGACAGAACGGCTTTGACAACGGGGGCATCTGCGGCGTATGCAAATGGTCGCAGGAGCCGGAGGAAGTGGAATTTGTCCTGACGGTACTGGAGCGCCTGGCCGAGCGCTATGGGCAGCGCAGGGGACTCTGGGGCATTGAGGTGCTCAACGAGCCGATCACGGAAGGAGAGGTCTGGGACGGCATGGATATCCAGAAGCGCTATCCGCCGGTGGACCCTGAGCTCGCCAAAGGCACCGCACCGAACACCTGGAAGTTCCTGCGGGAATTCTACACCACCGCCTATGAGCGGCTGCGCCGCTATCTGCCGGAAGAAAAATATGTCGTAATCCATGACGGCTTCAATATGAAAAAATGGAAAGACTTTATGCAGGAAGACAACTATAAAAATGTCGTACTGGATACGCACCAGTACCTGATGATGGCGGAGATGTATGGATGCGAGCAGACGGTAGAGGCCTATATTGCCTTTATCAATGAACATTACGTCAAAGACATCGAGGAGATGGAAGCATACTTTCCGGTCATCGTTGGTGAGTGGTGCCTGTTCAATTCCATGGCGGTCGGCCACGATACACAGGGCGGACAAACCGTCCTGAACGGGGTAGAGGGAATGTCCGAAGAGGTGATCTCCCCGGAGAAAAAGAAGCAGATCTACAACGCACTGGCAAAGGCACAGCTCGACGCCTGGAAGCACGGCCATGGCTATTTCTACTGGAGCTACAAGCTGCTGACAGATACCGTCAACACCCCCGGCTGGGTTGGCTGGGACAGCTGGGACCTGGGACGATGCGTGGACTTCGGATGGTTCCCGGTAAAGGACGCCTGAGTATCCATTATTCTTACAGCGGCAGGGGAGCGAGGGAAGGCATATGATCCGATTATTGGTAGTAGAAGACGAAAAGGTAATCCGGAACGGCCTGCTCCGGCACGTCAAATGGGAGCAGTGTGAGGTGGATGAAGTGCGCGCTGCCGCCAACGCGGAGGAAGCGTACGCCATCTGCCGGGACTTCATGCCGGATATTATCACCTCCGATATCCGGATGCCGGGCAGCGATGGCATTACGCTGTGCCGAAGACTGCGGGAGGAATTTCCGGACACGGAGATTATTTTCATCACTGGCTATGCGGACAAAGAATACCTGATGGCCGCCATTGACCTGCACGCGGTCCGCTACATCGAGAAACCCGTTCAGATCACGGCATACCAGGAAGCGGTTCAGGAAGCCGTGCAGCTGATCCGGCAGGTACGCCGCCGGGAGGAGGCGGCATTCCATGTCCTGTTCCGAAATGCCTCTGCGGATTCCTTTCATCTGAACTGGAAGCTGAATCATACCATCGGCCTCCTCCACTTGAAGGGGCAGGCGGATCTCTATGCCCTGAAAGAGCAGCTGCAATCCCCTCTGAAGCCAATTTTTCTCAAATACGGGATGCGGCTTCTGATGGAGGTGTTTCCTGACAATCTTCTTGGATTTCTGTTTGACAGCGGCCACCTGGATCTGAAAAAAGCACAGCTGGCCGAGATTTCGCATGTGATCTGCGCCTGCGTAGCGGATAAAGGCAGCTGGTTTCTGACCTTCGGCACGACCGGAAGCGGAAAGGACTGCCTGGTCCGTTCCTGGCAGGAGGCTTACTATGCCCAGAAAGCGCTTTCCTATACCGGCTGGAATCATGTGCTCTATGCGGGAGATACCGAACCGCAAAACCCCCCCTGCCTCTGAAAATCGAGGATGGTTTCACCGACCAGTGGGCCAGTCTGCTCGCGAAACAGGAGCAAAAGCAGGCACAGGAATTTCTCGACAAGCTGCTGGCCAGTCTGAAAGAACAGAAAATTCTTATGGACAGTAACGTCCATTACCTTTACGTCACGCTGGATCAGAGCCTTTCCAAAGCGGAAAAATACCTGTTTCCTTCCCGCAAAGAGGAGACCGCTCTCGCCGCGGAGGAAAAAAGCCGGATTGAGTATCTGGAGCAGCTGGAAACCTGTGAGGAGCTGCACAACTGTCTGAGCAAACGCCTGCGGAACCTGTATCGAACCGAGTGCCTGAGCAGCAAAAATCCATATGCGGTGCAGAAGGTGATCGGATATATTCACAAAAATTATGCCGATTCCTCCCTCTCCATCCGGGTTCTCGCGGACTATGTAGGGCTCGCCCCGACTTACTTAAGCAATCTTTTCAAAAAGAGCCAGCATCTCACGATCAACCAGTACCTCGCCGATTACCGGATGGAACAGGCAAAGCGTCTGCTCCGGGATCCGCAGCTGAAGTTTTATGAGGTGGCGAACCTGGTCGGCTACGAGGATTCCAATTACTTTGCGCGAATTTTCAAGAAACAGAATGGATGCACCCTTTCCGAATACAAAGAGAGGCAGCTATTAAAATGAGAAACCGACTGAAAAAACTTCCCATGCAGCAGCGGATGACGCTCTCCTTCGCAATTCCCCTGATACTTCTGCTGATCATACTCTATCGGATTTTCTGGCCTTACCTCATCGAGGACTATACCGATGAAATGCGCTCCTCGGAAGAAAAATCCTTTGACCAGGCGGTCTCTTTCGTGGAGAGCTGCCTGCAGAACATGGCGCTGCTGGCGCAGATCGTGGAAAACGACGGGGAAATTCAGTCCATCCTTTTCTCTGATGACTTTCAGGTCAGCCAGCCCCTCAATGAACAATATTACGATTTCTATAACATGAACCGCGCGATGGATCAGATCGAATTCTCGAATTCTGTGTACCGGCTCTGCCTGTACGTCCCGGACGAACTCTCTTACTCCGAAAACCAGTATTTCTTTTACGGGGAATCCCGGCTGGCTGAGCGCAGTGATTACGAAGAAATGATAACCGTGCTTTCCGCAGGAAACGACTATATTGCCATCAGTGAGGAAAAGACCTCCTCCAGCTCCAGTACTCTGACACAGATGGTCACCCTGTATCACGCCATCCATAACCAGTCCAATCTGTTTTCTTCTGCCTTCTGGGTCTGCAGCATCAGTGTGTCTGCCGAGCGTTTCCAGACGGTCATGGAAAATACAGATATTACGGTCGACGGGCTGACCTGCCTGCTGAATGCCACTGGAGAAATGGTACTATCCTCCAATGAGGAGCTGGCCGCCGCGCTCGCGTCTGAAACCAGCTTTCCCGACAGCGACTCGACCGCATGGGAACCGGTCTCCCTCTCCGGCGCAGACTACTATGTCTTCTGCGACACCCTGAATGAGACGGGCTGGAGCATGCTGACTCTCGTGCCGGTCTGGGAATTTCATCAGCAGTCCCGCGTCTTCCGTTCTCTTTTTCTCTCTTTGATCGTCATTATAATCCTGATCATTGTCGCGGACTCCGCGCTTCTTTCCAGAAACTATGTCAATCGGCTGCGCTTTCTGAGCGCCAAGATGAAGGACCTGGAGGACGGCGACCTGAATGTGCGTCTGCAGGACGTGCAGCAGGGGGATGAGATTGAAGAGGTTTACCACAACTTCAATCTGATGGTCGCCGAAGTGCGCCATCTGATGCAGGAGCAGTACAAGCTCGGTAAATCCGTCCAGGAGGCCGAGCTGCGCGCGCTGCAGGCACAGATCAACCCGCACTTTCTCTACAATACCCTGGATCTGGTGAACTGGATCGCTATGGATTACCAGGCGGATGAGATTGAGGCCATCACCTGGAACCTGGCCCGCTTCTACCGGCTCAGTCTGAATCACGGGAAGAGTCTCATCAGCATCCGGGACGAAATGGAACACACCCAGGTCTACGTCAACCTGCAGAATTATCACTATGACAACCAGATTCAGATGACCACCGATATCGACGAAGACCTGCTGGACCTGGCCTGTCTGAACATTATTTTACAGCCGTTCGTAGAAAATTCCATTGTTCATGGAATCGCGGAGGATTCCCATATCACCTCCTGCCATATCCATATCTCCATTCATCTGGAACAGGGCGACATCCTGCTCTGTGTGCAGGACGACGGCCCGGGTATGACCGCACAGCAGATGGAGGATGCCGTATCGATGGACTCCCGCAAGCTGGAAAAGGGATACGGCATCAAGAATATCAATTTCCGGATCAAGCTCTGCTTCGGCGAAAAATACGGTGTGCACTACGACAGTGCCCCGGGGAAGGGTACTACCGCTTACATTCTGTTCCCGGCTATGAGCATGGCCGAAGCCGAAGCTGTCCTCATGTAGCAATCTGACAAAAACCTTAAAATTTTCTTGGATTTCTTAGTTTTGTACATGGAAAACTGACGAAATATCTTCTATAATTTCAGCATGTTTTGTAAAAATGTTTTGAAAGGAAGATGGAGAAAATGAAAGGTTTTGTAAAAGAGTTCAAAAAGAACAAAGCGCTCTTTGCGATGCTGGCACCGGCAGTGATTTTCGTTTTTATCATGCAGTATCTGCCTATGAGCGGACTGGTACTGGCATTCAAAAACTACCGGTATGATCTGGGTGTGTTTGGCAGCGAGTGGTACGGATTTACGAATTTCCGTTTCCTGTTCGCGTCTGGCACCGGCTGGCTGATCACCAGAAACACCATTTTGTACAACCTGCTGAACCTGGTCACTTCACAGGCTCTGGCGGTCATCATTGCAATCTTTATTACCGAGCTGAACGGTAAATATTTCAAGAAATTTACGCAGTCTGTAATTTTTCTTCCCTATTTCATTTCCTGGATTATCGTAGGTGTGTTCGTGTATAATATCTTCAACTACGAGACAGGTCTGATGAATACGATTCTTGGCTACTTCGGCGTGGATCCGGTCAATGTCTACTCCATGCCGGGCATCTGGCCGATCATCATCTGCTGCTTCAATGCCTGGAAATGGTGTGGATATAACTCTGTTATTTACATAGCGGCGATCATGGGAATTGATTCCGGCATCTACGAGGCAGCCTCCATCGATGGCGCGACCATGTTCCAGCGTGTAAAAAGCATCACTCTTCCGAGCATCAGTCCGACTCTGATCACCATGATTCTTCTTCAGGTAGGACGTATTCTCCGCGGCGACTTCGAGATGTTCTATCAGATCGTCGGCAACAACGGACAGCTGTACAATGCCACAGACGTGATTGATACCTATGTATTCCGCTCCCTGCTGCAGAACGCGAACCTTGGCATGACAGCGGCGGCATCCCTGTATCAGTCCGTACTCTGCTTTGTCATCATTATGGTTGTAAACGCGATCGTAAAACACATCGATGCAGATTATGCATTATTCTAAGAAGAGGAGGATGACAACAATGAAAATCAAACAAAGCGGCTCTACCAGAGCGTTTTACACAATTGCATATATAGTCGTCGGCCTGATGGCGGTGATCTGTCTGCTCCCATTTATCATCATGGTGTCCGGTTCCTTCTCCTCTGAGCAGGCCATCCGCTTCACCGGATTTGGCATCCTGCCAAAGGATTTTACGCTGGAAGCCTACAAACTGATCTTTAAAACGCCCATGACCGTCATCCGTGCTTACGGAGTGTCGATCATGATCACAGTCGTCGGTACGGCTCTCGGGCTGCTTCTCACCACATTAACCGCATACGTACTCAGCCGCAAGGACTTCAAGTACCGGAACTGGTTTTCGTTTTTCTTCTACTTTACCACCCTCTTCAACGGCGGTATGGTATGTACCTATATCTTCTACATCCAGTACCTGCACCTGAAAGACAGCTACTGGGCGCTGATCCTGCCGGGAATGTTCAATGTCTTCTACCTGCTGATCATGAGAACCTTTATCGAGGCTCTGCCGCACGAGCTGGTCGAGTCCGCCAAGATCGACGGCGCCGGGGAGTGGCGTACCTTCTTCAGCGTGATCTTCCCGCTGCTGAAATCCGGTCTGGCTACCATCGGTCTGTTCCTCGCTCTCGGCTACTGGAATGACTGGTACAACGCCATGCTGTACATCAACACAGATACGAAATATCCGCTGCAGTATATGCTCTATTCTCTGATGCAGAAGACACAGGCTCTCGCTTCGATCGCCAGCCAGGCCGGCATCTCCGTATCCGATATGCCGTCGAACTCCCTGAAGCTGGCCATGGCCGTAGTGGCTACGGGACCGATTATTCTGGTGTACCCGTTCGTACAGAAGTACTTTGTCAAAGGTGTTGCTGTCGGTTCCGTGAAAGGATGACAACCGGCTACACATAAAAACGTAAAACGCGCGGGAAATGGCTGCTACCGCAGCCTCGCGCCTGGCGCAAAGGGAAATGGCTTACGCCGTACCCTAATATTCAAAATCAGGAGGAAAAAAAGATGCGAAAAATAACCAGAAGAGATTTTCTGCGCGGCAGCGCAGCCGCTGTTGCCGGCACGATGATGTTCCCGGGGCTTGCATCCGCAGATGTCGATACTTCGGAGCAGGTTGAGGTAATCATGTATGTAGTAAGCGACCGCCCGGCCGGCCAGGACGTGGTAGATGAGAACCTGAACCAGCTCTTACTGGAAAAGCTGAACTGCACGCTGAAGATCAACTGGATCGGATGGGCGGAATACCAGAACAAGTATCCGCTGCTGTTCTCTTCCGGAGAAACCTTTGACATTGCGTACTGCGCGACCTGGCTGAACTTCGCCTCCCTGGCACAGAAGGGTGCGTTCTTAAGTCTGGACGACATGTGGCCGGAATGCGCACCGGATAACTTCGCTCTGCAGTCCGAAACCGCACTCGCAGAAGCAACGATTGACGGACATTATTACTGCGTCCCGACCCTTCTCTCTACCTACACGGCATTAGGCCCCAGCTACCGCACAGACATTACCGGCGAAGACTGGGACGGCGTGATGGAGACCTGGGAGGATCTGGAAGAGTATTGCGACGCTGTTCTGGCAAACAATCAGGCAATCGAGCCAATTGATATCTATTCCGTGGGACCGGAGCTGATGCAGATCTACATGCAGAGCCTGGGGTATATGTGGGTATCCAAGTCCTATCCGTGGCTGTGGTTTGACCCGACAGAGGAAAACCCGACCGTCAAATCCCTCTATCAGTTTGACGAAATCAAGGATTTCCTGGAGATGACAGCCAGATTTAATGAGAAAGGCTTCTGGCCAAAATCCGCTTTGTCTGACACAGACAGCATGAAGCCGCAGAACGGCAAGGCTGCCCTGCGAATCCACAACATTGATACCTACGCAAGCTTCTACGCAACCTATGGTGAGGACGTCGGACAGAGCTGGGCTTACTCGAACTTTGTTGCAGACAACTCTCATCTGCCGTTTACACAGGACTGCATGGTGATTTCCAGCACCTCCAAGAACCCGGAGAGAGCGCTTGCGATCATCAACCTCATCACAACCGACCAGGAAGCATTTGACGCGCTGATGTATGGCGTAGAGGGTGTTACCTATGAGCTGAATGATCTGGGACAGGTGCGCATCCTGGATGCTGATCTGTATGCCATCGGCGCACTCTGGGCCGCACGCTCGGACGAACTGAACCGCGATTCAGACGGCTATCCGGAAGATTACACCACCATGAAGGAAGAGATCGAAGCATCGATCGTCGAAGGCGTTAACAGTGAGAAATTTGCTCCGTTCGTATTCGATACTTCCTCCATCGAGACCGAGCTTTCTACCTGCGTGAATGTACAGCAGCAGTACTGGTGGCCGCTGGAGCTTGGCTACACCGACAAGGATTCCGGTCTGGAGCAGTATCAGTCTATGATGGAAATCGCGGGCATCGATACCGTAATCGCTGAAGCACAGTCACAGATTGATGCGTATATCGCTTCTCTGTAAAGAATCAATACAAAAAACAATATGGCTGAAAACAGCTGAAAACGCCCGCCGGAAGGTTTCTCCCCTTCCGGCGGGCGTTTTTTCGGCCGGGATTTCACCCTTTTCTCTGCAGATATTTTTCCCGCGTCGCCATTCCGCCGCGGATGTGCCGCTCCTGCTTATTCACATCCAGAACCTTCCTCACCTCCCCGGAAAGGGACGGACTGATCTCCGCCAGGCGGTCTACCATGTCCTTGTGCACCGTGCTTTTGCTGACTCCGAACCGCTTTGCGGCCTCCCTCACCGTCGCATTGTTCTCCGTAATATAGACCGCAATTGTCAAAACACGCTCTTCTATGTAATCCTTCAAGGAAAATCCCCCGAAACGACTTCTTATCAAAGTCTATTCGGAGAAGAGGACGTTTATACAAAGAAATCGTGGGCAAAAAACAGGATACCTGTCACTATTTTCGCCTTCAGAAGATACCTGCCACTTGTCGTTTAAAATTATGTCATCGAATTTTCATCCTGCGCGTTTATCATCATTATGCATGTACATATCTGTGCCGAATATAATTTGTTCAAGGCATACAGCAAATAGGAAAAACGCCGGTCTACACCACATCCTGGACTTAAATGCACTCTGAAAACGGGGTTCGGCCGTCACAAAGCATATGGTAATAAAAAAGCAACCAATTATCACCAAATAGCTGGTTTTTGATTGCTTTCCATCATATATTGGTTCCGTAATTTAGGAGTCACTCTTCCAGCAGCCGGACAGCTTCAACCAAATAGCCGTAGGACTCTAATTTCAGCTTTTTTATGTACGACAGCCTTCCGTATTTGCTTTTTGCTATCGGTGAATCAATATATTTTTCCGGCTCTGTTATCCTCTGAAATGGTTTGTTCTTTAAAATACAGGTGGCGAGATACATTACCGTGCAGGCGCCGCAGGCAGCCAATTCTCCGGAGAATTTTTCTCCATAGATGTGCGATCTTACACTTTTGATCCCCCTGGATAGCAATCGGTATTCCTCCTGATTCGTTGAACCTCTGGACACAATGCACGCCGCAGTCTCAATCGTATCACGCAGGCATTCCTCTATGCTGCATTGGTTTCCCCGGTAAGCAATTTCCGATTCTACTGTACTCATATAGGAATCATAAACATCCTGAAAATTATCGCATACTTCCGTAAGCGAAATCACATCGAACAGCTGCTTGATTATTTCCATTTCTTTGTCTGTTCCAAATGGTATTCCTGTCGTATGAGGAGCAAAAGCGGTCATTTTATCGCCAAGGATACAATTTACACTCGGAACAATCGTTTTTAAATAAGGTTCCTCCGTAATCAGCAGGTCATTCTTAATCTCTTTTTCAACAAGTGAACGATAATGGTTTTCCTCAAACAGCACATCAAGCAGGATATAGAATTCCCGGTTTTCTACAGGCGAATCATAGTAAAATTTAAAGTGGCGTTTTACCACATTATTCTTCCCAACTCTGACCTGTTCCTCCTGCCGCTTGAAAGGGAATATCTCTGATGCCAGCTCAAGATAACGGTCAATATCAGTCCCCGGTTCCACGATTATATCTATATCAGTAGATAATCTGCGCGGGTGATCCAACAAGACCATCAAGCTCGTACCACCTTTAAAAATAAACGGCATACTTACCCGCACCAGGGATTCCAGAAGACCAAATGCGTGAATACTTCTTTCAAGCAGAATCGGATCGCATCTTTTTTCGTCTGCAAGTCCTTTTATGTGCAGAATATCAAAAGTTTCTTCCTTTATCATAGCGTTCTTCTCCCCTATTTCTTCATAATCCTGTCACCCAGGACTTCCAGCATAATATCCTTTTTATTTCTCCGTCTGGCATAGCGCAGCAGCTTAACGCTATCTACCTGATACTTATCATACATATCTTTTATAATCTGCGGAATCTCCCCTGTACTGATCAAGCTTCGTAAAAGCTTGTTCGCTTCTAATTCGACCATGATTCTTTCCAATGGGACAGAAGCCCTTGCATCTCCTTTTGGAGCTTCCGTCACTAATCGCCCTATCACTATGGTTCCATCTTTTCCATAGCGGTATATTTGTTCTGCATCAGGTTTCAGCAACAGCTCACCATCATATTTATCTCTAAGTTCTTCATATACAAAATCATAGCCATCTTTCTCTATATCAAGAAAAATAATGTTTTCACCTACGAGATGATTCAGAAATTCATTGAGCCAGCGTAGCTCCCATACCTGAAAAGTCAATAAGGGAAAGGCGTCTCCCACCGTCTGAATCAGTTCTTTCGCACGTTCTGAATACATACCGCTATAAGCTTTTTTATGGTTCTGTGTTTCAGACATTTTTATATAACAGTTTCTTCCGATTCGAATAATCGTTCCGCTTGACATCAGTTCTTCAATAAGGTTCCTAAGAAGTGTGTCACGAAAAGTATCATCCACGCTTCTTGCAATGTTGCAAATATCCTGACGGCTCATTACTTTTCCCGTTTTAAGATTTTTTTCCAATTCTTCTTTTTTCATGTAACCACCTCTGACCATATCGGCAAAAGCATAAATTTTTGCCGATATGGTCATAATAGCACTCTATTATTTGCAAGTCAACTGTTTTGGCAAAAAATCGTTTTTTTGCCGATATGGTTTCATAAACATAATACGGCTCTTTTCCATAATCAAGATATCAAAATCATCATTCACCAACGCACACGAAGAGGCACTTCGAACTCGCTCAATTTATCGCCCAGCTGATCATATAGAGAGTCATATACTTTCTGCATCCTTACAGAGATGCCGCCAGACTTTTCTTCAACCGAAGATAAGCCTCATAGGCAGGAACCGTCCCATCCAGCAATCCGCTTTCATAGGCTTCACTTTTTTTGATGTCGTTCCGCTTCAGCAGACTGCACAGATTATCCGTAGTGATCCCGTCCCTGTTCCGCATGATATAAATACTGTCATTCCGGTCGTATTCGTCCAGAATTTCCGGATAATGTGTTGTGAAAATCAGCGTGCCCCCATGTTTATTCATTTTCGTATCCATGAAAAAGCGGATGAGCGTAGCCACAATTTCTTTATTAAAATGGTTCTCAATCTCATCTATCACCAGATAACCGCCGGATTTGAGCACATTGCGTGCCATCTGGAACGTTACAATCCCCTTGATCGTACCTGATGAAAGATAGATTTCCAGATCTGCGGGATTGTTTATTATAATTTCATCCTTACCCTTGAATTTGACGTGTACCAGTGTTTTCTTATCGCTCCGGTCAAAATACAGTTTCTCGATCGTCGGATCTAAAAAAGAAACAATATATTCGGAAATATCCTCTGAAAATGGCAGGCTGTTGCTATTCGTAAAAGAAAGGAGACTCGAGACTTCGATATGCTCCCTGTGTTTCCTGTTGTATGCGATCACAATGCTGACATCTTCGGATAAAAAATCTTCCTCTTCACTTCTCACAGCGACCGGAACTGATTTTGAAAAATCGATCATGCTCTTTTTGGTTTTTACCGCATTGACCGACTTTGCCCACAGGCTTTCTTCCAAAATTTTATAGCGTATGCCTTCCGCCTGCTTTTTCACAGAGGTAATGACAGTCTCCAGTCGGCAGACCTCCCCTGCATCCGAGTAGAAATAAAGATTGAATACAGCCCTCTTTGACTCACCAAGTATTTCCTTTGTCTCCAGATGGTTGACAGGCTCATTATTCAAAATGCCCAGCGCAAGAAGAATGACCTTCAGCACAGACGTTTTTCCAGAAGCATTCACTCCAATGAATGCTTCGGCACAATTCAGATAAATATTGGAAAACAGGGGATATAATTTCTCCCTGTCATTCTCAGACACCCGCTGCTGTGTATAAAACACGATATCCAGGTCATCTTGAAACAATTCCAGTCCCCGGGCCATGATTCTAAGAATCTTCATATGCGCATTCCTTTCCATTCACGAAAAATCCGTTTTTATTTTCAATAGTATAATGATTTTTCATGATTATATCAACATTTTAATATATTATCAACGAAATTTTCGTTTTTATTTTTCATATACCTGTTCTATACAGCAAAGCTAAAAAGGCATGACAACATCATCGCCGCCATGCCCCTGTTTCTACTATTTTACCATCTGCCAAAACCGTTCTGTTTTGTCATGACCATATGCCACTTACGCGCCATACACCGACAATGTCATTCCTTACGCGCCGAAAGATAGTCCGCGTACGCAATCAGATTTTTCAGTTCCGCGTCGCTCAGTCTGCTCATAACGTCCAGCATATGATTCTGATCCGCGGTAAGCGCGGGATCCGGCTGAAATCCAATGTCCTCAAAGAACTCGGAAAGACTGATGCCGAACCCCGTGCAGAGCTTTTCAAGTGTTGTGACCGCTGGCGATTTCAAACCTTTGATATATCTTGAGATACTGATCGACGGTACGCCGGAGCGCTGTGCCAGACGGTACCTCGACATATGCTTTTTCTCGCAAAGCTCCTGAATTCTCGGTCCTATGTAGTCAATGACCGGCGAGTAGGTCGCGGGTGCCGGTTCTTCCTGACAGAAAACCGGTTCGGTGGTTTCCTTTTCACACATACAGGTGTCCCTCACTTTCTAAAATGATGGGATCATTGTACCTGTAAGAGTGATTTTTTATTAGACTGTTTGTTGGCTGCTAATAGTAGCCAGACAGCTACTATTTTCCCATGCAAATGGACGCCCTCTTACTCTGCGCTCCGCGGAATTTCCGTGCAGAATGGATAAATCAGAGACACGATGATCTGGTCGTTATCCTTGCGCAAAATACTGATACTTTCTGCTTCCCTGAACAGTGTCAGAAGCCCGGTCCGCATCTCGTCCGGCGATGACGGCAAAATCATCAGACAGTCGGCGCTCAGGTCAATCCTGCCAAAGAAGTTTTCTGTATTCACTGTGATGTCCATCGGGGCAAGCTCCGCAAATTCCAGTGCCTTTTTTGTTAACACCTGAAAACGATCCAGCTTTTCCTGGCGGATGACCTGATAGTTCTGTTTTTTCTCATTTTCAGCCTTTTCTTCCATTTGCCACGCTTCGCGCTCCAGCCGCAGCTGGTCTTCTTCCGCTTCCCCCAGGGACATTCCCATCCCCAGTCCATCCGCTTCCCTTTCTAAGCTGCGCCACAGCGCTGCCTCCTCCGTGTAAAACTTTTTCTCGATTTTCATTCTCTCCTGCTCCTCTCTTATTCTGCCTTTCAGAAGTAACCGGATCCGGTTTTGTATGCTACAGGCTTACACTGTGTAGTCTACCAGAATCACCCGCTTTCTGCAATCATAATGTATGCTGAAATTACGGATATTCAAGCGATTGCTTTATCCGTAATTCATTCAGATAAGGAGAGAATCAATATGGAAACCAAAGCATTTGATCAGGGCCTGCTCGGAAAAAGAATCCGGGAAGTAAGGAAAAGCAATGGATACACCACCAGAGGGGCCGCCGATCAGCTGAATATTTCTCAGACCTACCTCCGGCAGATTGAATCCGGAAAAAGCACGAAAACACCCAGCCTCGCTGTTTTTGTCTCCATCTGTAATCTGTTTCACATCTCACCGGACTATCTGCTGCAGGATCAGCTGGTGGAAAACGAACTGTCTGCGGTCAAAGATGCGGCTGCCTTGTATAAAAAACGTCCTATTCCACGCAAAAAGTCGTGCTTGCGATGCTAAACGCTGCAATGGAAGAGCTTGAAAAACAGAACCAGGATCCGAAAACGGCTGAATCATGAACTTAATTAAAAAACCTGAATGCCAAAAGCGAGGAGACAGTCCCATCTCCTCGCTTTTCCTCCATGTCCGCTGCATCCATCTGATCTATCCATCATCCGCCTACAGGTTCTCAGACTTCGCGGCTTTCTGTAAACCGGGCAGCTCATACTCATATGCCTCCCGCATCAGCTGAAGGCCCATAGAAAGTCCATAGCGAAAAAACTCTTTATTCTGAATATCCTGTGAGACAGAGAGCAGATCACACATCTCTTCTACCAGATCATAATCCTCTTTACTCAGCCGGTCCTCCAGTTTGCTCATCAGAAGATCCATTTCTCTGTCGGTCTTTGCATACTTCGGATCTTTTGACAGAACCTGCTCCCCCGGATAAATTCTGCCGTCAAATAGCGCATCCATGATACTCATTTCACACACTCCTTCCTTTTCCCTTACACGTCATCCTGGCGATCAATCACTATACCCACTATAGCACACTTCTCCTTCGATATCAAGTTGTTTTTATTATCCTCTTTTTGCTTATGTTGCATTTTATTCTCATGTTTTTACGTAAATCTGTAACTGTTCAGTACCTTCACAGTTACAAGGGAAAAGCCCATTTAAAATCGCTGCGCGATGGGGCTTTTCCTCACACAATATTCGTTTTCATACGTACTTCGCAGCAAGTGCGAAGTACTATCCTAAATAATTACGTAAATCTTACTATTATTTTTCCGTCTTTGTGGTATAATATGCACACGGGCGCACAAGGAATCTGACCGCTTCGCGGTCTGCGCCCGGCGCTTGCGTGATCGGCTTTCGCCGATGCACGATTATAAGTACAGCCAACCGGCTTTCGCCGGTGCTCATTTATCGCATAAAGGGGGAATTTTCTATGCCAGCTGTCTATGCCCATGACCTTTTTGGAGTGAAGGTTCGTGAACAGATGGATGCGGATCTGGCTGTGATCGCAAATCGATATCATTCTGCATATCAGGAGGGACTGCAGGGACCGGATATTTTTTCTTTTATCATCCCTGGTACAAAAACCGGGTGCAGCGCTACGGCGTGCATCTACACGAGAATGACGCGGCTCCGCTTTTCCGGCACGCGCTTTCGGTCATTCGGAAATATGGGCGGGACAGCAGTCAGTACGCTTATATGCTCGGCTTTATCTGCCATTTTACCCTGGACAGTGAGTGTCATCCCTATATCGAGGCGCAGATTAAACGCAGCGGTGTCGCCCATCTCGAGATAGAAGCCGAATTTGATAAATTCCTGCTAAAGGAGAATCATCTGGATCCGGTCGGATTTCCTTCCGCGAATCTGGTCTATACAGACCTGGACACCGCGGCGGCGATTGAACCATTTTTCCCTTCGATGGATCAGAAAAAGGTCCATGATTCCCTCCTCGGAATGCGCTTCGTTAAAAAGCTTTTCTGCGCCCCCGGAGCCCTGAAGCAGGGCACCATCAATTCGATTCTGAAGCTGATCGGCCAGTACCATAAAATGAACGGCCTGATGAACCAGCGAAAGGATAATCCGGCCTGTGAGGAAAGCAACGAAGAGCTGCGGAAACGGTTTGAGAATGCTATTCCTCTCGCTGCCTCTTTGCAGGCGCAGTTTGACCAGTGTCTGCGCACGGGCGCAAAGCTCCCGGAGCGTTTCCACCGAAACTTTGAGTAACCAATTCAGAGCAGCATCGAAATGATATCTGCCTGATATCGTTCATTCATTTACAACAGGGGAGATGTTATGAATACAAAACTGACCAGACTCGAAAAATACTGGATCCTTTATGATGTGGGGAATTCCGCTTTTGTTTTACTTGTCGCTACGATACTTCCGATTTATTTTAACTACCTGGCCAGCTCTGCCGGAATCAGCGAGGTGGATTATCTGGCTTACTGGGGTTATGCGACTTCGGTGGCAACCGTTGCCGTCGCTCTGATCGGCCCGGTGCTCGGCAGCATCGCGGATACCCGGAACTATAAAAACCGCTGTTTACCGCATGCATGATGGTGGGCGTCATCGGATGCGCCGCACTGTCTGTTCCGACTTCCTGGATTGTCTTTCTGGCCGTTTTTGTCATTGCAAAAATCGGCTTTAACGCCAGCCTGATTTTCTATGATTCCATGCTCACGGATGTCACGACAGACGAACGGCTTGACACGGTCTCTTCCGCCGGCTATGCCTGGGGATATATCGGCAGCTGCGTGCCGTTTGTCGTATCGCTGGTCTTTGTGCTGCTGTACGACACCATCGGCATCTCTTTCCAGACGGCGATGACCATCGCCTTTTTCCTGAATGCCGCCTGGTGGCTGCTCGTCACAATGCCACTTCTGAAGAACTATAAGCAGACGCACTTTGTTGACACCGGCTCCATTGCCGACGGCACCCCAGCCGCTCCTTCTCTGGTCAAAGACAGCTTTTCACGGCTTGGCCATACGTTTGTGGAAATCTATCACCAGAAAAATATCTTTTACTATCTGCTGGCCTTCTTTTTCTTCATCGACGGCGTGTATACCGTCATCGATATGGCGACCGCCTACGGCAGCGCTCTGGGACTGGACACGACAGGACTTCTGCTGGCGCTTCTGGTAACACAGATTGTCGCTTTTCCATTTGCCCTGCTTTTCGGACGGCTTTCCAGACAATTCCGCACGGATCAGCTCATCCGCTTCTGCATCGGAGCCTATACGCTGATCGCGCTTTTCGCTATCCAGCTGGATAAGCAGTGGGAATTCTGGCTGCTCGCCGTCTGCGTCGGAATGTTCCAGGGGGCGATCCAGGCACTCGCCCGCTCCTATTTTGCAAAGATCATTCCGGCGGAAAAATCCGGTGAATACTTCGGCATCTACGATATCTGCGGAAAAGGCGCTTCCTTTATGGGAACCTTTCTGGTGGGTGTCGTCGCTCAGATCACCGGTGCCGCAAACGCAGGCGTATCCATCCTGGCTGTCATGTTTATCATCGGATTCCTGCTGTTTGGCAAGGCGGCAAAGCTGAATCAGTAAATATTCTCTATCTGCCAGTCAATCGGCTCGATGCCATTCTGTTTTAAAAATTTGTTTGCCCTGGAAAAATGCCTGCATCCGAAAAAGCCGCGGTACGCAGAGAGCGGACTCGGATGCGGCGCCTCCAGAATCAGATGCTTTGGATTATTCAGCATTGATTTTTTCATCTGCGCCGGACGCCCCCAGAGCATATAGACGATCGGGCGGTCGATCTCGTTTACCGCACGCAGCGCCGCGTCTGTAAACTCCTCCCAGCCGATCCCCCGGTGGGAATTCGCCTGATGGGCGCGCACCGTCAGCACGGTATTGAGAAGAAGGACGCCCTGGCTGGCCCATTTTGTCAGATAGCCATTGTTCGGTATGTAGCAGCCGCAGTCCTCATGCAGCTCCTGGTAAATATTTACCAGCGACGGCGGTGTCTGGGTCCCCGGTTTGACAGAAAAACAAAGCCCATGCGCCTGTCCCTCCTCATGATAGGGATCCTGTCCCAGGATCACGACCTTCACCTGGGAAAGCGGCGTGAAGGCAAATGCGTTAAAGATATCATCCGCAGGCGGATAAATCACCCGGCTGCGATATTCTTCGTTGATCTGCCGGTACAGCTTTGCGTAATAAGGCTTAGAAAACTCCGCTTTCAGCGGAACCAGCCAGTCATTGGAAATCGGTGGCATGCACACTCTCCCCTTTCTTTTGTATCATCCGGATAACAGTGAAGGTATGGAACAGCTTCCTGCTGCCGGTTCGCAGGGTCATGCTCGGAAAACTACAGCCGTACACTGACGCCTCGTCCCCGCAGATACTCCTTCACCTCGCGAATCTCCAACTCCTTATAGTGAAACAGCGAAGCTGCCAGCGCTGCGTCCGCTTTCCCCTCTGTCAGGGCGTCATAAAAATGCTCTTTCGTCCCGGCTCCGCCGGAAGCGATCACCGGAACAGACACATGCTCCGCGATCGTGCGCGTCAGCTCGATATCATAGCCTGCCTTTGTCCCGTCACAGTCCATACTGGTCAGCAGAATCTCCCCTGCTCCCAGCTGATCCGCCCGCATCGCCCATTCGACCGCGTCAATCCCCATATCTACGCGCCCGCCATTTTTGAAAATATTCCATCCGGAGCCATCCGGCCTGCGGCGCGCGTCAATCGCCACCACCACACACTGGCGTCCGAACTTCTCCGCCGCGTCGGCAATGAGCTGCGGATTCATGATCGCCGCGGAATTAATCGAAATCTTATCCGCGCCCTCCCGCAGCAACAGCCGAAAGTCCTCCACCGTGCGGATCCCTCCGCCCACAGTAAACGGGATAAAGACTTTCTTCGCGACTTCGCGCACCATATCAACCACCGTATTGCGCGCATCCGAAGAAGCGGTAATATCCAGGAAAACAACCTCATCCGCTCCGGCTTTATCATACGCGGCCGCGATCTCAACCGGATCGCCCGCATCCTGCAGATTTACAAAATTTACGCCCTTGACCACCCGGCCATTTTTTACATCCAGACAGGGGATGATACGTTTTGTAAACATGTTTGCCGTTCCTCCTTCCTACAGAGAAATGAAGTTTTTCAAAATCGCAAGCCCGACCTGGCTGCTTTTCTCCGGATGAAACTGGCAGGCAAACACATTTCCCTGCTCCACGGAGGCATGAATCTTCACAGAATACTGCGTGGATGCCGTGACAATCCCCGGATCCGCCGCACTCAGATAATAAGAATGTACAAAGTACACATACGCTTCCTCCGGGATCCCCGCAAACAGACGTCCCGGATGGTCAAAATGCAGGGAATTCCAGCCCATATGCGGAATTTTCAGTCCTTCCTGATCCGGAATCCGCAGGATCCGTCCTTTGCAGATGCCAAGTCCTTCCACACCCGGCGACTCCTCACTGGATTCGAACAAAAGCTGCAGGCCCAGGCAAATCCCCAGAAAAGGTGTTCCTCCATCCGCAACCTCACGTATCACATCCACCAGCCCAAACTGACGCAGCTGATCCATCGCGTCTCCAAACGCACCGACTCCCGGCAATACTACCTTATCCGCCCGCAAAATTTCTTCCCGGTCGCGTGTAATCAGCGTCTCCTCTCCCAGAGAATTGAGCGCCTTCTCTACACTCTTCAGGTTGCCGGCATCATAATCGATTATCGCTATCATTGGTCATTTCCTCTCCGTAACATAAGCCGCATCGCTGTTACAGGTCACAACCTGACCACACAGCAAATGCGTGACCGGCTTGTGAACAGTAACCTCATCGCTCGCTTTCACCAGTATAAAGGAAACGCGCCAAAAAAACAATCTTTTTCTACACGCGATGAGCCGGATGCGTGCTGCCACTACGCTTTCGCCCCTCGCCGGGTGGCATCCCTCACTTCGTGTGGGATAAGCCCTGACCTCGCAGCAGGTGCGTGGCCGGGTTGTGACCAGTAACCCGGATTTACATTTTTCATCAGAATCAGGCATTCGCCTTTCTGAATCTGGTCGGAGGAAAGGCCGTTCATTTCGATGATTTGCTGTGGTGTCTGAAAATATTTTTTCCCGATATCCCAGAGGCTTTCTCCCTCCTGAACAATGTATCCGGTCAGTCCCGGAATGGCCTCCAGTTGTTCTGACGTATAATCCTGCTCCTGAATCTCCCGGATGCAGCGCACCGTTCCGGAACGCACCGCAAACAGGTTCAGGGCAATGGTGGCACGTATTTCGATCTCCTCGCTGTCCGACATGGCCGCTGAGAGCTGATCGAGGTTCGCGGTCAATGTATAGCGGCAGCTTTCGTCGATTCCCTGTGCTTCAGCCAGATAGGTAAACGGTATGGTTCCTTCCAGCACGGAAAAAGGCATGGTATCGTCCGCGGAAATGTAAAGAATGGAGACAAAAAGCGCTCCTTCGATTTTCATACCCGCTTCGATTTTTGTCTGATCGATCCGCACCGTTCCGCTGCAATGGCAGATCTGCAGAATTCGCGGTTTGGCACTCTGGATGCGGATTTTTCCCTGCGCCTTGCATTTGGATTCATTCCTTACGACCAGGCTCTCATAAGTTTCCTCTTCTGTCACCGGCTCCAGATTTTTCTCCGGAGAATAGACATCGAAAAGGAGCTCCGCCGTATCCGTTCCGTACAGACGGATGTTGAGCTCCAGCACACCTTCCAGGTGAAGGGTGCGCAGTTCTCCGTCAATGTCCTCTTTGGCTGTCAGATCCGCGCCAGCAAGGGTTACCTCAATATCCGGCACGAGTCCCGCTGCGGCACCGGCACAGGAGAGGGTTCCCTCGACCGGGATCGTCTGCTCAATCCACTGAAGGCTTTCCTTCTCGTCCTCCGCCCGATAGAGCACAAACAGAAACAGGCTGCCCTGCACGAGAAGCTTATCGGCGTCCAGGCGCGTCCGGCACCCGCGGAACTGTACATTTTCCCACAGAATTTCCCGGATATCCGGTTTATTGGAGGGCAGCTGTACGTCTTCCTTCACACGCAGGATATCCTTATTCTGTACCTCTAATTGCAGATATTCCAGCTGCTGTTTTTTCTCACACAGCGGCAGCTGTGCTTTGCCCGTTTCCTCCTGACGCACTTCTACTGCTGCGGACAGGTCGTAAATCTCATCCACAGAGGCGTCGAAGCTCACCAGTGCACGGACGGCCAGCTTTCTGGAATTGATCAGCGACACGTTCAGGTCTTCCGTCTCATGACGGACCCGCACGGTTTCTCCCGGCTCGAGTCCTTCCATGGCGAGCGTCTCCTCAAAAGAGAGCCTGGTATCCAGCCTCTGGATCCGCCGCTCCTTTGTATCGTCCATGTACAGAATGCTGACCTCCATGAAGCCGTCCAGAAAGAGCTTTCCCGTCTCTGCCCTCGTATGCTCCAGGCTCACATTTTCCCGGCTTTGAATAATCATCTCCACATCCGGACGCACATCCGGCACATTCAGGTCCTCATCCAGCGTAATCTGCGTTGCGGCGCGCTTTGTCTGATTGCACATGTGAATATTTTTCATCAATAAATCCATATCTGACTCCCTTCTATAAATGCTTTACCTGTTTCGAACAGCAGGCCGCAGATCGGCGTCCCGGACGTTTCCCTTCGATGCTGTCCTGAATCGTTACTCAATCACTACCTCTTTCTCTGTCGCAGCAATCTTCACAACAAGGTAAGGATAGGAAGCCTCCTGCGAAAGATTCTCTGTATCCTGCGGCCCGATCAGCCTGGTATCAAACCACAGGGTTTCCTCATCCTCCGCACATTCCGCCACCGCAATGCTGTAGCCGCCAGTGGATTGTTTCCCATACCCCCGGATCAGATACATTTCCTCCCCATCCATCCAGGTCAGGCGCATCTCGTTTTCTTTGTTCTCCTCAATGACCGCCAGAAGCTCCTGCGGCAACTCTTTGTCTATCATGACGGAAAAATCCACCTCCGTCCGTTCCCCTTCCTCCATCTTCCGGCAGCCTGCCAGAAGAAACAGAACCAGAGCGCCGATCAGCAGCAGACGGCCAGGACGCACAAAGCCAGGAACCTTCCCGGCCGTTTTTTTCTGTTTGTACGCGTCGTGTTCTTTCATCCTGTCTCCGGAGATTCGACTTTTAATTATTTTTATGGGAAATCAGACACATTTATTCCTTTGTCTGGAAACGAACTCCAATTTTTCGTTGCCATAGGAATGATTTTTGGATATAATTTGTCCATAGCCAGTCCAGGGCAGCCCGCTGTTCTGGACAACGACAAATATTACATGCGAGGAGACTTCACTATGACTGCTTATACTGCTCCATTTTCCGTGGAACCGATTGATAAGCCAAAGTGTGTCCGCTTAAGCGGCATTCTGGCTCATCCGACCTCCTTTCCGTCGCCGTACGGGATCGGCGACCTCGGTCCCGGCGCCTATGATTTTGTTGATTTTCTGGAAAAATCCGGCCAGCATCTGTGGCAGGTACTGCCGCTTGGCCCGACTGGTTTTGGCGACTCCCCCTATCAGGGACCTTCGGCGTTCGCCGGTCAGCCACTTCTGATCAGTCCGGACCTGCTGATGAAGCAGCATCTGCTGACAAAGGAAGACGTGGCAGATATGCCCGAATGGGACGAGGATAAGATTGATTACGGTCCCGCGATTACATTTAAAAATATGCTTCTGAAAAAAGCATGGACTTCTTTTTTACATACGCCGGACAAGACCATGATTGAAAACTTTGAAGCCTTCTGTGAGGAGCAGAAGAGCTGGCTGGACGACTATGCGCTTTTCATGGCATGCAAGGATGCCCAAAAAGGCATCTCATGGCTGGAGTGGGAACCTGAATACCGGGATCCGTCGGAAAAGCAGAAAAAGGCGCTGCGCGCCGAATTTGCTGAACAGATTCGTTATTATTGCTTTCTTCAGTTCCTCTTCCAGGAGCAGTGGGATGCGCTGCGCACCTATGCAAATGAAAAGGGCATCCAGATCATCGGCGATATCCCAATCTTTGTCTCACCGGACAGCGCCGATGTGTGGAGCAATAAAAAACTTTTCCAGCTGGATGCGAAGGGATATCCCAGCAAAGTGGCAGGCGTTCCGCCTGATTATTTCAGCGCGACCGGACAGCTCTGGGGCAATCCGCTCTATGATTGGGACTATCACGAGGAAACCGGCTACAAATGGTGGATTAACCGCGTACGCCGCCAGCTCTCGCTGACCGATTACCTGCGTATTGACCATTTCCGCGGCTTTGAAGCGTACTGGGCTGTTCCCGCGGGGGAAGAGACCGCCATCAACGGACAGTGGATAAAGGGGCCCTGTGAAAAGCTGTTCCGGGCGATTGAAAAGGAGCTCGGCGAGGATCTCCCCATCTGGGCAGAGGATCTCGGCGTCATCACACCGGAGGTCGAGCACCTGCGCGATTCACTCGGCTTCCCGGGCATGAAGGTGCTGCAGTTTGGCTTTGGCGATATGAACGACACGACCTACGTTCCGTTTTACTACACGACACCGAACTGCATCTGCTATACCGGCACACACGACAATGACACGACCGTCGGCTGGTACCGGACGCAGCCGGACATCGTCCAGGATCGGATCCGCCGCCTGGCGAACGCAGACGGCAACAATGTTGGCCATGATTTTATCTGCTTCGCTATGGGCAGCATCGCAAAATACGCGATTTTCCCATTCCAGGATGTGCTGCAGCTCGGCAGCGAAGCGCGCATGAACACGCCCGGCGTCGCGGCAGCAAACTGGGCATTCCGCTTCAAAAAGAGCGACCTGCACGACGGACTGGCGAATTGGCTGCTGGGAGTGACTAAATTATACGGAAGATATCAGAATTAAAGAGGCGACCTTTCTATGATTCGTTTTATCTTGATTATTGCGTTTGTGACCTGTTTTCTGATCGCATCCATTCCCATCTTTCTGGCGGAATGGCTGATCGGAAAGCGCTGGCCTTATGCGCGCGACATCAGCTCTCTGCGGATCGTCCAGTGGGCGCTGAAGGTGATTGCGTGGCTGGCCGGGACCCGGCTTACCGTGATCGGAGAGGAGCATGTGCCAAAGGACACACCTGTCCTGTACATCAGTAACCACCGCAGTTATTTCGATATTATCCTCACCTACGCGCGCTGTCCGCGGCCGACGGGGTATGTCGCGAAAAAAGAAATGCTGAAAATTCCGCTGCTCTCCCGCTGGATGAAGTTTCTGCACTGTCAGTTTCTTGACCGAAGCGACCTGCGCGCGGGTATGAAGATGATTCTTTCATGCATAGACCTTATAAAGAGCGGCGTCTCCATCACGATCTTTCCGGAGGGAACGCGCAGCAAGGGAAGCAATGAACTGGAGATGCTGCCTTTCCATGAAGGTTCCTTTAAAGTCGCAGCCAAATCCGGCTGCCCGATCATCCCGATCGCGATCAGCGGCTCCTCCGCAATCTTTGAAGACCATAAGCCCTACGTGCGCCACAAAGATGTAACCATTGAATACGGCGCACCGATTTATCCCGCGCAGCTCTCCCGGGAAGACCAGAAAGCACTCGGGAAGTATACCCAGGGAGTCATCAGCGAAATGCTGCAGAGGCAGCTGCAAAAGGTTTAATATCTGTTTCTCTTAGAGTAATTGCTATACTTTTTGCTTTTGCAGACAAATTTTTAAACATGGAAGAACTTTCTGAAGTAAAGGAGATGATCTATATGACGCGCCTTGGACAAATGTTAGTGAATGATGGCATTGAGAAAGGTATTGAAAAAGGTATCGAAAAAGGTATCGAAAAAGGCATCGAAAAAGGCAAGGCACAGGAGAATGAAGATATGTGTTCTTTGATCCGAAAGCTGCTTGACAGCAACAGAATTGACGATCTAAAAAAAGCAACAGAGGATAAGACTTATTGTCTAAAATTAAAAAAGGAATTTAACATTTAATTATACGGTACCAGTAAACGGAGGAATTCTTGTTCCTCCGCTTTTTATGCGCACAGGCGGGTGTGGAAATTTGCGGCTGAAGTCGCACCTAACCCGCGCGACAAACAGCAGGCAGAATCATGGGCGAAATGGTCGAGGAGCCGATAGGAATCCTGGATCTATTATTCTGACCGCTTTCACCTGATTTTCTATGATTACTGCGGTAACAGCTGCCTGAAAAGCGCCGCGGAAAAGCTGCGCAGCTACAATCCCCTCGTATATCGGATGTCAGTGCGCCTCTGTTACACCCGGAAATGTCTCGATTGCATACAACGGCAGGTTCAGCAGCCAGTCCTGCCGCCGATAATCAGACATCGACGTCCGCACGGCCAGCTCCGGCTGATATTTTTCATAGTAAGCCCGCAGGCTTTTCGCCCGAAGGTTCTCCTCTGCTTTTACTTCTATCGGAATGATTGCCTCCCCGGTATCTGCTATAAAATCGATCTCACAGGTACCACGGTTATTGGTATAATAGTAGAGATTCAGATCCTCGACTGTTTTCAGCTGCTGTAATACAAACTGTTCCGTCAACGCTCCCTTAAATTCTACAAACAGATCGTTTCCATCCAGCAGAATCGTCTGTCTGAGGCCAACCATACAGGAAAGCAAACCCACATCCACCAGAAACAATTTGAAGGCTTTCAGGTCTTCATAAGCTTTAAGCGGCAGTCCGGGGGCATTTACCCGGCTTACCTTGTGCACAAGCCCGCAGTCTGACAGCCACATAATCGCGGTCTCGTAGTCCTTCGCTCTCGCACCTTCGCGCAGAAGTCCATAAATGAACTTTCGATTTTCCTTCACCAGCTGCGAAGGAATGCTGTTCCAGACCAGCCGGATTCGCGGAACAATCTCGTTTGGTGCGTGTTTGGAAAAATCCTGTTCATAATCCGAAAGAATCTGCCGCTGTATCTTCCGAACCTCATAAAAGTCCCGGTTTTCAGCGAACCTTGCAACCACCTCCGGCATTCCCCCGACATAATAATACTGTTTCAGAATATCCGTATACACAGTTCGAAAAGGCGTAATTAAGCTAAAATCTCGTTTTTTTAGAAGTTCCGCATACTGCTCTTTCCCGACTGCCATCAGAAATTCCTGAAAGGACAAAGGCCAAAGGCGCAGAAAATCTACCTTTCCTACCGGAAAGGACGTCCCCTCGTGCAGTGCAATTCCAAGAAGCGATCCGGCACATACAATCTGATATTCCGGCGCGTTTTCATAAAAGTATTTCAGGCTGGTGAGTGCCCTTGGAACCTCCTGCACCTCATCAAAAATCAGCAGCGTTTTTTGCGGATCGATCTTTTTTCCGATATAGATTTCCATACCCATAATCAGCCGCTCAATATTCAGATCCGAGGAAAACAGCTTTTCCATTTTGCTGTTGTGGTCAAAATTAATATAGGCCACATCCTCATATTCCTGCCATCCAAATTCTTTCATAAGCCAGGTCTTCCCGACCTGTCTGGCACCTTCTATGATAAGTGGCTTGCGATATTTACTCTTTTTCCATTCTCTTAGTTTTTCTATTGCAAAACGATACATCTCATCACCGCCCCTCTAATAATCATGCATTTATAGCCTTTCCTGTTAGTATATGCTTTTGAAACAAAAAAAACAACGTTTTTTTGTTGTTATTTACATTTTCTTCATGGGAATTTTTGTATAGTATTATCAAGACAACATTCTGGATTCTATCGAGCAGATGCAGCCTTCCATATCCTGCCCGTCTGCACCGTTGCAGGACATCGGAACGATTCCCTGCAAATCCATTCACAAGCGTAAACTGCGTCCGGAGGCAGCCGGAAAATACTTCTCGAAGCCCTGCACACAGACACAAAGGGGAAGCTTTCGCTCCCCCTCTGCTTCTTGTTTTCCAATCCGGTTCTCATCTATGAAATCGTAAAGCTTCCCTCCATATTATACAGCTCGTCGTCATACATCACCTGTATCGTATAGGTGTCCGCTTCCAGCTCACCAAGCGGAATCGGAATCTCATAGCGATAGCTGTCTACATCGCTCGACTGGGATTTGATATCCGTGATGTCATAAACATAAGTATGCTCCGCCCCGTTGAAGATGATCTGCGTGTACATGTGATCACTGCCTTCCATATAAAGGACATCACCGCGCAGGGTAAAGCTGAGCGTATCCGTCGAGAGGATTTCATTTTCCATGATTCTTACCGCGTCTTCCGCATCCACTTCTACCGGCGTCCGCAGCGTTCCGCGGATATAGTTCTCTGACAGCTCGAAGGCTCCGGCACAGTCATTCATGGAGAAGGACACGGAATACCCCCGGTAGAACCGGTGCGTAATCTTCCAGGAATTTAAGATCTCTCCGCTCTCATAATCAATCTCGTATATTTCCCCGCGGTTTGTCGTATTCAGGTACGTAGACAGATACGCGTTTACGGAAAATACCCGGTTTGCGTCACTGTCATAAAACGCGTTGGACGTAATGACAGAATAAGCGGTCTCATAATTTTTCAGCAGCGTCACGGTCATGTCTTCCGCATTAACCGCGTATATTTTCACATAAGAAGCCTGTGTATAGTCATAGGTGGACACTTTTCGATGCGCGGAATAATGGTTGTCGAACAGCATAATTTCCACGGTGTCCGGGTTGCCGTCCAGGTCTTCCTCCAGGGCATAGGCCGCATGCTGCTGGTATTGCCACTGGAACTCCTCCGTAGCGGTCAGTACTTTATCTTCATAGTCCGTTCCCTCCCAGACAGTCGGGTCCGCGAGAATCCAGAGGATTTCATCGGTCGACCAGTCAATCCGGATGACCGAATGCAGGTTCCGGCAGCTGATCAGAATGGTATCCGTCTCCTCATCATAAGAAACCGTGTTGGTGTGACACCAGTCTTCGCTGTCAATATAGTCTAACCCCGCAAAAAGCTCGTTCAGATTGAGTGACTTCACGACCTCGCCGGTCTCACGGTCGATTTCCTGAATCATGTTCTGCTCATAGCCGTCATTGGAATTCGTCAGGATCAGGAAGTTGCCGTCCGGCGTCATCTCCTGGATGTCGTGGTGGACGCCCTCCGGGAAGTAATACACATTGTACACCCGCCCGAGGTAATCCATCTCCCAGAATTCACAGGAATTCGGCATGCTGGCGTTCGGGTACAGAACATTCTCCGCCTCGATCAGGAAATGCCCATTTTCCAGAAGAAACAATCCGTAGTATTCCCACTCAACGGTGCAATACCAGCGAATCTCTCCGGTCTCATCAAATGCGTAAGCATATGGAGCGGACAATCCGGACACCAGCATCAGCCCCATGGAGGATTCTGTCGTATACGTATCGACCTCCACCTCACTCTGCAGGGAAGACGGTAGCGCCTCGGTGGTGATGGTCACGCTCTTTGTCTCAGTCACATTTCCATCCGCATCCAGCAGCTCCAGCACGACCTCATTGTCATACGCGGCATACAGCCCCAAAACCGGAACAATGTGCAGTGTATCCGCATCAATCGTATCCGTGATATCCTGTTCTTCTGTCTTGCCCCTAACGGTCACGCGCACTTCACACGCTTCATCCGTCTCAAAAGCAATCACTGCGGTCAGCGGGGTGTTCTGATAAGGGTTCAGGATCACCAGCGGATCGTCAAAAGTATAGTCATTCGCCTCTACCTCCTCGACGATCGCGTCGGAAATCGCCTGCGTCTGCTCCGGCATGGTCAGCTCCGTCTCAATACCCGTCGCCGTTATGACAGCGGCTTCTTCCGCTGGCACAGCCGTTACCACCGTATAAACGCGCCCGTCCACATCATAGAGCACTTCCTGCGCGCCCTGATCTTCCAGCGATTCTCTGGTATCCACATAGACATTCCAGTAGATACCGGTCGCGTATAAAATACCCTGGTTGTAAAGATACACGTAATAGCGGTGCCCCGCTGTCACCGAATCGGCAGTAATCCACAGACTGAATGTTTCTTCGACCTCCGTGGTCTGCGCAGAAGACGCTTCCATCGCAAACCGGCAGATGTCGCCGGACTCACTGATCAGCACCAGGGAAGCATCCTCCCCCGTCTCCGGCCAGGAGCCGGAAATGCAGACACGATCCGGCGTTTCAACGAGCTCAGAAAGCGTAAATCCTGTCGTCTCAGATACCGCAGCCAGATATTCCGTAATATTTTCCACGTCACTTTCCGTTGCTGCAGAAGATACTGTCCCATCTTCATCAGAAGCAACGTCTGATTCCGTGTTATCTGCCAGGTCTCCTTCGCCGTCCTCCCAGACCGCAAGGAAATCCGCCAGCGCAGCCGTCTCTCCATCTGCCGTCACTGTCAGTTCCTCTGCGTCAGCCTGAGCGACACTGCCAAGACTGCCGTACCAGACGGCTTCCTCTGTGACGCTGTATGTGTTTTCCTCCGTATAAAGAGTCGCGCGCATGCTGCGATACGTCGAAGCCGGGATCGTCATCTCATAGAGCAGTTCCTCCCCCACAACCAGATCAATATAGGTACACAGGATGCCCTGCGTGGTCTGCGCCACCGTGAGGTCGTATGTCTCCAGCTCCGTGCTGTAGCTGTTGCTTCCGGAGGTAATCCAGTAGGTATCCTCATCCAGGTAATCCGCGCCGGAAATATAAGAAGAATACCACGCTTCTCCCCGGTCTTCGCCATAGCTCCATACCTGCTCGATGGTCATGTTTTCTGTATCAATGTGATAACGAACCGCACGCGAGTAAACGTCGTCTCCCGTGGTTCCCTCCTCCTCCGCGCCGACCTTCGTCCGATGGGTGCCGTTGTCAAAAAGCAGGATATCCCCATCCGGCAGAAAGGTCGCATTGTGCTGGGCATACTGCCACTCAAAATCCCCGTCCTCATCGACCGGTGTGAAAAACAGGTCCTCGGAAACACTGGTAAATCCACTCGGATCACCCAGAATCCACACCAGCTCCTTTTCTGTCTTATTGATCGCCAGTACAGCGTCCAGATGGCGGCAGGAAAGCAGGATCGTATCGGTCTCCTCGTCGTAGTCAATCGAATTATTATGACACCAGTCATCCTCCGTCGCATTGACCGAGCCGCCATCTCCCGGCTCAATCAGGTCCGCCAGATTCAGCTCATAGACCACCTCCCCGGTCTCCCGGTCAATCTCCACAATCCGATCCTCTACCATCGAAAAATCCTCGGTGCAGGAGCACACCAGAAGATTCCCGTTCGAGAGCTCCACAAAATCATGATGCTCGCCGCCCGGAATCAGATATATCGCATAAAACTTTCCGCAAAGGTCAAACTCCACCAGACCGGTCGAGTAATAATACCCGCTGATCACCTCCGCTGTAGAAGCCATCATCCGTCCGTTCGAGAGACGCTTCATCGAAAAAGCAGACACATACTCCTCATCCATATACCAGCGGATATCGCCCGCATTGTCATAGGCCACCACGCCGCTTGCTCCCTCTTGGGCACTCTGAATAAAGGCAAACGTCAGCTCATCCTCCGCCAGGATATCCAGCGCGGCCTCCTCGCAGACCGTCACCTCCGCCTCCGTGAGGGAAGAGTCCAGTGCTTCCGTCGTGATCTCCAGGGTCGTGCTCGTCCCATCGTCCAGCGTCAGCACCACCTCCGTCGTCTCCCCCGCGTAAAGCCCGTAGATCGGCAGGATATGCGTCGTCTCCGCTTCAAAAGCAGTCGTAATATTATTTTCCCCGTCCTTGCCGCAGACCACGACTTCCACCCCGGTCTCCTCCGAGGTTGTAAAAATCACCATCGCGGTCAGCGGTGAATTCTGATACGGATCCACCACCACAAACGGAACTTCAAACGAATACCCGCTCTGCGCCTCCGCATACAGGGCGTCGTCAATCGCCGCCTGCTCCTCCAGGTAATCCTCGTAATCCATTTCTGTCCAGGAAATATCGGACGCAGAAACCGCCTCGCTGTCATTTTCTGTGGTCATTTCACCGCCATTCTCCCCGGCTGCTTCGCTGGCATCTTCCGTGCCCCCTTCGCTGCTGCCTTCCGTGGTCTCTTCCGCGCCACTCTCCGTTTCGCTCCCGGTGGAATCCTCCTCAGCCACCTGAATGGACAGCTCTTCCTCCTCAAAAGAACAGATCAGTGTGAGGTTCTCTGCCGTCTCCGGAATTTCAAAACAAATCCACCCCTCATAGCTGCCAAAATTCAGATCCGTCCCCGGCAGGCGCGACATATCATAATCGGAAATAAAGCTGTCGTCTATGCGCGAATAACAGTTTCCTTCCCCGTCTGTCAGGGCAACGTTATCCCAGGCAATCGCCTCCGTGCTGTCCACCTTAACAAAAGACAGCTTCAGCAGACAATACTCATATCCTTCCGCAGCGCTCTGCTCCAGATCCGTCGTCTCCACGCTGGAATATCCCAGTGATACGCTCACCGTATTCAAAGACACGGTACGCACAGAATCCTCCAGACAAATCTGCCAGCCCGCCACTTCATAGACCACACGTTCCGTCTCATCCGCTGCAATGCTCCTGCTGCCAAAGGCTATCATACATAAGGCACAACCCAGTAAGAGCAGGCGCAGCAAAATTGCAGGCAAATTCTTTTTTCTCGTCCATATCATATCGTTCGTCCTCCTTCTGCGTTACAGGTCACACCTTGACCAGATTTACCTTATTTTTACCTCTACAGGTGTGACCAGTACCCCTTCTGCTCATAGTATCCTTTCGCAAATCGTACCACAGAACAGCAGGGCTTTCAAGTTCAATTTTTGGAAATGTGACAATTATTATGGATATGTGTTGCAAAATGTGTAATCATTCATTTTTTCCTGTATAAATCCATCCGCTCCTGTAACCAGTCCCTGCATTCATCATATGGAGAGGCATCCCTTTTTCCATAGTGATCCGCTTCCGCCAGAAGAAGCAGGTCTTCCGGGCAGACAGACGCACCAAACATTTTATTGGTCGACTTCACCTTTGACTGATCCCTGTACAGACGATTTGGCTTCATATGAAGAAATACCATATTTTCCACATATTCCATCGTATCTGCTTCCGCATTGACCCGGGTAAGCAGCTGATGTGCCAGGGCGATACCGGCCTCCTCATGCCCATACGCGTGAATTCTCCCATCCTTTCCTGTTATTGCAAACCAGTAATGGCCGGTAGGCTCAAGTCCCAAAACAATCTGCTTCTTT
>JAJQCQ010000075.1 GCA_021202635.1 Lachnospiraceae bacterium | reverse complement strand
GGCATATAGCCTGCATCGCAGGCGGTCTGCGGCCTGCTGTTCTGAATAGTTACCATTTTTTATTCCGTAAAATAAAGAAAATCCGCACAGGGCCGCTCATAATCATTGATCAGCTGATTCATAACCTGTCCGTTAAAATATAGCGTAGAAGAGCCGCCGCCATCGAGGTTGTATGCGTACTGACAGCCGTAGGACTGAAAAATACTGACCAGATCAGAGTGGTTCAGTCCCGTGTAATTTCCCGTATCAGTGACCACAATCACGTAGTCATTCTTTGAGACCATCCCGATCGCCGTACGCGGATAATATTTCTGTGTCTCGGCAATCGACGGCTGTGCAACACCCCCGCTGATCAGCACCGGACCGAAATTATAGGTGTCCTTTACGCCCTCCGCGAGCAGATCCGCCCCGCTCAGGCCCTGCGCCGGTGTATAAATCGTACCGTCCCACTTTACCGCCATCACCGTGTAGCTGGTCGTATAATCTCCGTAAATTACTCCGTTTTTGATACACATTCCCTGAGGGGAAGGCTGACCGGTAGAATAACTGAAGGCACTGCCATTGA
The DNA here is from genome assembly GCA_021202635.1 of Lachnospiraceae bacterium. Lineage (GTDB taxonomy): Bacteria > Bacillota > Clostridia > Lachnospirales > Lachnospiraceae > Choladousia. The sequence continues at coordinate 56,928 of JAJQCQ010000075.1, read as the reverse complement.
TTCCGATAATACCGCCGTTGGACGATACTGCGCTTGAGGTCGTCTGGCGTGTCCCGCCGTAGGTTCCGTAAGAAAGGGCAGATTTCAGCTGTTCCGAACTGGACGTCTGGATATGAGCCACCCAGTAGGAGACGCCATGCGTCGATTTCTTCAGCAGCTCAATGTTTAATGTGGCACTTTTATAGGTATATTTTGTCCTGGCCTTATTGGAAGAGACGACCGACCTGGTATCGGAAGTGCGCTGCCCCTTCTCGTTCACATAGTAAATGCCGACCCATTGGCTTGTCGCCAGGACGCCGTCTGAGTCAAAATAATAATAATAACCTTTTATCTTTTTCCAGCCGGTCACCATTCTCGAATTGGCATTAAAGTAATATGTTTTTCCATTCAAAGTAAGCCATTCTTTGGTAAGGGCCTTTCCCGATTCATTCAGATAATATTTTTTCCCGGATGACGTAGTCAGCCAGCTGCTGCGCAGCATAATTCCCGTCTTTTTGGAATAATAATACTTCGAACCACTGCGTGAAACAAAGCCGGTGACCCGCTTGCCATCCTTCGCGCTGTAATAATAGTTGCCCTTATATTTGATTGAGCCATACCGCAGACAGCCATTCGAATCGTAGTAATACCAGTCGCCGTAAAGCTGAATCCAGCCCGTCTGATTTGATGTGATGCAGACCGATGTATCGGACTGTTTTACATATTTAGCCGCCGCATACGCAGACAGGCTGCGTGCCATCCAGAAAAGACAAATCAGAATGCAGGTCAGGAGGATATATCGAACCTGTTGACGCTTTAACTCTTGCATGGGTGTCTCCTTTAAAAAAAATCGTAACTATTCAGAACAGCAGGCCGCAGACCGCCTGCTACGCAGGCTATATGCCGCTAACGCGTCATATGTCTGTGGCTGATGGGCGTTCCGCCCATCCCAAAATGAAAATACAGCCTTTAGCAGATAAATCTGCACAGACTGTCTTTTCATTTTGATGCTGTTCTGAACTGTTACAAAAAATCCGCCTGCGTAAACAGACGGATTTCCTTCATCTCTTCTAATTTATGTCACCATTCAGAACAGCAGACATCAGACAAGCTCAAGAACGACAGTCTCCGCTCCATCGCCTCTGCGCTGTCCGATCTTCACGATTCTGGTGTAGCCGCCGTTGCGGTCCGCATACTTCGGTGCGATCTCGTCAAACAGCTTCGCCGGAAGATCGATTTCCTTTGTGTTCTTCTTCTTTCCAGCTGCCTCTGTCGGAACTTCTTTCACCGGATACAGCACCTTCAGCATCTGACGACGAGCGTGCAGACGGCTCGGCTTATCCTTCCTGATCTCTTTCTGTACTTCATCGTATACCGTAACCTTCTTGCCGTCCTTTACTTCCTTCACGCGCTTGCCGTCCTTATCCTTGCGCGGAACCTTTGCGGTAACAGTAACGGTCTCATAATTATCTTTCTCTCTGACAGCCAGAGCGATCAGATGCTCCGCAATTCTGCGGACTTCCTTTGCTTTCGCCTCGGTGGTCACAATCTTGCCTCTGTAAATCAGCGCTGTCACCTGATTGCGCAGCAGAGCTTTTCTCTGAGCAGAGGTTCTGCTGAGTTTTCTATATCCTGACATTGTGGTTTTCCTCCATAATTTGTCCTTCATCCGTCCGGCTTTCTGTCCTGCCTTCTGCCAGCGGATGGATGGCGCATACCCCGTCAGCCTTAGAGACAGACTGCGGATCTTAGCGCGGCACACCGTCACGCACTTCGGGCTTACTGGCGGCATGTATCTATACGATTATCAAAATCTTCGTTGCTGCTCACACCCTGCCCGGTTTCCTTACAGAAATCACACGTCAGAGTGCGAATGGTAATAACATCATTCGTCACTTGGGTTCAAAGATAATCCCAGCTCTTTGAGCTTGCCAAGAACTTCCTCCAGGGATTTGCGTCCGAGGTTGCGAACCTTCATCATATCTTCGGAAGTACGGTTGCAAAGCTCCTCAACGGTATTGATTCCCGCGCGCTTCAGGCAATTGAACGAACGGACGGACAGCTCCAGCTCATCGATGTTCATCTCGAGAACCTTTTCCTTCTCGTTGTCCTCTTTTTCATTCATGATTTCAACTGTCTTCGCATTCTCAGAGAGATCAATAAAGAGTCCAAGGTGTGCGCTCAGCACCTTCGCAGCAAGGCTAACCGCCTCATCCGGCTCCAGTGTCGCATTCGTATACACGTCCAGTGTCAGCTTATCATAATCGGTAACCTGACCCACACGGGTATCCTCGATTGTAAGATTCACTCTCTCGACCGGAGTATAGATCGCATCAACCGCAATCACACCGATCGGCATATCCTCACTCTTGCCCTTCTCCGCGCTGACATATCCGCGCCCCTTTGTGATGGTCAATTCCATGAAAAGTCTGGAATCCGGGCCACCGTTCAGTGTCGCGATCACCTGATCCGGGTTCATGATCTCGATATCCTGGTCAACCTGGATATCTGCACCTGTCACCACGCCTTCGCCTTCAAATTCGATGTACGCAATCTTTGCCTCATTCGTTTCACTGGTATTTTTAATTGCCAGTGACTTGATGTTCATGATAATCTCTGTAACATCTTCTTTGACACCAGGGATAGAGCTGAATTCGTGCAGTACGCCTTCGATTTTGACCTGACTGACGGCTGCGCCCGGCAGAGAAGAAAGCATAATTCTTCTCAGAGAATTGCCAAGCGTCGTTCCATAGCCTCGCTCAAGCGGCTCAACTACAAATCGTCCAAATCTCTTATCTTCTGACATTTCTGCGATTTCAATTTTCGGTTTGTTAAAATCCAACACTATATAGCCCCTCCTTTATGGGTTTAATGACTGAGGGTATCTATTTACCGGCATACTCTCCTTTGATACACCAGAGACGAATCTCAGGAAACGATATCCTTCTTCCCGCCGCACAATGCCAAAAAGCAGTATGCCAGTATCTTATGATGCGTACTTATTATTTCGAATACAGCTCGACGATAAGCACCTCGTTTACCGGGACATCAATCATCTCTCTGGAAGGAAGCTGCTTCACAGTACCCTTCAGTGCATCCGGATCAGCTTCCAGCCATTCCGGAATCAGGCGGCCGTTTGTCGCCTCAAGGATGTCCTTGTATCTCTGAGAGCTCTTGCATTTCTCTTTGATCTCAATCGTATCCCCGGCTTTTACCAGATAGGACGGGATGTTCACCTGCTTGCCATTCACAAGAACATGCTTGTGATCAACGATCTGGCGAGCCTCTTTTCTCGTTCTGGCAAAGCCAAGACGGAACATAACATTATCCAGGCGGGATTCCAGCATCACCATCAGGTTCGTACCGGTCTGACCCTGCATCTTATCCGCTTTCTTATAATAGTTGCGGAACGGCTTCTCAAGAACGCCGTAAATAAACTTTGCTTTCTGTTTTTCACGGAGCTGCAGTCCATACTCACTGACCTTACGGTTGGATCTCTTCAGCTCTCTATTTGATTTCTTATCATATCCCAGATACATCGGCTCCAGGCCAAGGGATCTGCATCTTTTCAGAACAGGAACTCTGTTAACTGCCATTTCTATAGACCTCCCTGATTAAACTCTTCTGCGCTTCGGTGGACGGCATCCATTGTGCGGTACCGGTGTCACGTCGCGAATGCTGGTAACTTCAAGACCGTTCGCAGAAAGTGCACGAATCGCCGCTTCTCTTCCTGAACCCGGTCCCTTTACGAATACATCTACCGTCTTTAAGCCATGAATCAGAGCTGCCTTTGTCGCAGCCTCCGCTGCCATCTGAGCCGCATACGGAGTGGATTTTCTTGAACCTCTGAAGCCAAGGCCGCCGGCGCTCGCCCATGATAAGGCATTTCCCTGCGCATCCGTCAAAGTAACGATTGTATTATTGAAGGATGACTTGATATGAGCCTGTCCGCGCTCGACGTTCTTCTTCACACGTCTCTTTGTCACTTTTTTCGTAACTTTTTTAGCTGCCATATCTGAATTAACCTGCTTTCTTATTAAATTCTGGTAAATGACATTCTGTCACTTACACCCACGCGTCTTATTTCTTCTTGTTGGCTACTGTTCTCTTCGGGCCCTTACGCGTTCTCGCGTTATTCTTGGTATTCTGTCCACGAACCGGAAGGCTTCTCCTGTGGCGAATTCCTCTGTAGCATCCGATCTCCTGAAGTCTCTTGATGTTCAGCGCAGTCTCTCTTCTGAGATCACCCTCTACCATGTAGTGCTCGCTGATCACATCCTGAATTTTACGAACCTCTTCGTCTGTCAAATCTCTGACGCGCGTGTCAGGATTTACATTCGCTGCGGCCAGAATCTTGTTTGAACTTGTTCTTCCAATTCCGTAGATGTAAGTCAAACCGATTTCCACGCGTTTTTCTCTTGGTAAATCTACACCAGAAATACGTGCCATGTAATTGTTCCTCCATTCCCTGTAATGCCCCTGTACACAGGAGCGTTACCAGCGCATCCGCCCACTGTCCGGTGTTTTTTTGCGAATGCTCTTTTGATGTTGTTTCTAACTGGGGCGAACATAGCCGCCCAGCCGCTGCAGCGCGGCCTTTCCGACTCATTAAGCTATGGCATATGTCATTCATTTGCGGAGCAAATGGATGACGTAGGCCGCCGCGTATGCGGTGGCTGGCGTGCAAACAATTTCCGCATGACCTGCCTTGCGCGGCCTCGTCTCTCTCACGGCGGTTTTGATGTGAGAGCTCGCGTAGAGCCTGATCCTGTGCCGGTATTAAAAGCAATATCGCAACGAAATAAAATCCTTCCTTAAAGAAAATGCAGTTTCTATATAAGTAAGAGCAAAATCCCACATCGGTTCCCTCCGGAATACCGGAAAAACAGGCCGCGCGGGTACTCGTTTATTCCATCGTTATATTGTCCTTCGACAGCTTCTTACTGGCATCTCCATGCCCTGCTGCCGGTTCCGCCTGTTGTGCGTGTTACCCCTGTCTTTGTTTGTGCTTCGGATTTTCACAGATAATCATAATTCTGCCTTTTCTCTTGATCACCTTACACTTTTCACAGATGGGCTTCACTGATGATCGAACCTTCATGGTTAATCCTCCTTTCCCTCTCTGGTTCTGCTTTTTGTCAAAAAAGGCACAGAAATAGAAAGTGCCTTTGCAAAAGCTCTCCAAGTATAGCATGCTGACAAATGAATTGCAAGCATTTTTTGCGTTCTTTTACAAAAATTTACAGGGACAAAAAACATTTCCCTTGTGCCAGAAAGCCGGCGGCAGGAAATGTTTTCTCACAGTTCCAAAACGAAAGGAGCGTAAAACGCTTATTTATCTCTCCAGATAATTCTTCCTTTTGTCAGATCGTAAGGTGACAGCTCAATGGTCACCTTATCACCCGGAAGGATCCGGATAAAATTCATCCGCAATTTCCCGCTGATATGGGCAAGCACCACATGCTTATTCTCCAGCTCTACCCGGAACATAGCGTTCGGGAGCTTCTCAATCACTTTTCCTTCTACTTCAATGACATCTGCCTTTGACATATATACCTCCAAAATGCCGGTCGCACCCCGGCCAGCTCCAGATTCTCTCAGCCCCTGCTCAGGTGTGACCTGTAACGGCGTAAATCCGCTTCCGGCGCGCCTATTGTGTATCATCCACAATTCTGTTCCAGAACGGTCAGAATTTGTTCCCAGGAATCGTTTTTTCCATCTGATACGCTCTGTATTCTTTCAGTATCTTACGCACATGCGCATCCTGCGTGATCTCCCGCATCAGAGAGCGGGTCTGCTCTGGGAGGTGCGTGATCACCTGAATATGTTTTTCTTTTTTTCTCTTTGGATGATCCAGGGTCCGGTGTTTCCCATCCGCCAGAAGCACGTACGCACTGGCATTCTGCTCTTCCGGAGACGATGCACCCTCTTTCTGACCAGTCGCATCCCCGGAGCCTTGTGTGAGCACTACATACAAAGTGCCTTTGTCATGCCCGGCCAGGGAAACCGCAAGCATCCCCGATGTCCACGTTTTCATGTCTTACAACCTCCCTGACTCGATTCGACCCGAGCCCGCTGCTTCCTGTACCGGTCACCGGTAAGGGCCAGACAATCCGGATGCCAGTGTGAACAAAGCGCTTTCAGACTGTCAGTGACAGGATTTCCGGCTCACCATCTGTGATCAGAATCGTATTTTCATAGTGTGCCGCAAGTCCGCCGTCTTCCGTCACGACTGTCCAGTCATCATCAAGCCATTCTACATCCGGCCTGCCCATCACGATCATCGGTTCGACAGCCAGAGTCATCCCCTTTATCAGGCGAATTCCTTTGCTTTTCTGACGGAAATTCGGAATCTGCGGATCCTCATGAAGTGCATGACCGATCCCATGACCGACCAGGTCACGGACCACGCCGTAACCAAAGGATTCCGCGTAATCGCCGATCGCAGCAGAGATTTCATGGAGCCGGTGCCCTTCCTTCGCAAAGGCAATGCCTTTGAAAAAGCACTCTTTTGTCACATCCATCAGCTTCTGCGCTTCCGGGGTAATCTGCCCTACCCCATAGGTTCGCGCCGCATCCGAGTGCATGCCTTTGTAAATCAGCCCTGCATCCACACTCACAATGTCGCCTTCGTGCAGAATCCTGCCCTTGTGCGGAATTCCATGAACGACTTCTTCATTAATCGAAATACAGAAGGAAGCCGGGAACCCATTGTAGTTTAAAAAATTCGGTATACAGCCATAGCTGCGAATGACACGCTCGCCGATCTTATCCAGCTCGTAGGTCGATACGCCTGGACGGATCGCCGCAGCCAGCTCCTGGTGTACAATATTCAGAATTCTTCCGGCTTCTCTCATCAGTTCAATTTCATGTTCGGATTTGATTGTGACCGCCATTTTACGCCTCCAGGATCGCTGCAATCGCGGCAAATACATCATTCATATCCTGCGTGCCATCTACAGACTTCAGAATCCCCTGTCCTGCATAGTAATCAATCAGAGGCTGCGTCTGCTCGTGATAGACATTCAGTCTTTTCTGTACGGTCTCCGGTTTATCGTCGTCCCGCAGAATCAGCTGATCGCCGCATACCTCGCAGACGTCCCCCTTTTTCGAAGGATTGTATGTGATATGGTATGTCGCGCCACAGCCAACACAGGCTCTTCTGCCTGACATCCTGTTAACGATGTTCTCATCCGGCACATCCACGTCAATCGCAAAATCAAGATGTTCTCCTATTTTTTCCAATGCGGCGTCCAGTGTTTTCGCCTGCGGGATGGTGCGCGGAAAACCGTCCAGGATATAACCGTCCTTGCAGTCTTCCCAGGACAGGCGGTCAATCACAAGGTCAACCGTCAGCTCATCCGGAACCAGCAGTCCCTGATCCATGTATTCCTTTGCTTTTTTCCCAAGCTCTGTACCGTTCTTGATATTTGCGCGGAAGATATCTCCTGAGGAGATATGCGGCACCTGATATTTCGCCGCAATCATTTTCGCCTGTGTACCTTTTCCGGCACCCGGAGCTCCCAGCATGACAATTTTCATTCGGTTACCTCCAATTTCCCCATTAACCCAGTTTAGTGTACTCCCATTCCATCGGAACAAAGCACCCGATATAGAACAATGAGAGTACACTGCTTTTTCTGGCAGATTTCCCGGCCTCCAGGCCAGGATTTGCGCCCGCTATTATTCAGAGAGGAAGCCTCTGTAATTGCGAACCACCATCTGCGACTCGATCTGTTTAATTGTTTCCAATATAACACCAACGATAATGATAATCGAGGTGCCGCCAAACGATACTGACGCACTGAATACACCGTTAAAGAAGATCGGAACCAGTACTACAATAATCAGTCCGGCTGCGCCGATAAAGATCAGGTTCCCCAGTACCTTATCCAGATACTCAACCGTTGGCTTTCCAGGACGGATGCCCGGAATGAAGCCGCCCTGCTTCTTCATGTTATCCGCCACTTCAATTGGATTAAAGGTAATCGAAGTATAAAAATATGCGAAGAACACAATCAGAACAATGTACAGGATCAGGCCAACGGAGTACTCCGGATGACTTGGATTAAACCAGTTGCTCTGGCTTAACATACTGATGACCGTCGAAGCTGCGCCTGTTGTCGTGATTCCTGCAAAGGAAACGACCATGGACGGGATGGACATCAAAGATGACGCAAAGATGACCGGGATCACGCCGGCCGTATTGACCTTCAGCGGAATATGTGTAGACTGACCGCCTACCATCTTTCTTCCCTGCATCTTTTTTGCATACTGTACCGGGATTCTTCTCTCACCATCGTTCAGGAAGATGACCAGAACTACCGTAATAAGAACCACCGCCAGAATGATCACCGCTGCCAGAGCCCCGCGTGCGATCGACTTTCCCGAAATAAACAATTCATAAAGGCTCACAAAGTCAGACGGAACACTGGAAAGGATATTGACCATAAGGACGATCGAAATACCATTTCCGACCCCATGCTCCGTGATGCGCTCGCCAATCCACATCAGCAGCGTACTGCCGGCAACCAGTGCCACAATCACTACGACACAGTTCAGAACATTGTACTCCTCAAGAAGGCCGCTTCTGCCAAAACCTATGGTCATGGCAATGCTCTCAACCAGAGCAAGGCCAACCGTGGTATAACGGGTGATTGCAGTAATCTTCTTTCTGCCGTCCTCTCCATCTCTGTGCATTTCTTCCAGAGCCGGGATGGCAATGGTCAGAAGCTGGATGATAATGGAGGATGTAATGTACGGCGTAATACTCAGCGCGAAAATAGACATATTCTCGAACGAGCCACCCGTAAACGCAGAGAAGAAGTTAAACGCGTCATTCGAGTAAGCCGAAAACCATGACGAGAAATATTCCCTGTCTACACCCGGAACTGGCAGCTGTGATCCAAACCGGATTACAACAATCATCAGAAAAGTATAGAACAGTTTCTTTCGGATATCCTTGATCCGGAACATGTTTTTGAGTGTCTCTAACATATTAGATCACCTCTGCTTTTCCACCGAGCTCCTCGATCTTTGTTTTTGCACCCTCGCTGAATGCGTTTGCCTGGACGGTCAGCTTCTTTGTCAAAGTGCCGTTGCCAAGAATCTTTACGCCGTCCTTCGGGCTCTTAATAATTCTGTTCTCAAGCAGTGTATCAATCGTCACAACTGTTCCGTCCTCAAACCGCTCAAGCTCACTGATGTTAATCGCCTCAATATCAAGAGTATTTCTGTTCGTGAACCCTCTCTTCGGGAGACGTCTGTACAGCGGCATCTGGCCGCCCTCGAAGCCGATTCTCGGAGCTCCGGAACGCGCCTTCTGGCCTTTATGACCCTTACCGGCCGTCTTTCCATTTCCGGATCCATGTCCGCGTCCACGTCTGAAATTATTGCTGTGTACGCTTCCTTCAGCCGGACTCAGATTTGATAAATCCATAGCTATACCTCCTGTAAATGTCCCTGATACACGAATGTGAATCGGGGATGCAGGCCGCCATATTCTATGCAGATATCCTGCCTATGGCGGCTCACCTCTTATGATTCGTTACAGGTCACATCTCAACCAGATTTATGCTGTTTCAGCCTCTGCAGATATAACCCGTACCTGTGATTCTCAGGCCTCTTCGACTTTAACCAGATGAGCAACCTGTCTGACCATACCTTTTACAGCGTCATTGTTCGGAAGCTCTACCGTCTTGTGCATCTTTGTAAGGCCAAGAGCCTTAACCGTAGCACGATGCTTCGGAATTGCGCCAATCGGTGATTTTACCAATGTAACCTTTAACTTGTCTGCCATTGTGCTTCCTCCCCTCAACCGAGAATCTCTTCAACAGATTTTCCACGGAGTCTTGCGACCTCTTCCGGGGACTTCATCTGCTTCAGTGCTTCCAGTGTGGCCAGGACAACATTCTGCTTGTTGTTCGAACCAAGTGACTTTGTACGGATATTCTTCACACCCGCAATCTCCAGGACGCTGCGGACCGGGCCGCCGGCGATGATACCGGTACCTTCCGGAGCTCTCTTCAGCAGAACGCTCGCGCCGCCGAATTTTCCGGTCATATCATACGGTACGCTTGCCTCTTCGCTGAGCGGAACAGACATCATTTTCTTCATAGCGTCCTCTTTGCCCTTACGAATCGCCTCCGGAATTTCTACTGCCTTGCCAAGTCCGGCGCCAACATGGCCATTGCCGTCCCCGACTACCACAAGAGCGGTAAAACGCATGGTGCGTCCACCCTTTACTGTCTTGGATACACGCTTAATAGCCACTACCTTATCAGTCAGTTCTTCTCCGAACTGCTTCGGGTCAATGATCTCACGTTTCATGTGTTTTTCCTCCTCTTAGAATTCCAGTCCGGCTTCTCTTGCCGCCTCAGCCAGTGCCTTCACCTTGCCCTGATAGATAAAACCGCCTCTGTCAAAGACCACTTCCTTAATACCCTTTTCCAGTGCTCTCTCGGCGATCACCTTGCCAAGGTATGCAGCTGCTGCTACGTCATTGGTCTTCTCAAGCTCTGCTTTTACTTCTTTCTGAAGGGTGCTGGCAGACACAAGAGTATTTCCTACCGTGTCGTCAATGATCTGAGCATACATATGGTTGTTGCTCCGAAATACGGCAAGACGCGGTCTTTCAGCGGTGCCGCTGAAACGATTGCGAATTCTTTTGTGTTTATTCAAACGAACTTCTGTTCTTGATTTCTTACTAACCATTTTCGCACTCTCCTCACTTATTTTTTACCAGTCTTACCAACTTTGCGTCTGATCACCTCATCCGCATACTTGATGCCCTTGCCCTTATACGGCTCCGGCTTTCTCTTTTCCCGGATTTCCGCCGCATACTGGCCGACCTTTTCCTTGCTGATACCAGATACGATGATCTTGTTGCCATCTACCTTGGTCTCGATGCCTTCCGGGTCTTCCATATCTACCGGATGCGAGTAGCCGAGTGTAAGGGTCAGCTTCTTGCCCGATTTTGCCGCTCTGTAACCAACGCCGTTGATCTCCAGAGTCTTGGTGTAGCCTTCGCTTACGCCGATCACCATGTTGTGAATCAGTGTTCTGGTAAGTCCGTGGAGAGATTTCATCTTTTTCAGATCATTCGGTCTGGAGACGATCACATGACCATCTTCCACTTTAATATCCATTTCCTTCGGAAGCGCCCGCACAAGCTCTCCCTTCGGTCCTTTGACCGTTACTACATTTCCTTCCGCGACCGCGACAGTGACTCCTGCCGGGATCGCAACTGGCATTCTGCCGATTCGTGACATGCCATTTTCCTCCTTACTTAGATTTTCGGAAGGGACTATGCGCCCCCTCTGTTTTCAGTAAATATTAATTACCACACAAACGCCAGCACTTCGCCGCCTACCTGCAGCTTTCTTGCCTGCTTGTCTGTGATGACACCCTGGTTTGTGGACAGGATCGCGATTCCCAGACCGCCAAGAACTCTCGGAAGCTCATCCTTGCCTGCATATACACGCAGACCAGGCTTGGAAATTCTCTTCAGGCCGGTGATGACCTTCTCATTTTTATCTGCGCCATATTTCAGCGTGATATGAATGGTCTTGACTACTCCGTCTTCTTTCAGATCATACTTCTTGATATATCCCTCGTCTACAAGGATATCTGCGATCGCAATCTTAATCTTGGACGCCGGTACATCTACCGTGTCATGCTTTGCTGTATTTGCATTGCGGATTCTTGTGAGCATATCCGCAATCGGATCTGTTACTGTCATGTAAGTTTCCTCCTCATTTTTCAGACTTTACATGTTATGTCGTAAAACCCGCCAGGGTTTTGCGACGCAGGCCACCGTCATTGTGCGAAGCACAAATTCGTATACGGTGGCTCTCCTTTATTTTTACCAGCTTGCTTTCTTTACTCCCGGGATCTGGCCCTTGTAAGCCAGCTCACGGAAGCAGACACGGCAAATACCGTATTTTCTCAGTACAGAATGCGGACGTCCGCAGATTCTGCAGCGTGTATACGCTCTTGTAGAAAACTTCGGCGTACGCTGCTGTTTAATTTTCATCGAAGTCTTTGCCATGGAACTTCCCCTCCTACTTCATAAACGGCATATTGAACAGTCTCAGCAATTCTCTCGCTTCCTCGTCGGTCTTCGCGGTGGTTACGAAAATCACGTCCATACCGCGCACCTTGTCGATCTTGTCATACTCGATCTCCGGGAAAATCAGCTGTTCCTTAATGCCCAGTGCATAGTTTCCTCTGCCGTCAAATGCGTTCGGATTTACACCTCTGAAGTCACGGACACGCGGCAGCGCGAGATTGATCAGGCGGTCTACAAAATCATACATCTTCTCACCGCGAAGTGTTGTCTTGCAGCCAATTGCCATGCCCTCTCTGATCTTGAAGTTCGCCACGGAGTTTTTCGCTTTCGTCTTCACTGCCTTCTGGCCAGTGATAATCTCCATATCGCTGACAGCGGAATCCAGAGCCTTGGCGTTTTCCTTTGCTTCGCCGACACCCATGTTGACTACCACTTTCTCAAGCTTCGGGACTTCCATGATATTCTTATATCCAAATTTTTTGATCATAGCGTCTACGATCTCATTCTGATATGTCTCTTTCAGTCTGCTCAACTTGTGCACCCTCCTCTCTCAATTAATCAATGACGTCTCCGGTAGCCTTTGCTACACGGACTTTCTTATCTCCATCCATCCTGAAACCGATTCTGGTCGCCTGACCCTTATGGAGATACATCACATTCGACGCGTCGAGAAAGGCTTCTTTCTGTATAATACCGCCCTGCTGGTTCGCCGCAGACGGTTTCGCGTGCTTCGTCACCATGTTAGCGCCTTCAACAAGGACTTTGCCATCCTTTACTGCCAGAACCTTGCCTTCTTTGCCTTTATCCTTGCCGGCGATTATTCTTACCTGATCGCCTGTTTTAATCTTATTCATGTTCCGGTCCTCCTTATAATACTTCCGGTGCCAGAGAGACGATCTTCATAAACTTCTTGTCACGGAGCTCACGCGCTACCGGCCCGAAAATACGGGTTCCGCGCGGAGTGAGGTCATCTTTGATGATGACTGCCGCATTCTCGTCAAATCTGATATAGGAGCCATCCTTGCGGCGGATGCTCTTTACGGTCCGAACCACAACTGCCTTTACCACGTCGCCTTTTTTGACAACACCGCCTGGCGTTGCATCTTTGACCGTAGCAATGATCGTATCGCCAACTGACGCATATCTTCTGGTGGAACCGCCCATAACACGGATGCAGAGGATTTCCTTCGCACCGGTATTATCTGCTACTCTGAGTCTGGTTTCCTGCTGAATCATGCCGATATACCCCCTCTGTTATTTAACCTTCTCAACGATTTCCACAAGTCTCCATCTTTTATCCTTGGACAGAGGTCTTGTCTCCATTACCTTTACTGTATCGCCGATGTTGCACTCGTTGTTCTCATCGTGCGCCTTCAGCTTATATGTCTTTTTCACGATCTTATTGTAGAGCGGATGCATTACGTGATCCTCTACAGCCACAACGATCGTCTTATCCATTTTATCGCTGACAACCTTACCCGTACGGGTTTTTCTAAGATTTCTTTCCACGGAAATTCTCCTTTCTTCTCCCGGAATCACTTAAAATCACGCATTCGCCTTTTCCGTGATAACAGTCTGGATTCTAGCGATGTTCTTGCGAACCTCTTTGATTCTGCCCGTGTTATCCAACTGATTCGTCGCGTTCTGGAATCTCAGATTAAAGAGTTCCTTCTTAGCAGCTACCAATTCTTCCTGTAATTCCGCTGCGGATTTATTCTTCAAACCATCTACATACTTCTTACTCTTCACTGTTATCACCGCCTTCTAAATCTGCACGAGAAACGATTTTACATTTGCAGGGTAATTTGTGCATAGCGAGACGCAGCGCCTCACGGGCAACATCATCCGGTACTCCGGCCAGCTCAAACATAACACGGCCCGGCTTTACGACTGCCACCCAATACTCCGTGGTACCTTTACCAGAACCCATTCGGGTCTCAGCCGGCTTCGCGGTTACCGGCTTATCCGGGAAAATCTTAATCCATACTTTACCGCCACGCTTGATGTAACGGGTCATTGCCACACGGGCTGCCTCGATCTGATTGGACTTGATCCAGCACGGCTCAGTCGCCACAAGGCCATATTCACCGTAAGTGATCGTGTTGCCCCTTAAAGCTTTGCCTTTCATGGAGCCACGGAAGTCTTTACGATGTTTTGTTCTTTTCGGCATTAACATTATTTATCGCTCCCTTCTTTTTTAGATGGAAGTATTTCGCCCTTGTAGATCCATACCTTTACGCCAACTTTGCCGTATGTGGTGTTTGCCTCGGCGAATCCATAGTCAATATCTGCTCTCAGTGTCTGAAGCGGAATCGTACCATCGCTGTAAAACTCGGAACGGGCCATATCCGCGCCGCCCAGGCGTCCGGATGCCGCTGTCTTGATTCCAAGCGCGCCCGATTTCATGGTTCTGCTCATCGCGGACTTCATCGCACGGCGGAAGGATACACGGTTCTCCAGCTGTGCCGCAATATTCTCAGCTACAAGCTGCGCGTCCTTATCCGGTCTCTTGATCTCTTTTACATCTACAATCAGCTTCTTTGAAATCATCTTCTGGAGGTCTGCTCTGAGCTTCTCAATCTCAGCGCCGCCTTTGCCGATTACAACGCCCGGCTTCGCCGTATGAATGATCACCTTCACCCTGTCAGACGCTCTTTCGATCTCAATCGTAGAAATGCCTGCGCTGTACAATCTCTTTTTCAGATATTTGCGGATCTCGTGATCCTCTACGAGGCAATCAGCGAAATCGCCTTCTGCATACCATTTGGAATCCCAGTCTTTGATGATACCCACTCTAAGACCATGTGGATTAACTTTCTGTCCCATGCCAGTCCTCCTTACTTCTCATTCAGCACGATTGTGATGTGGCTCATACGCTTCTCAATGCGGTATGCTCTGCCCTGTGCTCTCGGTCTGATTCTCTTCATTGTCGGACCCTTATTCGCGTAACACTCCTCGATATACAGGTTCGAAGCGCTCAGGCCATTATTGTTCTCCGCGTTCGCGATCGCGGACTTAAGCAGCTTCAAAATAACTTCTGATGCGTATCTTGGATTGTATGTCAGAATGCCAATTGCGCTCTGAACATCTTTTCCCCGGATGGCATCCAAAACGTAGCAGGCCTTGCGGGTAGAAACACGCGCATAGGAAACCTTTGCGGACGGTCTCGTATCCTTTTCGGCATTTCTCTCTCTCTTGATCTGGGATCTATGTCCTTTTGCCATTGGATTTATCTCCTTTCAAATACTGTTCCGATTCTTCTTAACCTAGCGCGCACGGGACTTCTTCTCGTCCTTGCCATGTCCTCTGTAAGTCCGCGTCACCACAAACTCGCCAAGCTTATGTCCAACCATATCCTCTGTGATATACACCGGAACATGCTTTCTTCCATCATGGACCGCGATGGTATGCCCAACCATCTGCGGGAAGATCGTGGAGCGGCGTGACCAGGTCTTGATCACCTGCTTGCTCCCCGAAGCGTTCATCGCATCTATTTTCTTCAGCAGACTCTCATCAGCAAACGGTCCTTTTTTCAGTGAACGAGCCATTGTTTACCTCCTCATATTTTCCTATCTATATCATAAACGACTCCCTGTCGCTTATCCTGCCGCAACCGCGGGCTGCCGGGCAGCCCTTCGCGCGGGTGCATGCATCTTAGACTGCCTTGCCGTCTCTTCTTCTTACGATCAGCTTATTGGAAGCTTTCTTCTGCTTTCTGGTCTTCAGACCCTGTGCAGGCTTGCCCCATGGAGTACTCGGACCCGGACGTCCTACCGGAGCTCTGCCCTCGCCGCCGCCATGCGGATGGTCATTCGGGTTCATAACAGAACCACGAACCGTCGGGCGAACGCCCATATGACGCTTTCTTCCGGCTTTACCAATATTGATCAGGTTGTGTTCGCCGTTTCCTACGATACCAACCGTCGCGCGGCAGTCCGCCGGAACCATTCTCATCTCACCGGACGGAAGTCTCAGGGTCGCGTACTTTCCTTCCTTCGCCATCAGCTGAGCCCCATTACCGGCTGAGCGAACCAGCTGTCCGCCATGTCCCGGATAAAGCTCTACGTTGTGTACCATGGTACCAACAGGGATCATGGAAAGCGGCAGGCAGTTGCCCACACGAACTTCTGCTTCCGGTCCGTTCATAACCGTCCAGCCTACCTGCATACCCGCCGGCGCGAGAACGTATGACTTCTTGCCATCTGCATAGCAGATCAGCGCGATATTCGCAGAACGGTTCGGATCATATTCAATACCGAGAACCTTTGCCGGGATCCCGTCCTTATTTCTCTTGAAATCTACCAGTCTGTATTTTCTTCTGCTGCCGCCGCCGTGATGTCTTACTGTGATCTTACCCTGGTTGTTCCGGCCCGCGTTCTTTTTAAGAGATACGGTCAGAGACTTCTCAGGAGTCGTCTTGGTGATCTCTGAAAAATCAGAACCGGTCATATGCCTTCTGGAAGGCGTATATGGTTTATAGGTTTTGATTCCCATAATGTTTCTCCTTTCTTAGTAAGGAACAGCCTGTCTTGTTCCTTCGCGCTGCCGTCCGATTGCTTAACAAGCTTTCCGCACGGCTGCTGCGTCTATTATCCTGCCTCATGGCAGATAGTGTACAACGCGTCGGAGCGTGTCCTTCACCCGCAGGAAGAAATCCTTCGCCCCGCGTCATAAATGGACTTTACAGTCCCTCAAAAATCTCGATGTCCTTGCTGTCTTCCGTCAGCGTAACAACCGCCTTCTTGGTCTTCGCGGTCTTGCCGTATGTCATACCGCGGCGCTTTGGCTTGCCAGACAGATTCATGGTGTTGACCTGCTTTACCTTCGCACCGTCAAACATCTTCTCCACAGCCTCTTTTACCTGAGACTTTGTCACATCCGGATGTACCAGGAATGTATACTTTTTCTCTGACATCGCGTTCGTGCTCTTCTCTGTGATCACCGGTTTCAGGATCACGTCATAATACTTAATATCAGCCATTACGCGTACACCTCCTCGATCTTCTCCACAGCCGCCTTCGTGGCCACTACCGTATTGTATTTCAGAATATCATATACATTTATCGTGTTGATCAGAGCGGTCTTTACATCCGGAAGATTTCTTGCGGAAAGAACCACATTCTTATCGTTGTCCTCAAGTACCAGAAGTGCCTGGTCTACTTTCACCGCATCCAGAACAGCCTTCATGTTCTTCGTCTTGATCTCAGAGAACTTCAGCTCATCAATCACAATCAGCTTATTCTCCTGTACTCTGGAGGTCAGTGCAGACTTCAGAGCCAGTCTCTTTTCTTTCTTGTTCATCTTGAACGTATAATCTCTCGGAACCGGTGCGAATACAACGCCGCCGCCCTTCCACTGCGGAGCACGGATTGAACCCTGTCTCGCGTGGCCGGTGCCCTTCTGTCTCCACGGCTTCTTTCCGCCGCCGGAAACCTCAGAACGGGTCTTCGCTTTCTGTGTACCCTGACGCTTCGCAGCCAGCTGGCTCACAACCGCGAGATGTACCAGATGATCATTGACTTCTACGCCAAACACGGCGTCGCTCAGTTCCATCTGGCCTACTTCTTTGCCTTCCATATTATAAACAGATACGTTTGCCATCTGTGTTCTCCTCCTTTCCTGTCAATAGGCTTACTTACCGGACTTTACGGTATTCTTTAAAGTAACAAGTGCCTTCTTCGGTCCGGGAACAGCGCCCTTTACCAGAATCAGATTCTCTTCTGCATCTACACGAACGATCTCAAGGTTCTGAACAGTCACCTGCTCGCCGCCCATACGGCCCGGCATCGCTTTGCCCTTAAATACGCGGCTTGGATCAGAAGAAGAACCATTGGAACCTGCGTGACGATGATACTTGGAACCATGCGCCATCGGTCCTCTGTGCTGTCCATGTCTCTTGATCGCGCCCTGGAAGCCCTTGCCCTTGGAAACGGCGGTCGCGTCTACTTTCTCGCCAGCCGCGAACACATCCGCCTTGATCTCCTGCTTCACTTCATAGCTCTCAGCGTCATCCAGTCTGAACTCTCTGACGTATCTCTTGTATGAAACGCCTGCTTTGTCAAATGCGCCCTTCTGCGGCTTATTGACAAGCTTCTCTCTCTTGTCCACAAAGCCAACCTGAACTGCGCTGTAACCGTCCTTCGCTACTGTCTTGACCTGCGTCACCACGCATGGCCCGGCCTGAAGAACCGTTACCGGAATCAAAAGTCCGTTCTCGTCGAAAATCTGTGTCATTCCGACTTTGGTTGCTAAGATTGCTTTCTTCATTCCTTTACCTCCTGTTTTTCTACAGCGGATCAGGTCATATATTTGCGAAGCAAATGTATGACGCAGGCCGCCGCGCCAGCGGTGGCTCACGTTACGGCTGTGACAAATCATATTTCCTGATCATCCTAGTCCATGGAGTGTTCTATCTCAACCTGAATAGGATTTGCCTCATTACCTGCAGCAGAATTATTTCTGCTTCATCTTGATATCAATGTAAACACCCGCCGGCATCTCCAGTCTGGACAGCGCATCTACTGTCTTCTGAGTCGGTGCGATGATATCAATCAGTCTCTTGTGTGTTCTCTGCTCGAACTGCTCTCTGGAGTCTTTGTACTTGTGTACCGCACGAAGGATGGTCACTACCTCTTTCTTTGTCGGGAGCGGCACCGGTCCGCTTACCTGTGCTCCATTCTTTTTTACAGTTTCGATGATCTTCTTTGCGGATGCATCCACCAGCTGATGGTCATACGCTTTCAGTGTGATTCTCATTACCTGAGTTGCCATAAAAAAAGTCGCCTCCTTATTCGCACTTTTATGGAAAACCACGCCAGTAGGATTTGCGCTCTCGCGCGGACGTGGTCTGCGCCGCACACCTGATCTCCAGATACACGACGTGCTTCCGTACGACAAGCGGTGACTGTACACTCACCCGTGCGTGTCATGCGCCCGCACGGTGCCCGATCAAGCGAATCGGAACCATTAAAATTTTGTACAGTGACTTGTCGCCAGTTTTATAAACTTGACATTCGCTCCACGGAAAACCTGCGGCGCACACCGCAGCAACCTCACGCTTCTACGCTATCAAGGTCACAACAATTTGCATTATACAGAAAATCGTCCGCTATTTCAAGCTTTTTCTTCCCGATTCTTTCTTTTTTTCGCAAAAATATTGTTTTTTTCAGTACAATCCTCTTTTGAAATCTTAATAGAATCTTTTGAAATCATCTCTTCCTATTATAATGGAAAAGTATTATACTCGAAAAAGGAGATTATTTCCAAAAGATAAGGAGAAAATGTATGAAGAAGAAAATGAGTACCCGTCTGCCTCTGTTCCTGCTGGCGCTGTCTCTTCTGACCTTTGTCCCTGTGGCTGCGTCAGAACAGACAGGCAGTCAGAATCCGGCCGCATCTGCCTCCGACTCACAGACGTCCTTAAACGGCTATGTAACCGTGGATGGGATGACATATTACTACAAAAATGGGTAAAAGCTCACCGGACGCGCGAAAATCGATGACGTTTATTATTACTTTGTAGACGGTGTCATGCAGAAAAGCTTCTGGTATACCTCCGCAAGCGGTGCAAAATATTATTTCCGGGCCAATGGCCAGATGGCGACCGGGCGGGTGAAGATCAAAGGGACCTGCTATTATTTCAATGCCAGCGGCAAAATGGTCACCTCAAAAAAGGTCAATATCAATGGCAAATACTATTACTTCAATGCCAGCGGCAAAATGGTCACCTCAAAGAAGGTCAAAATCAACGGCTATTACTATTACTTCAACAGCAATGGCAAGATGGTCACCAGCTTTAAAAAAATCGACGGCTGCTACTATTACTTTAACTCCAAAGGAAAAATGGTCACCGGTCTTCAAAAGATCGACGGCAACTATTACTATTTCAGCTCCAGCGGGAAACGCAAGACCGGCTGGCTGACAGATGAGGACGGGAATCAGTATTATTTCGACGAAAAGACCGGCATCCGTGTGACAGGAAAACAGATTATTTCTCACTATATCCGCTATTTTGATTCCAACGGCATTCTTTACCGGACGGTAGATATGGACGGCAAGATGATCGCTCTCACCTACGACGACGGTCCATCCGCTAACACTTCTACGATTCTGAAAACCCTGCAGCAGTACGACGCTGTGGCCACGTTCTTTGTCGTAGGGAACCGGGTGTCCACCTATGCATCCACGGTGAAGGCCGCCTATGACCTCGGCTGCGAGATCGGCAACCACACCTGGGAGCATCTCATCCTGACCCGCTACCCGGCAAGTACCATTCAGAGTCAGATTTCGCGGACAAATGAAGCAGTCAGGGCCGTGACCGGTGTCTCCCCGGTCGTGATGCGTCCGCCCGGCGGCAACTACAATACAACCGTGAAGAGCGCGGTCAATATGCCCCTCATCAACTGGTCGATTGACACGAGAGACTGGGCAACACGCAGCGCGTCCAGTACCATCTCGGCCGTGCTGAACCATGTAAAAGACGGCGATATTGTCCTTATGCATGATCTGTACGCCTCGACCGCCGAAGCCTCGAAAACCATTATCCCGACCCTGATCAGCAGAGGGTACCAGCTTGTGACAGTCAGCGAGCTTGCCGAGAGCCGCGGCGGGATGACGAATGGTACGGTCTATACCTGTTTCCGGTAGGAAGCATCCAGCTCCATCGCGCAGCGATTTAATTGGCCGGATGCCGTTATAGGTCACACCTGTAGTGGCAAAGATAACGTAAATTGGTCAGGGTGTGACCTGTAACGTCTGCCCTTCGTTTCGATCGGCCCAAAACGCGTGACGCTGGCACACAGGGCTGTTTAGTGCCGACCGGAGCGGAGCCCCAGTGACATGCTTACTGGAGTCTCCAGCCCGGATGATACTTATTCTTTAATGTACTGCCTGTCAGGCGCCCCCATCCAAGGGGAAATCCATTGACGCAGACAAGCCGCCAGCCATTTGCCGCGGCCAGGCCGGAGTGCTTCCGCATTGCTCCGGAGTGTTCCCCCATCTCCGTACAGCTCTGATCCGAAGCCTCCTGGCTCTGCCCATCCGTCAGCAGGTCCTCCACCTCCAGGGTTTCTCCGCGCAGATAGCGCAGGATGCGTTCATCCGTACAGTCAAAATCCAGAATGGCCGTGCCGTCTTTTGGCCGAAGCGCCATCGCAAACGCCTGGGAAGGCTCGAATCGATCTTTTTTCACCTCACCCAGATATAGTCCATTTCGCAAAAACCGTATTCCGCCCGGTTCCTCTGAAGTCCTCATCTGTTCCGGTACATAATAGGCCCGTTCTTTGCGCATATCCAGGCTTTTCAGGTATTCCATCTGGTTCTGCTCCCGCAAAAACGACGCCACCCATTCGTTTTCCGTCCGGTCAGCCGCTTTAGGGGATGCCGGCGTCACTCGCCGGCGCTCACTTTGAAGTCTTCCTTTTTCTCGCTTGTCCCTTTTCTTTTTTTTGCCCTTTTTCTCTAAGCCCGCGGCCGCATCGGCAATCAGGTCCTCTTTATCTGTAAAGCCTGTTCCCTCACCGCCTTCGTGAAAGGGTTCGCCATCCGCACGCTTTCCGAGCAGTGCCAGAAAATGCCCCTCACCTGGTATTTTATGCGGAAACAGCCGGACACATTTCGTCAGGTCCGGAAAACGCTCTTCCCTGCCGGTCTTTCCTGTCATCCAGTCCTCTTCCGCCAGATCGGGCCGTCCTTTTTCAAATCCTTCTGCCATTGGGACAGGTAAAAGCTCCAGCTCCGGGCAGTGCTCCAGAAGGTAAGCAATCACCTGCTCGTCCTCTTCCGGAGAAAAGGTGCAGGTAGAGTACAGCATCATCCCTCCCGGACGCAGCATAGACGCCGCCCGCACAGCAATTTCCTTCTGCATCTTTGCGCACTCCCGGACCTTTTCCAGGCTCCACGCATGGGCATTCGCAATATCCTTGCGAAACATGCCTTCTCCGGAGCACGGGGCGTCTACGAGTATTTTATCAAAAAATGCCGGGTACCGTTCCGCCAGCTTTGCCGGCACTTCATTTGTCACAAAAGCATTTCTCACGCCAAAAAGTTCCAGGTTTTTCAGCAGGGCTTTTGCGCGGGAAGCGCTGATATCATTGGCGACCAGCATCCCTTCCCCTGCCAGTTTTGCGGCAAGCGCGGTCGCCTTGCCGCCGGGAGCCGCGCAGAGGTCCAGCACCCGTTCCCCCGGTGTTACCGGAAGGACCTGCGCGGGCGTCATAGCGCTCGGCTCCTGCAGATAATACAGGCCGGCATAATAAAAAGGATGTCGTGACGGGGCATCCTCTTTTTCATAAAAAAATCCATTGTCTGTCCACGGAATCGGGGTCAGATGAAAGGGGGCAATGCTTCGAAACGCTTCCACACTGAGTTTCAGCGTATTTACCCGAAGGCCGTAGCGCCGCGTTTCCCCATAGGAATCCAGGAAAGAAGGAAACTCTTCTCCAAGCAGCGCTTTCATCCGTATTAAAAAATCCTGCGGCAAATCCATTCGTTCCGTCCTCCTGTGCTCCTGCTTATCCGGCGCAGCACTTGTCGCCTCTGCGTTTTCGCCTCCCCTCGCCGGGTGGCATCCCGCACTTCGTGCGGGATAAACTCGGACCACGCAGAAAGTGCGCGGCCGGGGTGAGAACAATTACCAACGATTTTCATTCCGGATCATCCCACCGATAGCGCGTCAGCTCTCCCTGCAGCTTCATACTGGCAAACCCGTTCTGGCGCAGAGCCTCATAGAGCACAATCGCGGCGGAATTGCCCAGATTCAGAGAACGAGTCTCACCGATCATCGGAATGCGAACCGCCGTGTCAGGATGAGCTCGCAGGATTTCTTCCGGAATTCCCGCGCTCTCCTTGCCAAACATAAGATAGCAGTCTGGCTCATAGCTCACTTCCGTATAAAGCCTCCTGGCTTTTGTTGATGCAAAATAAATCTTTGCTCCCGGATTGCGTTCCAGAAACTCTTCATAATTAATATAGCGCGTCACATCCAGCTGCGGCCAGTAGTCCATTCCGGCACGTCGAAGCGCTTTTTCCGTCAGGCGAAAGCCCAGCGGCTCAATCAGATGCAGCCGGGTGCCGGTCGCGACACAGGTTCGCCCGATGTTACCCGTATTGGATGGGATCTCCGGTTCATAAAGCACGATATTCATGCAGTATCCTCTTATATTCATAACAGGCAGCTGTTTCAGTCTCTTCACCGTTACCGCAGCCGCGTAATAAAACGCTCCAGCCTTTCCAGCGCGACCTTCAGCGCATCAATGGAATAAGCATAAGAAATACGAAGGAAGCCTTCCCCGCACGCGCCAAAAGCGGTACCCGGTACGACAGCAACATGTTCCTCTTCCAGAAGCCGCATCGCGAAGTCATCCGATGTCATGCCAAATTCTTTGATGCACGGGAAGACATAAAATGCCCCAAACGGTTCAAAGCAGGGCAATCCCATGCGTTTAAATTCGTGCATCAGAAAGCGTCGGCGCTGGTTGTAGGATTCCCGCATCTGTGCGACATCCTGATCTCCATTGCGCAAAGCCTCAACCGCAGCGTACTGGCTGGTGGTCGGCGCGCACATGATCGCAAACTGATGAATCTTCATCATCTGGTCGATGATCTGCCGCGGACCACATACATAACCAAGGCGCCAGCCGGTCATCGCATAGGATTTGGAAAATCCGTTAATCGTCAGAGTCCGTTCCCACATCCCCGGCAGGCTTGCGATCGAGACGTGATCTCCCTGATACGTCAGCTCAGAATAGATCTCGTCAGAAATCACAAACAGATCCTTTTCTATCACTACCTCTGCCACCGCCTCCAGATCTTCACGGCGCATCACCGCTCCGGTCGGATTGTTCGGGAAGGGCATGATCAGCACCTTCGTTTTATCGGTAATCGCTTCCAGAAGCTCTTCCTTCGTCAGCCGGAAATCATCCTTCTCCTGCAGCTCAATAATGACCGGAACACCCCCTGTCAGCTGCACACATGGAAGGTAGGAAACATAGCACGGCTGCGGGATCAGCACCTCATCGCCCGCATCAAGCATCGCACGCAGCGCGATATCAATGGCCTCGCTGCCGCCGACCGTCACCAGTGTCTCATGAACGGGATCATAGGTCAGATCACAGCGCCGTTTCAGATAGCGGCAGATTTCTTTACGAAGCTCCATCAGACCAGAGTTCGACGTATAAAATGTCCTTCCCTTTTCCAGAGAATAAATACCCTCATCGCGGATATGCCAGGGCGTGTCAAAATCCGGTTCGCCGACACCGAGAGAAATGACATTTTCCATCTCATTCGCAATGTCAAAAAAACGGCGAATGCCGGAGGGCTCAATTGTCATGATTTTTTTTGATAAAGGATTTCTCACGGTGTCACCAACATCCTTTCGTCCTTTTCTTTTTTGCCAAGTATCGTTCCGTAATCTTTATATTTTTTCAAAATAAAATGAGTCGCGGTACTCAGCACCGAATCCATAGTAGACAGCTTGTCGCTGACAAAGCTGGACACCTCGCGAAGTGTCTTGCCCTGCAGAATCACCAGCAGATCGTACGCCCCGGAAATCAGATACACGGACTGAACCTCCGGATAATTGTAAATACGCTCGGCAATGGTATCGAAGCCCTGGCCTCTCTGCGGAGTCACCCGCACTTCAATCAATGCTGTCACCTTTTCTGAATTCGTCTTTTCCCAGTCAATCAGCGTATGATAGCCGCAGATCACCTGCTCCTGCTCCATCGCCTCTACCTCTTTTTGAATGATTTCCTCACTCGACCCCAGCAGAACAGCCAGTTCTCCCAGGTCAATTTTGCTGTTCTTTTCCAGAAGTGATAAAATTTGCTCTCTCATAGTGTTCGTTCTCCTGTTTCCTGTTTTCTCGTAACCGTTCAGACCGATGTGAAGTGCAGACCTGCCTTCCACCATTCATCACGCTTTGGCCGGTCCAGGAACCGCCGGTTCTCTCCGTTCCGGATGATCCGGTCATTCCCCTCTGTCACACGGCCGATGACACTGGCCGGAATCCCGGCCTCCTCTAATCCGGCGATCAGCTTTTCCGCCTGCTCTGTCCCAATCAGGAGGCATCCCGCCGAATACAGATAGTATGGGTTGAGGTCAAAATACTCACAGATCTCTATGGTCTCCTGCTTCACAGGAATCGCCCGGAGCTCCGCCTCCAGCCCGACATCCGCGCGCTCCGCCATTTCCCAGAGCGCGTTGAAAATACCTCCCTGCGCGACATTATATACAGCAGCCGCGCCCAGCCGGTACGCCATCTGTGCTGCATCCACGACGGACATCCAGCCGTCAAACCCTTTTGCGCGGTCCACCAGCCAAAACGGAAACCTCCGGTACAATTCCGCCTCACAGGTCCGCGCCAGTGCCGCCGTCCCGGCCAGCGCGATCTGACGCGTCACGACCAGCTCCTGCCCCGGCTGCACCGCAGACCTCTGTCCGCCATACCCCACAGCAGTAACAAAATACTGCGGCGCATTCACCTGATCAGACACCTGTATATTGACATCGCAGACCTCCATGCCGTTCCTTTTCACTTCCGCCGCAAACTGTCTCATATCTTCCCGAAGTCCGGCCTCCTCATACGCCGTCGGAATACACCCCTGAATCGAAACGAATCGTCCCTCGGCCTGGTCCGCCGCAAGCGAATTTGCCGCGGCAGTCACCTGACACCACGGCATATCCATATATCCGGGAAGCGGGCCTGCCGAAGAAACAGACAGACCCGCTGATTCCTCATGACAGCTCTTTTGCCCACCGGCTGTACCCAAATGAAGTTGTCTGTAAACGGAACGGTTCCGAACCGCTTCCTTCAGTTCCCCTGCCTGCATTTTTCACTCCTGCATCATCCGCGGCAGTCCGGCAGCTCTTTTCCCGCATTCGCCAGCTGCCCGCTTTGCAGCTGCCCTGCCCGCAGCGGTTCCTTCCCTTCACAGCCGACTCTACTCTACTACGACCGTATCTCCCGACGAGGTATCCGATGAAGTATCCGTCCCGGTTGAGGTATCTGTGCCGGTTGAGGTATCTGTCGAAGTATCTGTGCCGGTCGACGCCGTCTCACTCTGTGCGGCCGTCTCGCTCTGCGCTGTCGTCTCACTCTGCGCCGTCGTCTCACTCTGGGTGGTCGTCTCACTCTGAGTCGTCTCGCTCTGCGTCGTTTCACTCTCCGTCCCGCTTGACGACGATACGCCATAAGTAATCAGGTACTGCACCTGTGAAAGGTCGTTTGCCGCGATCGCCGTATACAGGGCGGACGAAAGCACACTGTTGCTCGTAACCACCCCGACCTCATAGATCGCCGGAGAAGCCGTATAGGTACTGCTGTTTACCTGAATGGTCTCAGAAAGCACCCCATCGATATAAATCTCCTTCCAGAGCACAGCACTCAGTCCCTGATGCGCGCTCTGTACCTGATACAGATAGCCGACATTCTGACTGGTATTCGCCACCAGTGTAATATTGCTCGCCGGATCGGTCTGGCTGAGCGTCTCACTGACAAATTTGATGGTACGGTTCGAAGCCCTCGTCTCCACGCCGTAAATAGAGAACGTCAGCGTCCCGCCATACGCACTCCCGGCAATATACACCGGATAATCCTGGTTATTTGTGAAGACAAAATCCATCAGGCCTTCCGCAATCGCCGCGTCCTTCGATGGGTCCACATAAGACACCAGCATCGTATGGTTATAACGCTTATCCACCTGCAACTCTGCCTTCAATACCGCGTTGTACAGCGTCGTGGACACCTGGCAAATGCCGCCGCCGTAGGACTCCACAACCTGCCCTGCCTCATAGGAAGCCGCCAGCGCATAGCCATTGTCCTCCGTAAACGGCGCAACCGCCTCCGTCACGGAAAAACTCTCACCCGGCATCAGAAGCGTTCCATTGATCTTTGATGTACCGTTCTGCACATTCTGCGCCCGATTCGAAGTAGACGAAGCATAGCTCGTCGTCGCTGTACCCAGGACATCCGTCATCTGGCTTAACAGCTCCGCAGTCAAAGTCGGCGATACCGCATCCGCCGTCGCCTGAATCAGCGCGTCGCCTGTTTCCAGCGTCAGCATATACTCCTTCAGGCTCACAAGCGTCGCGTCCACATCCAGCGTCAACCCGTCCGTGCCGCCCTCCACGCCCAGTGAGCCATCGTCATTCATATATACAGAGCCTTCCACCGGATCTGAATTATAAGCCTCCAGGGATTCCACAAACGCTTCTACTGCGGAATCATCCCATTCATACTCAATCTCGTAGTTTGTGCTCTGATTTTCCAGATCCTTCTGTTCTTTATATCGCTGGATGATATTTCCGGTCGTGCCAAGCTCACTGATCTCATACACCAGATCCGTATTCGTCCAGGTAAGTCCCAGCTCCGCCCAGGTCGTGGTCACCGAGTCATCCCCCATCTGTATCGTAATCGTCGAGGCAGCCAGTGCCTGAACCTCGCTTTGCACATAAGCCTCTGCTTCCTCGACCGTCATGCCGCTGACGTCCTTCTCCCCAATAAAAACGCCATCGCTGATCACAGTCGACCCTTCCGCCTGCACGGGAATTGTGCAAAAAAGCAGAAGAAACAGAAGCATCGTCCCCTTTAATAAATTTTTATACATTGAAGCATCCCCTTCCCTGTAAAGCTCATGCGATAAGCAGTGCGGAAGCAATCGTTCCGAGTACCATCGCCACGATAATCACAATGACAATAATAGCGGCAATCCGCTGCTTTTTTTTGCTGTTAAATTTCATCATAGTTCTCACCTCTTATCCTGCTGTGGTCTATTCTATGATATTTGTAACAGTTCAGAGCAGCATCGAAATGAAAAGACAGACTGTGCAGGTTTACCTGCTAAAGGCTGTATTTTCATTTCGGGATGGGCGGAACGCCCATCAAGCCACAGACATATGACGCGTTAGCGGCATATAGCCTGCATCGCAGGCGGTCTGCGGCCTGCTGTTCTGAATAGTTACTGATTTATCGCTTCACGCAAGTTTATAATACCATCTTTGCCGCCCCATAAATCCCTGCGTCATTCCCCAGCTTCGCCAGCGCAAATTCTGTATCCCGGCATGGCGGGAAGGTATGTTTGCGGAAGGGTTCCGTCACATAATCAAACAAAATCGGTCCCGCGTTCGACACGCCGCCACCGATCACGATCACCTGCGGATCCACTACCACAGAGAAAACAGCAAGTGCCTTTCCAAGATACTCTCCAAACTGCTCTGCCACCTGGATCGCCAGCGCATCTCCTTCTTTTACCGCATCAAAAACGGTTTTCGCGGAGATATTTTTATGTCCGCGCATCAGAGACGGCGTCTCACTGTTCTCCAGTGCCTTTTTCGCCAGATTCGCAATCCCGGTAGCAGAAGCGAACTGCTCCAGACAGCCGTGATTGCCGCAGTTGCAGGCTTCCTCTGTCGTGTCATCCACATGTGCGTGACCGATCTCACCGCCCGCGCCGTGCGCACCTGCCACAATCTTGCCGCCCAGGATGATTCCGCCGCCTACGCCGGTCCCCAGCGTCACCATAATCATATCCTGATAGCCTGTGCCGCCGCCCTGCCAGAGCTCGCCGAGCGCCGCTACATTCGCGTCATTTGCCGCCTTTACCGTCATCCCGGTCAGGTCGCCAAGCTCTTTTACCACATTCACATATCCCCAGTGAAGATTCACTGCTTCCGGCACCTCTCCGGCCTCATTGACCGGTCCCGGAACACCAATGCCCACACCGGCCACGTCATCCTTATTGAGGTTTTTTTCCGTTATTTTCGCCAGAATTGTCTCTGCCACATCCGGGAGAATGTATCTGCCATCTTCTTCCAGTCTGGTACGGATCTCCCATTTGTCCAGCATCGTTCCATCCGTCTGAAAAAGTCCGCATTTCACCGTTGTACCGCCAACATCAATTCCAAAACAATACTTTGCCATAATCTCACTGCTCCTTCTTCTGTGCATTTCTCATCAGGCTGTTCTGTACACGGTTGTACAGCTCCTGTGCCGCATTGTATCCCATCTTCTTTTGCCTGTGGTTCACCGCTGCCGCTTCCACAATCACGGCAAGATTCCTGCCCGGACGAATCGGCAGGGAATGGCATACCACCTTATTCCCCAGAAATTCCGTATATTCCTCTTCGAGTCCCAGCCGGTCATATTCCTTATCGCGGCTCCACTCCTCCAGCTTAATCACCAGATCAATCTGCTGCGTATTTTTTACACTCTCTACACCGAACAGCGTCTTTACATCAATAATGCCGATGCCGCGCAGTTCGATAAAATGCCGCGTAATATCCGGCGAAGCGCCAATCAGCGTCGCATCGCTGACCTTACGGATCTCCACAACGTCGTCCGTCACCAGACGATGGCCCCGCTTAATCAGCTCCAGCGCAGCTTCGCTCTTACCGATGCCGCTCTCACCCATGATCAGAATACCCTCACCATACACGTCCACAAGCACACCGTGAATGGAAATACAGGGTGCCAGCTCTACATTCAGCCAGCGGATAATCTCCGCCATAAACCCGGATGTCGTCTGCTCTGTAATAAAAATAGGCACCTGATACTGCTTCGCCAGCCGAAGCATATCCTCATCCGGCTCTGTCATCGTCGTATAAATAATGCACGGGACATTGTAGGATAAAAACTTTTCATACACAGGGACCTTCGTCTCCCGTGAAAGATGCTCCAGATACGTGTACTCCACATACCCGATAATCTGTACCCGTTCCGAATAAAAATGGTCAAAATACCCGGTGAGCTGCAGAGCCGGACGATTAATCTCCGACGTGACCACCCTTTTATTCGAAATATCAATCTCCGGAGTCAGATTTTTCAGATTCATTTTCTCAACAATCTTTTCCAATGAAACACTGGCTGTCGGCATATGTAAAATCCCTCCTGTATAAACGATAATAAACTGTCCGCCGCAGATATGACATCACGCTTCATACGGGCAGATGATATCCGATTTTACCCGATTCCAATCTGTTTGTCCAGATAAAACCCTGTTCTACTCCTCCTCGATCTTCGACCCTTTCTGCTCTTCGCCGTGGAAGTAGTCATACACCTTGCGCGCACTGCGCGCGTTCATGGACGGCGCATTTGTCAGCTCCTCCAGAGAAGCATCACGTATCGCTTCCAGCGACTGAAACGTACGCATCAGAGCCTTGCGGCGGGTCGGACCAATTCCGTCAATCTCATCCAGCAGAGAACGCACCTGCGCCTTGCTGCGAAGGCTGCGGTGATACTCAATCGCGAAGCGGTGCGCCTCGTCCTGAATGCGGGTGACCAGATGAAATGCTTCTGAATGCGTATCAATCGGCAGCTCAACATTCTCAAAGTAAATGCCGCGCGTCCGGTGAAAATCATCCTTTACCATACCGCAGACCGGGACAGAAATCCCCAGGTTTTCCAGTACACGGAGCGCCACATTGACCTGGCCGCGGCCGCCGTCCATCAGAAGCAGGTCCGGAAAGCGGCTGAAGCTTCCCATCTCATAACCCATGCCTTTTTCATCCAGCTCCTTCCGCTCTTCCAGCCCATGTTCAAATCTCCGGGTGAGCACTTCCTCCATGCTCGCGTAATCATCCGGTCCCTGCACTGTCCGGATCTTGAATTTACGATAATCGCTGCGCTTGGGCTTGCCTCGCTCATAGACAATCATGGAACCGACCGACTCAAAGCCGCTGATATTGGAAATGTCATAGGCTTCCATACGCATCGCCCGGTCGATCCCCAGCAGATTCTCAATCTCATGAACCGCTCCGATTGTACGCCCTTCCTCACGCTTGATCCGCTCCCGATCCTGCCGCAGGACAATCGCGGCATTCTCTGCGGCCATTTCCACCAGCTTCTCCTTCGTCCCTTTTTTCGGTACCCGAAGATAGACCTTCTGCCCGCGTTTTTCGGAAAGCCACTGCGTCACAACCTCGTGATCCTCAATCTCGGTCTCCAGCATCAGCTCCCGCGGTACAAACGGCGTACCCGCGTAATACTGCTTGATAAAGCTGCTTAAAATAACCGCCTTCGTGTCATGCGGCGCAACCCGCAGATAAAAATGGTCCCGCCCGATCATCTTTCCGCCGCGGATAAAAAACACCTGCACCACTGCGTCGCCGCCATCCACCGCCATCGCCAGCACGTCCTTATCTTCACCATCCTCGTGCGTGATCTTCTGCCGCTGCGCGACCTGACGCACACTGCTGATCAGATCCCGGTACTCAATTGCCTTTTCAAAATCAAGCTCCTCGGACGCCTGCTCCATTTTTCCCTGAAGCATATCCAACACCGGAGCATAATTCCCATTCAGGAACTCCAGCGCCCCTTCAACCGACTTGCGATACTCCTCTTTGCTGATTTTCCCCTGACAGGGCGCCGGGCACTGTCCGATATGATAATACAGGCACGCACGCTCCTTCCCGATATCCCGCGGCAGCGAAAGCGCGCAGCTGCGGAGCTTATAAATCTTATCAATCAGCTCAATCGTATCCTTCACGGCCCCGGCACTCGTAAACGGTCCAAAATACCGGGACTTATCCTTCTTCATATTGCGCGAAAACAGGACGCGCGGAAAATCCTCCCCGACTGTCACCTTGATAAACGGATAACTCTTGTCGTCCTTCAGCATGGTATTGTACTTCGGACGATGCTCCTTGATCAGGTTGCTCTCCAGCACCAGCGCCTCCAGCTCCGAGTCCGTCACAATATATTCAAACCGGCAGATCCGCTGCACCATCTGTTCAATTTTAGGGCCTTTGTTCCGGCTTGTCTGAAAATACTGCCGTACCCGGTTCTTCAGGCTGATCGCCTTGCCGACATAAATAATCTCATCCCGCGCGTCGTGCATGATGTAAACCCCGGGCCGCCCGGGAAGCTTTTTTAATTCTTCTTCTATATTAAATATGGGAGAATTCTTTTCGTCCTCCAAACGTACCCTCCCTTCTCAGAGACAGCCGCAGATCAAGCCCGGCCTGATTCACGCGATTGCTTCTCAATACTGCCGCAGCTCTTCGTTCTCTCCGTCCGGTGTTTTGTCAATGCTGCGAATCTCGACATAGTATCCAAAATTCTCATTTACCTGCACCAGAACCCGGTCTCCGACCTTATGTCCGAGCAGCGCCTTCCCCATCGGAGACTCAATGCTGATCCTGCCATCCAGCGAATTTCCCCGCACCGATGTCACGATCTGATAGACCTCCGTCTCATCGTCGTCCTCTACATAAACCTCTACTTTATTGTGAATTCCAACCTCGTCCTCTTTTGAATCATCAGAGATCACCTCCGCCGTCTTCAGCATCCTCTCCAGATAGCGGATGCGGCTCTCATTTTTATTCTTGTCCGTCTTCGCCGCATGATACTCAAAATTCTCGCTCAGATCGCCATGCGCCCGCGCCTCTTTCACCGCCTCAATCGCTTCCTTGCGCACTACCAGCTTACGATACTCAATCTCCTCCTGGATCGTCTTTACATCCGCCTCTGTCAACTGTTCCCTCATGAAACCATGCCTTCTTTCCTGATTTTGTTACAACCGTTCATCCGGTCCTCATCCTCTGCCTGCCCTGCCAGTACTCTTTCGCCTCTGCCGATTTGCCTCATACATCAGCACCGACGCCGCAACAGCAGCATTGAGCGATTCCACCCGCCCGCACATTGGAATCCGGATCCGTGCGTCCGCGAGCGCGGCCGTCTCCCTGGTCAGTCCCTGGCTCTCGTTCCCGATCAGGAAGCCGGACGAGCCGCAATAGGTTTCCTCATCGTAGGGAATGCTCCCCTCCAGATGCGCCGCAAACAGCCGCATGCCTTTGCCCTGAAGAATGCGCAGCTCCTGCCGGAAATCATCCGCATAATAAAAAGGCATCCGATAGATGGCGCCCATCGTGGAACGAATGACTTTCGGATTATACAGATCTACGCAATCCTGACTAAGCAAAATTCCCGTCACGCCCGCGCCCTCTGCTGTGCGCACAATTGTTCCGAGATTCCCCGGATCCTGAAGATTCTCCAGAGCGACAATCAACGGTGCTCTGGCAGTCCCTGCCGGGGGCTTTCCCAGCAGTTCTTCTGCTTCATAGTGATACTGCCGCACAATACAGAGGACCCCCTGCGGAGTCCTCGTATCCGATACGCTTTCGAACACCCGGTCGGACAGCACGGTCACCGGCCTGTCTTCACCGAAAAAGACCGGATTCTTTTCGAAAAACCGTTCTGAAACGTACGTCTGAACAAGCTGCTCCCCAGGCACCTCCAGCGCCATCTTCGGGCCTTCCACAACAAATACCTTCTGCGCATTTCGCTCCTTCGCCTTCTTCTGAAGCTGAAGCAGCTGCTTTACCTGGAGATTTGATGTACTTGTAATCACTTTACATGGATTCCTTTCTAAATACCTGTTACGAAAGAACCTGTGCATCCTGCATATACTCTTTTATAACAACGCCTAAATCTGCATCGCTTTCGCCACGCGAACCATGTACTCCGGAAGCTCCTTCTGCATCGCAAGAGCCTCGTCAATGTCGTAATCCACATATTCCCCGTTTTTATAAGCCACCACACGGTTCGTCTTGCCAGCGATCAGCAGATCCGCCGCCATCGCGCCCATCATGGAGCCGTATACCCGGTCACGGCAGGTCGGACTGCCGCCGCGCTGCAAATGACCAAGAATCGTCGCCCGCGTCTCCAGTCCTGTCGCCGCCTCGATCCGACGCGCCATACTGGTAGAATGTCCAATCCCCTCTGCATTAATGATGATGTGATGCTTCTTGCCACGCTTGCGGTTATTAATAATATTGTTAATCAGAATCTGCTCATCGAAATCATACTGCTCCGGCAAAAGGATATCCTCCGCACCGTTCGCAATGCCGCACCACAACGCGATATAACCGGCATTTCTCCCCATCACTTCAATAATACTGCACCGCTCGTGTGAGGTGGACGTATCCCTGACCTTATCAATCGCGTCCATCGCTGTATTCACAGCCGTATCAAACCCGATCGTATAATCTGTACAGGCAATATCCAGGTCAATCGTTCCCGGCACGCCAATCGTATTAATCCCTCTGGCCGCCAGCTGCTGCGCACCTTTAAAGGAGCCGTCTCCTCCAATCACAACCAGACCATCAATCCCATGCTTCCGGCAAATCTCCGCGCCTTCATCCTGTCCTTCCTTCGTGCGGAATTCAGAACACCTCGCCGTATAAAGAATCGTGCCGCCCTTGGAAATCGTATCCGATACGCTGCGCGCATTCAGTTCCTCGATCTCTTCATTCAAAAGTCCCTTGTATCCCTGATAAATGCCCTTTACCCGAATCCCCTGTGACAGTGCCTTGCGCACCACCGCGCGAATGGCCGGGTTCATGCCAGGCGCATCGCCGCCGCTTGTCAATACTCCAATTGTCTCCACCTTTTTCGCCATCTCACACCTCCTGTGCGTATTCTCAGTTTCTTCCTCATTCTAATCTATTTTTCCGCATTTGTAAAGGCGTTGTTGCGCGGCGTTACAGGTCACAACCCGACCACGCACTTGCTGCGTGGTCAGGGTTGAAAACGTAGTGGCGGCAAGCATCCGGCTCCATCGCGCAGCGATTTAATTGGCCGGATGCCGTTATAGGTCACACCTGTAGTGTCTAAAATAACGTAAATTGGTCAGGGTGTGACCTGTAACTGCGCGGCCGGACGCATAAGAAAAGGACCGGCGCGGTCAACGCCAGTCCTTCTTACTCTCTTTCTTTATGACCAATAGCGCACCGCCTTCACCGGCGTCCGATAATCATAATCGGATATCTTAATACCCCCTGCCGGATAGGCCTGCGAATTGCTCGCATGTACAATCTTGCCATCGCCAATGTAAATCCCCACGTGGGAAGCATAGCTCGAGGAACCGTAGAAAACCAGATCGCCTGGCTGCAGGCTGTCCAGATCGACCTCCACCGCTTCCGCATATCCGGCAGCAATCTGGGATGCGCTCGGCCCATCCATCTGCTCGTCCGCAGTCCGAAGCAGCTTAATATCAAAGCTTGCAAACACAGCATACACGAATCCGGAGCAATCCGCGCCATTGGTCAGGCTCGTCCCGCCATACACATACGGATTCCCCACATACTGAATCGCAAAATTCGCAATCTGTACCCCCAGAGAGTCTCCGCTGACCGCAATACTGGCCGCTTCCGTCACTACACCAGAGTCGTCAATCGTATACTGCACCGACCCAATCACAATAGTAATCGAGGTTGCCATCGTGCCATCCGAATAGAAATAATAGGTATTCGAACCAATCGTCTGCACACCAGTCACCATCTCGCCGGATGAATTAAAGTAGTAAGTACTGCCGCTGATTACCTGGAAGCCGGTCACCTCATTGCCATCCGCATCCAGATAGTATGTCGAGCCATTATTCGTCCACCATCCGGAAGACCGGGTAGCATCCGTGCGCACACCGCTGCTGTTCACATAATATTTCCCGATCCACATGCTGGTAGCCATCTTGCCATCACTCTGGAAGTAGTAATATTCTCCGTTGTATTTTACCCAGGAGCTGCGAACCGCCTGTCCGCTGTTCACCTTAAAGTAATACGTCGCCGAACCGATCGTCATCATGGTCTTCGTAACCTTCGCGCCGGTCGTCGTATCAAAATAATAAATCTCCCCATCCACCGCGTTCAGCCCGGTCAGAATCGCGCCCGTGCTGCTCGCGTAATACGTATCACTGATCCAGCAGGAAGTACGTACCACACCGGATGCATTCAGGCGATAGCGAACGCCATCCACCCGGATCCAGCAGCTCTTCTTCAGAGTACCTTTCGCGTTAAAATAATAGGTCTTAGAATCAATCGTATAAAATCCTGTCACCCTTATACCATTTTCATCAACATATTTTTTCCCGTCTATCCAGGCATTCTTCTGCACCACACCATTGCTGTTGCAGTAATAATAATTGCCATTATACTCTACCCAGCAGCTGGCGTAGCGGGTACCGCTGGATTTAAAGATATATGTATTGGACCCAATCGTCCGCATACCGGTTACCATAACACCGCTGCTGTCTACATATTTTTTGCCAACCCAGGTGCTTTTCTGTACAATACCATCTGAATCCGCATAGTAATAATCTCCGTCCACTTTAAACCAGCCGGTCGCGTACTCCGATGCGCTCGTATAGTAATAGGTATTCCCCTCAAGCGTCACAAACCCGGTCTTTGTCGTTCCGGTATATTTGCCATCCTCACCTACCCACTTATTCCCGACCCAGGTGCTGACCGCCATCGACCCGTCCGACTGGAAATAATACTTGCCATACCATGCAGAGACGTAGAGAACACCGCTCTTTTTGGCATAATAGGTCTTATCCTCCACTGTAATCCATCCATACTGCAGGGTGCCGTCTTCTTCCGAGAAATACAGAAGCTTTCCATTAATCGTCACAAAGCCGGTCTGCATAATACCATTTTCATCAAAATAATATTTATCCGAACCAATCGTCACCTTCCCGGTAGCGTATCCCGGCGACTTCGAAATCGTATACATCACTCCTGCATCCGTCGTCACCCAGGCCGCCCCCACCCGCATCACAGGAGCAAAAGCCAGAAGAAACATCACCCATGCGACAAACACTATCCTGCTCTTCCTAATTCCTCTCATATTCCGACATCCTCACACACAACGGCTGCAGCAAACCGCCGCCCGGCCATAATTATTAATAAATAAATTACATTTTCTTTAAATCTTCTTTACGATTTTAACCCGATTTTGTCACAAAGTCAATACACGGTTTCTTAAAAAAGCGGCAATTTCCCCCTCTTGACATTTCCAATTTTTCTGAGAAAATGGAAAGAGTTGAAAACAGTTACCGATCCCCCCTGATCACGCAACAGATGTGTAACCAGTCGTGAACCACAACGAATACAACAGGATTCCAAAAAAGACAGGAGAATACTGCCATGAGACTTCGCAATATCCCCGGTGCGCGGGAAGAAATCGCAGCCAGCCCCTTTGTTATACCAGAGGATACCATGAGAGAAAAGAAAGGACACTGGGATGCTGTCTTCGACCGCGCGCAGCCGCTTTACCTGGAAATCGGTATGGGAAAAGGCCGCTTCATCACCGAGCTGGCACTCCGCCACCGTGACCGCAACTATGTCGGCATCGAAAAATACTCCAGTGTGCTGGTGCGCGCCCTCGCAAAGAGGCAGCAGCAGGACAACCTCTCCAACCTGCTCTTTCTGCGAATGGACGCGGAAGACCTGACAGATGTATTTGGCGCAGGCGAAGTCGCCGGCATTTATCTGAACTTTTCCGACCCCTGGCCCAAAGACCGCCACGCAAAGCGCCGTCTGCCCGGGCGCGAATTTCTCGCCCGCTACGAGCAGATCCTCGTCCCAGGCGGCAGCGTCGAATTCAAAACGGACAACCGCACTCTCTTCGACTTCGCTCTTGAGGAGGCCCGTGAAACCGGATGGCTCATCAGCGCCTGCACCTTCGACCTCCACCACGACCCGGAGATGGCAGTCGGCAATATCATGACCGAATACGAAGAGCGATTCTCCGCACAGGGGAATCCCATCTGTAAAATGATTCTTACACGATAAAGCCAGCCGTATTCTCCCGCCTTCTGCGCGCAATCGATTTCTCAACACCCGCGCGCTCCGTACTGACACCTGCAGCCGTCTCTATCATATCTTATATAAAATAGAAGACATTCCGGAGAGGTACACATGCGGCTGCGAGGATTACGAAAAAAAATCTGCCTTATGGTTCTTTCCCGGCCCGGCCTGGAGCGAAAAGCCCTGCACTTTTTCCGCTCCATAGAGGAAACCAGGCATCTTCTCGAAAAAAATAAAAAAATTGTGAAAAAAATAAAAAATAAGGCTTGCATTTTCGAAATGACTGCGTTATAATACTCCTTGCTTGCGAGAGAGAACGCAAGAGACAAGAGATGCGCGATTAGCTCAGTTGGTAGAGCACCTGACTCTTAATCAGGGTGTCCAGGGTTCGAGCCCCTGATCGCGCACGGAAAGCACTGTTTTCGATGACCATGAGTATCGGGGGCGGTGTTTTTTTCTTGTCATCCGAAAAGCCAGTGTTTCTGCGGGTTTGCGGGTTCTCAGATTCCTGTCCGGCTGATCTTTTCCCCTGCTTTGCAGGTGTATCAAAGGTGCCTGAGCGCACAAGACTCATCTCACCTGCAATTTCTGCATCGCTCATATCCAGGAAATATGACAAAAGAATCACATCACGCTTTTTTTCTGTAAGAGTCTGTAACGCATTGGCAAGTGAATCGTTCTTGATCTTTATCGGGACAAAAACCGGTGTCAGGATCGACTCCCTTCTGTACTGCCGTACACTTTTCAGTAATGTCTTAATCATAGCTTTTTAATTCCGCCGTTCTTTCACCGTCTTATCAAATATACATATTTAATCGCATATAATCAAACTCATCGATTCAAACACATACGTTTGATTTATGTGCGCAAATAGGGGGAATCTCTCCCACCCATTCGCTGTATCCGTTTCATTTCATCGTATCGCATCGTTTACTTTTAAGAGCAAACGATAAAATTCCTTCCGTTCCTCCTCATTCAGACCTGCAACAAGAATCTGCTCTCCTACCTCCAGATCCTGTTCAGAAGCTCTGCATACCTCTTTTCCTGCTTCTGTCAGACGGATATATTTCAGACGCCTGTCCTCCTTCGGTACGAAACCTTCCACAAGCCCTTTCCGTTCCAGACGAACAATCACGCCAGCAGCGGTAGACTGCGCAACTTCAAAATGTTTCTCCAGCTTCTTCAGCGGAACCGAATCGCTATCCGTCTGGTAAATCTCCATCAGCATCTGCATCTGTGCAAACGTAATACCATGGCTGCGCAGTTTCTCATTTGCGCCTTTTTCCATTTTCTCGTTAATCCGCTTCATCAGTCCTGCGCAACGTACGTCATCATTCATGACAGTCACCTCGTTTTCTTACGTTTAAAAGCATGATATCGTGTCAATCGCATACTGTCAACAGCATATTTTTGATTTTTTGGTGAACATTTATTCTGTCTGACAGTTAAATACTCCGGTTCAGCCAATTCAGGCCGTCTTTCATTTATTAACAGTCCCCATTTCCGAAAAAATATGCTATACTGATCATAAAGAGTCAGAAAGGATAGCCAAACTATGAAAAACCTGATTATACAGTTAAATTTCCCATTCTGCTTTAAGCACTGCTCCTACTGTCCGCAGTCTGTCTGTAAATACAGCCCGCAAATCATGCGCACCTACGTGGATGCTATGCTTCGAGAAATCCAGGCTGCTTCGGAAGATATGGACGATTATGAAGTGACGGCTATATCCCTGGAGGGCGGCAGTCCGGTGCTTGCTGAACCGTCTGGGCTTCAAAAAGTGCTGCGCGCCCTGCGAAAGCAGTTTCGTCTGGCGAAGGATGCCCAGATTTCATTACAGACCATGCCTGGCGATTATTCCCGCGCACTGATGCAGAAAATGCCCGACTGCGGCGTCAACCACTGGATTTTTGGCGTACAGACCGCAGATTTAAAAGAGCATATGCTATTGGAAAGGACCTACAGCTATGAGACCCTCTCTATGGTCGACGTCGCGCTTAAAACGTTTGACGTACATGACCGCAGTTTTGAGCTGCTCTATGGAATTCCGGGACAGAACGTGCACACGTGGGAACATTCTCTGGATTCCGTTCTCTCCTACGCACCAGAACATCTGACCATGCTCCCGCTTCACCTTTACAGAGGTACTGAGCTTTTCCGCAAAAGCCAGGAAGGAGCCCTGACTCCATGTACGACCGAAGAAAAAATCGTACTTTACCAACTGGCGCAAAAAAACTCGCCGGACTGGGATATGTACAATATACAATTCATGATTTTACAAAACCCGGATCGGAAAACCGCTATCGCCTGGAACAGCTAAAGGGAACCGAGCAGCTCGGAATCGGCTACAAAGCAGAAAGCCGTATCGAGGGTGTCACCTATAAAAATGGCACAGTCTCCAACAGTATCTGGACCATTCTGACGATCTCTCTGTTCTCGTGAATCAGCTTGCACGGCTGGATGAGGAAAGTGAACTGTATCGGGAAATACGCGCGGCACTCTTCACCATGCAGGGAATTGATCTGACGGAAATCCAGCAAAAATACGGATCAGAATTAGAGCAGAAAGCTGCCGAAATGATCCGTCAGATGGAAACCGAGGGCAATGTCTGCTTCAGAGATGGAAAATGGGTTCTGACAGATGCTGGAGCTGTCAATTTCCTGTGAAACGACAAAACAGGGGAACTTTCATCCCCCTGCCCCGTTCTTCGCGGCATTCTTAGCTGCCGCGAAGATTCTATATTTACTCTTTCCACAAATCTTTAAGTGCTACAGGTCACATTACCAAATTGACGCTATCTCTCCACTACAGGTGTGACCAGAAATCTTAAAGTTCTCCGTTCAAAAATTTCTCTACGGACTTTCCGCACTCACGCCCCAGTGTGATCGTCGTGCCAAGGCTTACGCCCGGAGTCGGGGTGAAATACTCTGTTCCGAACCGTCCGCTTGCGCAGTTGCCTGACGCGAACAGACCCGTGATCGGCTTGTAATAGTCATCAAGAACCTGCTGCTCCGCGTTGATCAGAAGACCGCCGCAGGTGCACATCATCCAGCCGATATCCGGCACCTTGATGTCGCAGTAGAACGGGCCTTCCTTTACCGGGAACATCAGCTCGCTCTCACGGCCAAAGTCTTCATCCGTGCCCGCTTCACAAAGCTCATTGTAGCGCTCGATGGATGCCTTAATGTTCTCTTTCACAGTGTCATCTGTGCACACCAGATCAAGAAGCTCGTCCAGTGTCTCTGCGCCGTAACGCGTATAGGTCGCGCTCAGGTCATTTCCCTGCACGCCTTCTGAACCGGCTGCCAGTGCATTTGCCAGTTCTTCCTCTACGCCCGCGATGGTATCCTCATCCGCATAGGTGGAGCCATGAGACGGTACGGAATACTCCAGATACTCTGGAAGCTTTGAATCATAGAATGCGTAGAAGCTTCTCTGCATCTGCAGTGCAGGACGTCCGCGAAACTCAATCGGTCCCCAGTACTCGTTGCAGTAACGTTTGCCATCCGCATCCAGCCATACGCCCTGCGGATATCCTGGATGATAATGCTTGCCGTTCATGGTCGGAATGCCAAGAGAATCCAGCTTCGCGCCTACCCAGTAGCCCATCTGGATGCCGCGTCCGTCAGAATCCATCAGTACGGAGAAGGACTCATCCGGTGTCAGGCAGCCGCCCAGGTCTGTCAGCAGATCCTCCTGCATCTGAGAGTTTGCGCCAAATCCACCCGTTGCCAGAATCACTGCCTGGCAATTAAATTTGATATAATCACCATCTGCATTGGTCGCAATCAGTCCGACTACCGCGTCATCCTCCATCACCAGCTGCTGTGCTTCTGTAGAGAACAGGAAGGTCGCGCCATCTTCAATCGCCTTTTCGCGGTTCTTCTGATGAATATAAGTCTGGTTGCACTCCGAGCTATAGAAGCTGCAGGTGCTCGGCCAGAATTTATACGCGCCAATCGAAGACATCTGATGCTCAGTCGGCGGATAGAATGCCGTTGTCATATAGGACAAATCCTCTTCAGAAAGCACGGAAAGATATTCATCCATAGCTGCGCCGGAGTTCTGGCAGAATTTCATTACCAGACCTGGATTTGCCTGATAACCGGAGTTCACCATCCAGTTGTTATAATACTCGATCGGATCGATCTCCGGCACACCCAGGTCAAGCAGCACAGAAGCATTCGGCGTACCCGCCTCATTGCCCATCGCCTGATAGCTGTCCTCGGACTGAGACTCAATCAGAATCACACTAATCCCCTGTGACGCCAGATAACGGCAGGCGTTCAGGCCGGCATATCCATGTCCTACAACCACAACATCCGCATCATAAGTCTCGACGATCTCACTGTCGTCCACCGGATCCGGAGCGTCCTTCCAGGAGCCGGACTCCGCTTCCTCACTCGTCGCGTCAAGTGCTTCCGCTACCCCCATCGCCTGCGCGATACAGTTTGCCGCTGCTTCCTTTACCGCGTCGGAGGTAACCGTCGCGCCGCTGACACCATCAATCTCCGCGGACTGTGCGGCCATCAGTGCTTCCTGAAGGGTCTCCCCATAAAGCTGACCGATGTCAGCCGTCTCATTGGACACATCCACCACTACCTCTGTAATGCTGGTTTCATCAAATGTCATTGTAACCGTGACAGCACCGATCCCCATCGCTGTCGCACTGTAAGTACCCGCGATATAAATCGCGTCCGCCGCTGCTTCTTCTGCATGCACCAGAGAACCCATTCCGCCAAACAGCCCGCTCGCAGCCAGTGAAGCCGCACCGGCAGTCGCTCCGCGCAGGAAATCGCGGCGGGACATATTGCTATTATTTTCCGACTTTTTCATGAAATACTCCTTTCCCAACTATGATATTTTTGCTATAATATTGGATAAAAAACTTCTGTAACAGGTTTCACCCGTTCAGTGTCAATACGTGTACATTTGTACACAGGGCGATTTTTTCATCGCTTGCTAAATTTATAACATATTTTCAGCAATTGTATTTCAAAAACCGACAACTGGACAGAAAAACGGGATAACTGGACAAGTAAGGAGTAACCTTAACTATGCGTATCGCAATTGTAGAAGATGAGGAAAAAGAACGCAGTCGTGTAAAAGATTACATGGAGGCCTGGTCCGCCCAAAAAGGATTTGAAAATGAGTACTTCTTTTTTGAGGACGGTATGTTTTTCCTGGAAAATTATCCTGGCCGCCTGGATCTGGTCTTTCTTGATATTGAGATGAAATATATGGACGGTATCCGCACCGCGCACGAACTCCGTAAGTTTGACCCACATGTGCAGCTTCTGTTCGTCACACGGATGATTTAATACGCACTGGAAGGATATTCCGTCGATGCGGCAGATTTTCTGGTCAAACCCATCCGCTACCCTGTTTTCTGCTCATGTATGGACCGTGTCCTTGGCAAAATTGAGAGAGACACGCCGCGGTTCCTGATGACAAAACACGGCCGCGAAGAGATTTGCTGTCCGATCTGGCAGGTCACTTACATTGAAGCATTGCGTAAGCAGACCATTCTCCACCGGAAAGAGCAGGAATCAATTTCTTCCTCTGAAACACTGGCCGCACTGGAAGAAAAGCTGGATGGGGAACCTTTTTTCCGCTGCCACAAATCCATTCTGGTCAACCTGAACCACATCCAGAATATCGGCACGACCGACGTGATTGTGGACGGACAGCTGCTTCCGGTCAGTAAATACCGAAAAAAAGAATTTATGCAGACGCTGGCAAACTATCGAGGGCGAATGCTTTAATCCGTCCATTAAGACAGAAGCAGCGCTTCACACACAGTCTGAAACGGAAAAATCAGCGCGACATGAAGGAGAAACTAAGATGATATTTGACTATATGTATGAAGCCGCTACGCTATTTCAGACTTACCCGGCAGTGACCGTTCTCCAGTGCTGCGCTGAATGGGTCTGCTTTCTTTGGTATATGTCCGCTCTTCCAAAACGAGAATGGAATTGCGTAACAAAAGTTTTGATTCATATCGTCTTTTTTGGCGCTTCCATTGCCCTTCACCTGGGAAACTACAGTATCGGACGATATTTCCCATTGTTTATGCTGTTATGTATCGGTTTTACCTGGCTAATGGCTGATCTTTCTGTTCCGAGAGTCATTTTTAAAATCTGCCCATTTGGACTCGGTATGGAATTTAGCCGTCTGCTCTGCCGGGATGGGATTCTGACTCTCCTGCTGGCACGATTTTCAGAA
Organism: Lachnospiraceae bacterium; assembly: GCA_021202635.1. Lineage (GTDB taxonomy): Bacteria > Bacillota > Clostridia > Lachnospirales > Lachnospiraceae > Choladousia. Next base: position 13,076 of record JAJQCQ010000075.1, on the reverse strand, counting down.
GCACTCCCCGGCTTTGTTTCTATCCTGATTTCTGTCGTGGTTTATTTTCTGCTGCTATCTTTTACTACGCTGTGGATGAGAAAGGCAACTATTCACTTTGAAAAGCTTGATGTGAATGCCATACAGCTCATCGGCTTTGTTTTCCCTCTTGCCCTGTATGTTATCGTCCGCCAATATGTCTTCTATTATATGAACCTGACCAGCCTCACTTTCTCACAGTGGCTGCAGCTGGAACTGCTTCAGCTGGCAATCCTCGCTTGTGCCGAATTGGAGGCAATGGCAGCCGGTCAGATGGTATCTGCCCAGATTGAGCGAAGCGAACTTTTACAAAAGCAATTGCTTGCTGAAAAAAGTCACCAGCAATATATCGCCCAAATGCAGTCGATTGACACAGTTAACCGCAGATACCATGATCTCAAACATTACCTTACCGCAATGGAAACCATGAATGCAAAAGAACTTTCTGAATCTGTAAAAGCCATCCGTGAGGAAGTAGAGGCCTATGAGTGTATGCAGAAAACCGGCAACAACACGCTCGATCTTTTACTCGCAGAACGTATACGCGAATGTCAGAAAAAAACATCCGTCTTGTCCCTTATATCGATGGACGCCAGATCGGGTTTATCCAGGTACTTGATCTCTGCGTCATCTTCGGCAACGCAATGGACAATGCCATCGAGGCGACAGAGTCATTAAAATACGTCAATATGAAAGAGATCAGCATCAAAATCGGCGTGTCTGATCAGCTCCTGGTTTTACATTTTCATAATTATTATGAAGGACCTCTGTATTCAGAAGGCAGCCAGCTGCTGACCCACAAAGACGAAAAAGCTGCACACGGATATGGGTTGGAAAACATCCGCGAGGCTGTCCGAAAATACAGCGGAACCGTCGCGTATGAGGCAGACGGTTCCGAGTTTTCGCTAAATATCCTAATACCGATTCCAGGTACGAAAAGGCAGCCGCTGTAGGCTGCCCTTTTCTGTCATTTTTTCACTGCCATTGCCTCAATCTCACAAAGAACCCCTTTGGGAAGTGTCTTTACAGCGAAACAGCTCCTCGCTGGTTTCGAAATGAAATATTTAGCGTAAACTTCATTAAACGCCTCAAAATCTCCCATATCCGCCAGAAAACAGGTGGTCTTAAATACCTGTGAAAATCCGCTTCCAGCTTCTTCCAGAATTGCGCCGACATTTTTACAGCTTTGTTCAGCCTGCGCTACAATCCCCTCCGGCACGGAACCGTTTACCGGGTCTACCGGAATCTGTCCGGATGTATAAATCACTCCATTTACTTCATATCCCTGTGAATAAGGTCCGATTGCACCCGGTGCCTTTTCTGTGTGAATTACGTACATTTTCTTTCTTCTCCTCTCTCTTAAAGCTACTTTTTCAATGCTTTTTTGATTCTCTCCAGTGCTTCCTCTATATATCTGGTCGGGCAAGCCAGGTTCCATCGCTCAAACCCGATTCCCTCATCGCCGAACAGATATCCATCGTCAAAGAAACACAGGGCATCCTTCCTCATAATGTCACCAAGCTCCTTATAAGGAATTCCCAGGCTGTTGAAGTCCATCCAGAGCAGATACGTTCCTTCCAGCGGCGTAATCCGTACCGTTGGAAATTCCTTTTCCATAAAATCAATCACGGTCTGCCGGTTTGTGTCAATCACCTGCAGGCACTGTGCCAGCCATTCCTCACATTCATTATAAGCAAGCCGGTTTGCCTCATAGCCCAGGAGATTGCATTTCGGGTTTGTCATCTCCGTACAGAGCAGCCCGTAAAACTGATCATACAACTCCTTATTGGGAATGATGATATTGGAATTCTGCAGGCCTGCCAGATTAAATGTCTTGCTCGGAGCCGTGCAGATCACGCTGTGCTGCGCAAATTCTTCACTCAGATTCGCGAACACATGGTGCTGATATCCCGGCATGACAATATCAAAATGAATCTCATCCGAACAGATCACCACATCATTGTCAATGCAGATGCGCCCCATCCGTTTTAATTCTTCCGGTGTCCATACTCGTCCGGTAGGGTTGTGGGGACTGCACAGGATGAAAAGCTTCGTATCCGGCAGCTTGGCCTTTGTCTCAAAATCTTCCCAGTCAATTTCATACCTGCCATCTTTATTCACCAGGGGAGAGGATACGCGCTTCCTATTGTTCTGCGCAATCGCAGCATACATCGGGTAATAGGAAGGCGTAAGTAAAAGCACGCCTTCACCAGGCTCTGTATATGCTTTTACTGCCGTAAAAAAGGCTTTGATGACGCCAGGGGTCCGGACAATCCACTCTTTTTGAATCTCCCAGTTATGACGCCTTTTCATCCAGCCGCAGATGGCTTCGTAATATTCCTCTGTCGGGTCGCCATACCCCAGCACATAAGTATCAATATAGTTTTTCAGCCCTTCCCGGATTTCCGGCGCATTTTCAAATTCCATATCAGCCACAGAAAACGGAACGATATCTCCGTCAAATCCAGGCAATACCCTGCGGATCTCATTCCACTTTGACGAACCAACATTGTGGCGGGAATGGATTGTCGTAAAATTATATTCCATGCTTTCTCCTTTCTGAGTCTTTGCGGTCTCTCTCTTTTTATCATTCTGCTCCACCTGTGCCGGACATGCAAACACCATTTTGCACTCCTGTTCATCACACAATATTGGAAATCATTTTTAGCACATACACGGCACAAATGGAGCAATTATAAGGATAAGATCAGGAGATCCTATCTGCCATCCGCCTGCTTCTCTTCCTTTGTACGCAGCAGGCCAAACCCAATGGTAGCCATCAATGCGATAAAAAGCAGGAATGAATAGTACTCATACTGAACCACGTCTGTATAGCTGCAGTTCATGTAGCCCAGTACCATCAGCATGACCGTCCCGTGAGGCATAATGGATGGTCCGATACAGGCGCCGATATCCAGAAGACTTGCCAGCCGCTTTGGAGCTATCTTATACTTTTCACCAAGCTCTTTCGCTACCGGAGCGTTCACCATAATGGAAATGGTATTGTTTGTAATCAAAGCGCCAAGAATCAGGGAGGACAGGGAAATTACGACTTCGCAGCTTCTGCGTCCCTTAATCATACCCGTCATCTTCTTTACAAACCAGTCAATTCCTCCATAATGGCGGATCATGCCAAGCAGACCGCTGATCATCATAACAAAGACAACCGCCCAGAACATATCCTCCATACCGGAACCAACGCCCTGCGCCCAGGTGAAAAATCCGGCCGTTCCCGCCACGATACCGCAAAGGCAGGAGAGTCCGAGTCCGATCGTCAGCGTCACAATAATATCCACACCCACGACCGCCATGATAAGAACCGCAAAATACGGAAGAATCGTAATCAGGTTATATTCGCCAATCTCGGCAGTCCCGGCTACTGAGCCCGCACTGATGATCGTATATATAATTACGGTCACTACAGCCGCAGAAAGAGCGATTGCCAGGTTCATTTTAAATTTGTCACGCATTTCCGCGCCGACGCCTCTGGTAGCCATGATCGTCGTGTCAGAAATCATCGAAAGGTTATCGCCAAACATCGCGCCCGTCATGACTGCGGCTGCCGCCAGACCCATATTCAGCCCCATGCTCTCTGCCATGGCTGCAGCCATCGGTGCCATCAGCGATGCCGTACTCATCGAGCTTCCGACACAGGTCGCCATAATGGCACACATGATAAAGATACCTGGGATCAGTAAATTGGATGGAATCAGGGAAGCTCCCAGATTTGCCATAGAGGATTTTCCGCCGATGGTATTACAGGCTCCCGCAAACCCACCAGCCAGCAAAATCACCATGCCAAACACCGCTACAATGGGCGCCCCCGCATACTGATAGAAAATATCCGCTTTTTCCGAAACCTTTTTCTCACGGTCATAACAGAAAATCGCCACCAGAATTCCTGCCATCGCCGCCACATACCGCGGCATGATATAGAATGGCTTCTCTTCTCCCATCACCGCGAACACCAGTCCACAGCCCACGTACAACACCAGAAATACCACCAACGGAAGCATCGCGATTCCGCCGTAATCTTTTTTGACTGTTTTCTCGCTCATTTTTTTCTCCTTTATAGTCTCACGCACACTCTTTACACACAAATCACACGTTTTCTGCTTTTTGCACAACTTCCTTCCAATCCAGCGTCCGGCTTCCATCTTCGAATTCAAAAAGCGGGATGCCCAATCGATTCTGTTCTTTCAGCGGCGCCAGCAATGGGTCTGTCTCCCGAATCTTCATAAACGCTTTCATCGCTTCAAAATTCACAGAAATATTCTCAAATACCGGCCTAATCCCTGCTTCTTTTACTTTCATCAAGTCATACAGAGTATCCTGGCACAGATGGCTTCCGTACAATATCACTTTCATGCTGAAAAGTCCTCCTTTCCCTTATATTTCTTCAGGTATCTTTTTCAACGGACATATTCCTTACTACGGTCTTAAAAGACTTCCTTCAAACCATCTCAAGCGCATCACAAATCCGGAGAGCCAGCTTTCCGACTCTGCGCGCCGCCATCTTTGGTCCCGGAATACCCGCCGTAATGTAAGCTGCCGCTTCAGCCTCCGCCGATGCGTCCTCATTCGACGCGTAACCCATAACCACTGCCGTTGCAGACGGAATCACGACATTCAGGATCATATTTCCGGAGAGTACCAGTTCGGAAGTAAGCGGAGCCGCAATCGTCACCGCCCACGCATTTTCCGTATCTTTTTTCATGCAGACTGCAGGGATAACCTGATCCGTAAAATGTTCCAGCACCACATGCCTGTCCCCTTCGGTCACTTCCACGGTAATCAGCGGATCGAATGCCAGGTATTTTTTCACCAGCTTCGCATTTCTTCTGGCCGCATTCTCAATTTTCAGGAACTTCACAGTCACATCACGGTTCGCCAGCTTTTTCCAGTACTTTGCACCGTAAACCTCGGTATCATGCACTCTCTGGTCATCCATCTCCTTCACGATCTCCGCCAGTGTCCTGCCGTTATTCAATCCCTCATACGTTGCCTTTACGCGGTCGCTGATCAGCTTTGTCACAGACGGAAGCGTTGCCTCCACAAGCAGCTTCGTCACCGGTCCGTTGTGCAGCTCGGAAGCCTTTTTTGCTACCGCATAAATGCTGAACGGAGCCGGGAATGGATTCACCACATCCGAGCACCGATCCTCAACAATCGCTTTCCCGATTTCTTCCGGTGTCATTCCTGCCTGAATCGCCTTCACTGCACACATGGTATAGCCGGTCATATGACCAAGAGGCGGATTGTGTGCTCCTCCGGAGCCGCCGAAAACGCGCTCCTGAAAACATGCAAAAATTTCCGCAAATCCCATCATTCCGATGACGGAAGGCCCGCCAATGTCCTTCAAAATCAGTCCGACATCTCCGACCACATGGGCTGTATCGTATTCCTCACCGGTAATTCTCATATGAAGCTTTTCCGGAAGTCCTGCTGTCTCTGCCGCTGCTTTCCCTACCAGATAAACTGAGCTGGTTCTTCCATAGGTGCCGCATTCCTCCGGCACCTCCGCATCCGGATGGATGATCTCCAGAATCGCCGCTGCTCCCAGAATGGCTGCCTGGAACTTACTGCCGCCGATGCCAATGCCCGCCATCGCATCCAGCATCGCCTGTGTGCCGACCTGCGCACCCTTTTTCGCCAGCTCTGGCCAGATATAGTCTTCACCCAATGCACTATGCCCGTAAATCGCGCCGCCTACAAAAGGAGGGATGTCCCGGCCATCCACGGAACAAAGTTCTCCCTTGCAGATGGCGTCATAGACAGCTGCTACAGCCGGAAATGCGGAAACCTTGCTGTTCATTTTCGTTGTCGGAATTGCGCTCACCCCGCTGCGGTCCACACCGGCAAGCATTCTGGCAGTAGCCCCCCCAGCTTACGGTTTCCTGCCGGAACACCCACCTGTGCGGCCGAGCCTGCCAGGTACATCATACCGGCCACAATCAATGCCGCATTCGCGCCATCCGCCCCTGCTGCTTTCGCCGCGTCAATGGCTTTTTTCATGATCTCATCCACGGGAAGCTTCCTGGCATTGGCAAATTTTACCTCCAGGGTCTGTCCTTTCTGAAGCTCCTCTACAATCACATCCGCCACAGAAAACAAGGCCATATTGACCATTCCATGGCCGCCGGCAAGTGCCTCAATGCGGTCACTTGTCAAATTCACCACATCATTCAGAGCCGCAGCCTCTACAGCCGCCATTACCGTACTCAATTCCTGCTGTTTCATGTTTACCTCCTTCGTTTTATTTATGTTCAGGTAATCCTGCGGATTTCTCCGTGCTTCGCATCTTCGCTTTGCTACGATCGGCGCTTAACGAACATCCACTGGATGTTCAGCGCTCCAAAATCTCTTGTGTTATCAGATGACCGGTCCAATACAATAAATATCCATCGTACTTATATAGTGAATCGCCTCATTTTTCGTCATACGCCCGTTCAGAACCTGAAGCAGAAGCGCGAACGCTTCTTCGCCTACCTCATCAATGCTTTTCCTGCCTTCAATAATCACACCTGCATTCAGATCCATGTCATGCTGCATTCTCGCATATGTATTTGGATTCCCGCAGACCTTGATCACCGGCATGCTTGGGAAGCCCTGCGGAGCACCCCGTCCTGTGGAAAACAGCATAAACTGCGCGCCAGTAGCTGCCATACCGGTCAGAATTTCCGGTTCCCGACCGGGCGCGTCCTTGATCCAGAGTCCTTTCTCCGTTGTAACCATCTGCGGATATTCCAGCACGCCCTGAATCGGACGATGGCCGCTTTTTACAATCGCGCCAAGGTTCTTCTCTTCAATGCTGGAAAGCCCGCCAGCGATGTTACCAGGTGTAGGCTGACCGCCTCGCATATCTTCGCCGATCGCTGCGGCACGTTTCTCCATCCGGTCTACGATCTCATAAATTTTCCTGCCGACAGGCCCATCCTCACCGCCGACCGCTCTGCGGGCCAGAATATGCTCTCCACCCAAAAATTCCGTCGTCTCGCCAAATACAACCGTAGCTCCAAGGTCTACCAGCTTATCCGCCACATACCCGATCACACAGTTAGAAGCCATACCGCTGGTTGTATCCGATGCGCCGCACTTAATCGCCATAACCACCTGTGAGATGTCCACCGTCTCCCGCTGCTGGCCGGAAATCTCCATCGCCAGCTTCTGCGCCAGGTCCGTACCCACCTGAATCGCACGGCTCATGCCGCCCAGCTCCTGAATCCGCAGTACCTCTACCGGCTTTCCGGTTGCGGCGATTTCGTTTACCAGGCGCTCCGTATCCGTTCCTTCACACCCCAGAGAAACCACCAGAGCAGCCCCCACATTCGGACTGCACCCCAAACCGATCAGCGTATCGGTCACACGCTTCAAATCCACTGGCAGCTGACAGCATCCCTGATGATGAAAGAATCCAACCGTGCCCTGCACCGCCCGGCAAATGCCCTGCGCCACATCCGTCGCGCAGATCACACTTGGAATCACAGCTACAAGATTTCTGCTTCCCACTTTGCCATTCGGGCGAACATAGCCCTGAAACGTAATACTGCTCATGCCTCTCCCCCCTTTAAATCTCCGTGGCCACGCATCGCGACCATATTATGGATATGTACATATTCTCCTTTGCTGATGTCCGCACTGGCAGCTCCGATGCTCTCTCCATACTTGTAGATCGGTTCGCCCGCGAAAATATCACAGACAGCAATTTTGTGTCCATAGGGAACATCGCCTTTGACACAGACTTTTTCCGTCTGTCCCTTTTTATCCCGAATCTCCACTTCCGTGCCATCCGTAATATCATTGGCAAAGATCGTCGCTACATTATCTTTATCGTCTACTTTTAACGCCAGCTTTAAAGCTTCCATATGTTTTTTCTCCTCCTTTCCTGTAAAACGATGCTGAAATTTACAGGCTCGTACACCATTCCCTGTTTCACAATTCTCAGCCACACTTACAGCTTCAGATCATTCCGGTTTCACAGCCAGCACGGAAACACCATCCGGTATCACTACAACCTCCGCGTCCCGTCCTTTTATTTCATATGCCATCTCAAGCGCCTCATCCAGGGTGGACGCATGAAGCATATTTGCCTTCTCAACTTCTTCCTTATTTAAATAAGTTGTCACCAGAATTACTGTATGCTTCTTTAATATTCTCGCATATATCTGCGCACACCACTGCTCACTGATTGTTTCCTTCGGCGGAATAGAAGCCAGGTAGGCGTCAATCTCATCTACCGTTCCCATGACAATCAGCTTCTCGAAAAACTTGCCGCCCATACCTTCACAGCAGGACGCCGTCATGATAATTACCCCGTCCTCACCGGCACAGGCTTCCGCAGTGGCAACTGCCTTCGGTGTCTGATACAGATTCTGATCCAGCGGATAACCGCCATTCGACGTAACTACAATATCTCCCGTGATCGGAGGACACTGGGCAAGCTCACGCACAAAAGCAACGCCCTTCTCATGTGCCGCCTCCAGATCTCCGGCAAATGCTCCAATCACTTTCTTCTCACTGTTCTGCGCCACATTCAGGATAAACTGCACATTAACCCGTCTCGCAGCCGTGATCATATCCAGATGAATGGGATTCTTATCCAGCACCCCGCCCACAGACCAGGGGCTGGCAATCGCCTTGTAAGAATGATTCTCATTCACAGTCGCCGCATTACAGATACCAGGAAGAATGCTCTTTCTGCCGCCGGAAAAGCCAGCGAAGAAATGTGGCTCGATAAATCCCTCCGTAACCAGCAGGTCGCATTCCACGGCCAGCTTATTGACATGGAACTCCGCACCTGAAGGAAGCATTCCCATAAAGACAAACTCAGACGGTTCAAACGCATGATTAACCGCAATCCGTTCATGGTCTACGATCTGGTCGCCAAACATAGACCGCATCTCCGTCTCTGTCGTCTCACGGTGAAGCCCAGTCGCCACAAGAATCGTAATCTCCGCGTCAGGATTCCCTTCCCGGATCTCTTCCAGAAGAATCGGTAGCGTCAGCTTACTCGGAACCGCGCGGGTATGGTCGCTGGTAACCAGAGTCACCTTCTGTTTTCCTCTGGACAGCTCCCGAAGTGTCGGGGATCCGATCGGATTGCGTAAGGCATCACGCACCAGTTCCTCCTCGCCTTTGCCCGGATCGTAAGAATCTCCCTGTGCCGTAATCACAGCCTTCAGGTTCTCCTCAGAAACGTGAAGATCCATATGCCCCTTGTAATAAGGAATAGAAATGGTCTTCATAAAGCTCTCCCTCCTTTTTTAATTGTCATTATGTATACATCATTCATCATACACCACGCACCATGAATATAGGGTATTTTTACCTGTTTGTCAATCTTTTTTTATCAATTTTTCAATTTTTATTTGACTATTCGCTGAAATCTGCTAAAATTCTCATGTGTAATGTATACACAATACATCGTTAATTAAAACACTACTGCATCGCTGCCATAAAATCAGACAAAAATCGCAATCCCCACGTTTTCCTAAGTTTTCATAGCAAATGTGATCCGGATTGTGAATGAGAACAAAAAGAAGAAACAAAGAACATCGATACAATTCAGAGCAGGCTCAAAATGCAGAATATGAGGAGGACATCATGAAGCCGAAAATCATAAATACAATCCGCGGACAGGTATATGAACAATTAAAGCAGGCAATCTGCGACGGAGATTATAAACCAGGACAATGGCTGCAGGAAAAAGAGCTCGCAGAACAGTTTTCCGTCAGCCGCAGCCCGGTCAGGGAAGCTTTAAAGCAGCTGGCAGCGGATGGCCTGGTTACAGAAATTCCAAACAAGGGCATTTTTGTAAGAAAATTCACTCCAAAAGATATCGAGGAAATCTTTGACCTGCGCGTCATGCTTGAAAGCTATGCCATTCAAAAAGTCGTCGAACATCTGTCGACAGACGGAGAAAGCATTAAACAAGAACTGACAAGCTGCCTGCAAACCCTGGAGAAAACGTACAGGCAAAACGATCTTTCCCTTTACACAGATGCGGATACAGCACTCCATGAAAAAATCATTCAGCTAAGCGGAAATGATTTCCTTGGAATTGTATACGAGCGGGTCCATATCATGATCCAGCAGTTCCGCTCCTATTCTCTCACAGATAGCAGCCGCTACGAAGCATCTATGACAGAGCACGAGGAAATCGTAAATAACATTCTTTCCGGGCAAACCCAGGAAGCCATCAAAATCAACCAGGCGCATCTGGAATTGGCAAAAGAGCAGATTATGATATATCTGGAAAAAAAGGAACTCGAGGAATAATGCAACTTCTCTGTCAGGATATTTTTTATTTTCTCTTGACATTATTAATGATTTGTTTATAATATAAAGTATACATCATACACCACACAAGAAACAGGCAACCAACATACCTATCATAGAAAGGGGACTTCTTATGTTATTAGTCTTGCTGTTTTTTGTGTCTATTGCACTGTTAATTTTTCTGATAGCGAAATGTAAGCTTCACGCTTTCCTTTCGCTGCTCACCACGGCAGTATTTTTCGGCGTACTTTCTGGTACTTCTCTTCCTGAAGTAGCCACTGCGATTGCCAGTGGCTTCGGTTCAACGATGCAAAGCATCGGCATCGTAATTGCCTGCGGCATTATCATCGGACAGTTTCTCGAACTTACCGGAGGCGCACAGCGCATCTCTGATGCCATCCTGAAAATAATCGGTATTAAACACTCAACATACGCAGTATCACTGACAGGAGCGCTGGTATCCATCCCGGTCTTCTGCGATTCCGGTTTTGTCATCCTGAACCCGGTGATCAAGGGAATTTCACGACGTGGCAAAATCGCTTACTCGACTCTGTGCGTAGCATTGATGGCTGGCCTTCTGACTACTCATTCTTTTATTCCGCCCACACCTGGACCTGTGGCCGCGGCTGCCCTTCTGGACGCAGACCTTGGAAAAGTGATGCTCTATGGCATTATTGTCGCTATCCCGATTGTCATTGTCGCCTCCATCTGGGCCAATTCCCGCTTTGTACGTGGCAAATATCCGGAAATTGCGGAAGAAAATGTCGTTGATGAAAAACACGAAGAGGAATTCAAGACAGTTGTGGAACACGCTCCGTCTACCTTCCGTTCTTTCCTGCCCATCGTCATCCCGATCATTCTGATTGTCTGCAATTCTTTCTTTGGGGATGAAGAGGGTTCTTCTGTGCAGCAGATTATCTATTTTCTGGGGCAGCCCTACATCGCGTTAATGTTTGGCGCCGGACTCTGTTTCCTGCTTCCTACAAAAATAAATGAAACCGTTACAAACACCTGGATCAGCACTGCCCTCCAGGGAGCCGCGGAAATCATTCTGATCACGGCAGCTGCCGGTTCTTTTGGAAAGGTGCTTCAGCTCACCTCCATCGGAACCACCCTGACCGACCTGATCTCGGCAAGCGGTCTTCCGCCCATCCTGGTTCCCTACATCATGTCCACGTTTCTTACCATTGCTATGGGATCCACCACGGTTTCAATGACTACGACGAGCGGCATCATGGCGCCACTTCTGGCTACCCTTGGTCTTTCGCCGGAAATTGTTGTGATGGCAGTCGCCGCCGGCGGATTCACCTTCTGCCAGGCAAACTCCTCCTATTTTTGGTGTGTATCAAAGCTTTGCGGATATGACCTGAAAAAAGGGTACTGGCTGATCACACTGACCTCCGTCATCATGGGCGTAACTGGTATTATCGCAACCTGTATTTTAAATATATTTGTGTAGCTTTAAGCAGCCGTTAAAAAAGCATCGAAATGCAGATTAGCTTAAAAAGGAAAACCATTCAAGGTGAAAGGGATGTTTCTTATGAAGATTTACAATAAACCGGGACAGCTATTTCTTGTACAGATCGACCACCTGAGCGGTGAAATCATTGGAGACGTAATTGAATCTTTTTATCAGGCAGGGGCAAAAAATGTCCAGGTATTCAGTACAATCACGAAGAAGAACCGCCCCGGCCATGTCATTCTGATTGACGCTCCAGCCTCTGTGACGGAAGCAATGGAAGATATTATTGTAATGGAATGTGGTTCTTCCGGCTGGCACCGGATTGATACCTGTCATCGCCATACTGATGTATCCTGCCTTGCAAAAACCATACGCATCCGAATCTCTGACGACATAGCATTTGATTTTCCTATCCGTGGAAAGCAAATCGCGGATGACCGTCAGGGAATCCGGCCTGAGTACGACAGCTGCGCAGCCTTACAGAAAGAGCTTTTGAACTATCAGAAACGAATCAGTATCCGAAAGCTGCAATCGATTCTTACACAGGCCTTCCTATTGGAAGACCTCGAAGAGAATAACGAAATACCAGAAATCCATCTATAACATTTTTATAGCAGACGCATCTACTCCTGCTCACCAGCAGTACTTGTTTCGTGCCCTGCATAGCATCAGCTCTTTCACATCATCAGAACGAAAGGACTTTTTTATGAATAAGACAAACAAACTGACTGTATCCGCTTTGTTTTTTTCCATTGGTCTCATACTGCCATTTTTCACCGGTCAGATTCCGGCAATCGGCAAGATGCTTTGCCCCATGCATTTTCCTGTCCTGCTCTGCGGACTGATCGCCGGATGGCAATACGGGCTGATCGTTGGCTTTTTCCTGCCATTGGCCAGGAGCTTCCTGTTTGGAGTACCGGTTCTTTTCCCCGGCGGGATTGCCATGGCATTTGAACTTGCCACCTATGGACTTGTAATCGGTTATCTCTATGAACATTCCCGCTGGCAATGTGTAAAAGCACTGTACCGCTGCCTGTTGACAGCGATGGTCGCGGGACGGCTGGTATGGGGCGCCGCGCGTGTACTTCTTCTGGGCATCGGTGGCGGAACGTTCACCTGGGAACTGTTCCTTAGCGGAGCACTGCTGAACGCAATCCCCGGTATCATTCTGCAGCTGATATTAGTACCCGCCATCATGGTTTCCTTAAACAGGGCCAAAATCATTCCCTTCAAAAAAATACCTTCAATTAATAACATATGTCAATAATAATTCTTGACATATGTCATAAACAGGTGTATGATATCACTGTACTTCAAT
>JAJQCQ010000091.1 GCA_021202635.1 Lachnospiraceae bacterium | reverse complement strand
AATGAGAAAGCCGTTGGCCGCGGCATGAAAAAATCCGGTGTTATTCGGGAAGAAATTTTTCTGGAGACCAAGCTGTGGCCGTCCTTCTATGAGCAGGAGAAGGTGGTGGATAAGACGCTGAAAAGGCTGGGCACGGATTACATTGATCTGCTGCTGATCCACCAGCCAGCCGGAAATTATGTGGCCGGGTACCGCCAGATGGAGAAAGCGTACAAAGAAGGCAAGGTCCGGGCAATTGGCCTTTCCAACTTTAATGCGGATCAGATTCGGGAGATTCTGGATATCTGCGAGGTCAGGCCGACGATTTTGCAGACAGAAGTGCACCCTTACTTCCAGGAGCAGGAGATGAAGGAGTTCCTGAAAAAGGAGGATATCGTGATTCAGGCATGGTATCCGCTGGGCCATGGGGATAAGGCGCTGCTTGAGGAGCCTGTTTTCACGGACCTGGCAGATAAGTACAAAAAGAGCAATGCCCAGATTATCCTGCGCTGGCATATACAGGCAGGTAACGTGGTGATTCCGGGCTCTAAGAATCCGGACCATATCAGGGCAAACTTTGACCTGTTTGATTTCGTGTTGACCGATGCGGAGATGGCGGAAATTGCAGCACTCAATAAAAATGTGAGATATTATACCAGTACTCCGGCGATGCTGGAGGGTTATGTCCGCATGGTACCGCCGGTTGATGACCAGAAATAATACGATAGCCAGGGGTGCCCGGAGGGAGGTGTATACGGATGTATAACCAGCAGCTTGATTCGAGTACAGGGACAAATTTATTTTGAAAGGCGGCCTGCTGTTCTGAATAGTTACATTATTTTTTACAAAACGCTTGCAGATCCGCTTTCAGCTTTTCATAGCGCAGCCGCTTTTCCTCTTTGGCAAAATGAACTTCTCTTGACTGCAGCGGATTGCCAGAATAATTAAGCACCTCGTCACCGAACTGTTCACTTGTCAGATCAAAGATGCAGTCTCCGATCACATTGTAGCAATGATAGTTGCCGCCCGGCCGCAGAATTCCGTAGACATCGCCGCCGAAAATGTCCTGTGCCAGAAACGCTGTAATGGAGCACTGCCCCAACGTTTTATTTTCCGGCGTCCAGTCTGTACGCATTCTGGGCGCACATGTGTCTGCGCACCAGAGTTCAGACAATGCGTCATACAGATCCTGTGGAGTCTGGATGCTTGTGTACTGATCTGTAACAGCAGGGATTGTTGCGCTTTCCCAACCGTAAAAATGATATTGCTTTGACATAGCGTCACCTTCTCTCTCTTCTTTGATGAGAAGTATAGCATATCCTTCGGAGAATGGACAGTAAAAAGCAGTCTGCTGTTGTCAAAAAACATCGAAACTTTTTAAAACGACATTTTAGATAAAACGAAAACTTTTTCAAGGGACTTTTAAAAGCAACATTTAACATTTGCGTACTGGTCAGGCAGCACATAAAATGTTTTTTGCGTATATACGCATTTTTGATTCGATGAGCGGAATACGTTTGATGCGTGAACGCGTGGTCAGAGGTGGACTACAGCAATGTAGCAGTGGAATAAACCCGAGGAAAAGTCCTGGATTGAAATGGGGCTTTCCGCAATACAGTGGAAAAGGTTTATTCATAAATGCGCGGGCTGAAACTGCTCTGCAGAAGAAAACTTTCAGTGAAAGCGTTCTTCACCGGCGTTGTGTGATACCGGCGCGGCATTTTTACGAATGGGATGCATCTAAGAACAAAGTCACTTTCCTGCGTGAGAATGGTTCCACGCTGTACATGGCAGGATTATATAATCTGATAGAGGATGAGATTCGTTTTGTGATATTGACTACGCAGGCAAATCCGTCCGTATCGCCGGTGCATGATCGGATGCCACTGATTCTGGAGAAAGAGAATGTTGAGGACTGGATTTGTGACGGTGAGCGGACACAGGCTTTTTTGCAGAAAATACCTGTGTCATTACAAAGGACACAGGAATACGAGCAGCAAAGCCTCTTTGGAATGCTATAGTGATTGAATCGTGATTATATGGGAGGAGACGTAATTGGGTACACTCTATTTCACCAGACATGGACAGACAGTCTGGAATGTCGAGAATAAAATCTGTGATGCCACGGACATCGCACTGACAGAACTTGGTCATGCTGGACAGAGGATATCAGGATCGTTTCTGCGATCTGGTCACGCAGAACCTGAATACAGATTTTACTGTGTAGAGAATGATTTACTATCTCTCTCACTACAGCGAACTGCCGGAAGGGGAAATTGTGGATGAGATGCTTGCGATCTTAAGTGACCGAAACCGGATTATGCAGAAAAAGGAACTGGAATACAACAACGCGAAATATAACGAGTATCTGAATCGGAAAAGAACGGAAGAAGAATGACAGGAGGATTCCTACGAGAATTAGACTTCTTGCTATTGATATGGATGGCACCTGTCTTAATCCGCGCAGCAAAATATCAGAACAGACTATGAAAGCTCTGAAGGTCTGTGCGGATGCTGGGGTTATGATTGTGCCGACGACAGGGCGGGCATTGAGTTGTCTGCCGTATCAGATGGCAAAGAATCCTGACTTGTACCGGTATGTCATTTCTTCCAACGGAGCGCAGATCACAGACTGCAGAAATATGACTTCTGTTTATCAGGTTCCGATCCCCAAAGAAACCGCCCTGCACCTTTTAGAGAGTTGCAGGAGAGAGGATGGATTAAAAACCCAATAGATTCCAGCAATAATTCCATACGTTTCATAAAGTTTCACAGAATTTTATCTATTTCGATTGATTTTTGAATGCAATGATTTTAAAATGATATCCAATTCAAAAGAAACATAGTTACCTATGATTATCTTTACCTCAAGAAGGGAGAACCAAATGATGAAATTCTATGAAATTACCTTCAGTCCAACAGGAGGGACTAAGAAAGCTGCTGATATTTTAAGCCGACAGTTGTCAGAGCAGATTCTGGAAATCGATCTGTGCGACCGGAATATTGACTTTGCAGAAATTGTCCTGGAAAAAGATGATATCGCACTGATTGCTGTTCCGTCCTACGGCGGGCGAATTCCGCAGACCGCTGTTGAAAGGTTAAGCACTTTATCCGGGAAACAGGCAAGGGCAGTTCTAATCTGCGTATACGGAAACCGTGCTTATGATAATACCCTGGCCGAGCTCATGGATGTCTCATGCAAAGCCGGTTTCAGACCGGTTGCGGCTGTTGCAGCTCTGGCAGAACATTCCATCGCAAGAAAGGTTGCGGCAGGCAGACCGGATGCAGAGGATGAAAAAAGCCTGAAAGAGATGGCTGCACAAATTCGCATAAAGATTGCCGGAGAAGATGTTTCGCTTCCTGACGTTCCGGGAAAAGTTCCGGAGAAACCGGGTCCCCGGACTCCTGGTATGGGGCCGAGTGCCTCAGACGCCTGCGTGAAATGTGGTCTCTGCGCAGCAAAATGTCCGGTTGGCGCGATTGATACGGTATCCATGAAGCCGGATTCCAAAAAATGCATCAGTTGTATGCGGTGCATTTCAGTCTGTCCTGTCGGCGCAAAGAAGCTGGGGAGAGCTGTCACCAGCTTAGGCGGCGTGGCGCTTGGAGTGCTCTGTGCAAACAGAAAAGAGTGCGAACTGTTTCTGTGATGCGCATGACTCATCGCAATTATCTTTCATGAGGCACGAAATGTTCGATACACAGAAGCTTCAGATGGCGATACAAAATCTGAACAGAGAGGGATGTTTCGCATCGGAAAAAACATTCCTGCATCACAGGAAAATATCGGTATATGATCACAGTATGCATGTTGCTGAAGTAATGCATCATAAATAATATTATCTGGTATGTTCTTGACATTTATTTACAGGCAGATATAATAACGTGCGGACGGCCTTTAAGTCAACAGACATAGTAGAAAGAAGGAATAAACTGTGGATACATACAATGATGAATTAATGGGGCGTATGAAGATTTCCCGTGCGGTCTCTAAAATGGCTGTTCCAAGTGTGATCAGCAGCCTGGTTACTGTCATCTATAATATGGCTGACACCTTTTTCGTTGGCCAGACCGGGGATTCTCTCCAGGTGGCTGCGGTCAGCCTGACGAATCCTATTTTCATTCTCCTGATGGCTGTGGCGAATATGCTCGGTATGGGCGGCTGGCGCGGCGATGGCGACAACCATCGGAAATGCACTCGCATGTATTTATTACCTCTGGTATTATTTGAAAAAGACGAAGCTGCTCTCTATCAGCCCGAGGTATTTCAAATGCAGGGATCAGGTGCTGAGTAAGGTCTGTACAATTGGATTGCCTTCAGCAATTTTATCGGCACTGATGAGCGTGTCAACGATTATTCTGAATCAGATTCTTGTAGCGTATGGGAATTCGGCTGTAGCAGCCATCGGTATTGTGTTCAAAGCAAATATGTTTATCACCTTTTTACAGATGGGTGTCGCAAACGGAGTGCAGCCGCTCTTTGGATATAACTTTGGAGCACACAATATGAACCGTTTTTTTGATATAGAGCGATTTACCAAAAACTGCTGTATCATAATAGGAGCCCTTTCCGTACTTTTGTTTTACGTCTTTCGCGAACCGATCATCCGGCTTTTTATCAATGATGATGAAGTCGTGAGATACGGAGTTCAGATGCTGACAGCTTATATGATTTCCGGACCATTTATAGGACTCTTATTTGTGAATATGAATTGTATGCAATCGGTAGGACATGCATTTCCTGCTACGATTCTATCCGTGCTTCGCCAGGGTATTCTTCTGATTCCATTGTTATACCTGTTGAATGCCATTTTGGGATTGAATGGCGTGATCTATGGTCAGAGTATTGCGGATTGTATTACATTTCTTTTGTCTTTTATTCCGGCGCTGATCTGGGAATCGGTAAGTATCATTTTGAACTGGGTGCCGGCAAGGACAATTTTGAGTGGATGTGACAAAAAGAAGCGAATGAAAAACCTGTTGACAAAATGTATTTCTTGATGTAAGCTCATCGTATAGCAAATAAACCTATCAAATAAGTGGGGAATAGAAAATGAGTAAAGTATATGACAACATTACGGAATTAATTGGCGGCACACCTCTTTTAAATCTGGGACGTTACGCACAGAAAAATGATCTGAAAGCAACGCTGCTTGCAAAATTGGAGTATCTGAATCCGGCAGGAAGTGTGAAGGATCGAATTGCAAAGTCGATGATTGAGGATGCGGAAGAAAAAGGACTGCTTCGGGAAGGAAGCACGATTATCGAGCCAACCTCCGGGAATACCGGAATAGGACTGGCTGCGATAGCAGCGGCAAAAGGAT
This sequence comes from Lachnospiraceae bacterium, assembly GCA_021202635.1. Lineage (GTDB taxonomy): Bacteria > Bacillota > Clostridia > Lachnospirales > Lachnospiraceae > Choladousia. The sequence continues at coordinate 52,525 of JAJQCQ010000091.1, read as the reverse complement.
ACCGGGTGATTCTTACAATGCCGGAGACCATGAGCGTTGAGCGCAGAAATATTTTAAAAGCATACGGCGCGGAAGTTGTGCTGACCGATGGACAGAAAGGGATGAAAGGAGCGATCGCTAAGGCAGAACAGCTCGCCGGAGAGATTGAAGGAAGCTTCATACCGGGGCAGTTTGAGAATCCGGCGAATCCGGCAGAACATCGCAGATCAACAGGCCCTGAGATCTGGAAGGATACGGATGGACAGATTGATATCTTCGTCGCAGGTGTTGGCACTGGAGGGACGATTACCGGTACAGGTGAATATTTAAAAGCACAGAATCCGGCAATACAGCTTATAGCGGTGGAACCGGCATCATCGCCAGTGCTTTCAGAGGGCAGAGCGGGCGCACACAAAATTCAGGGGATTGGTGCCGGGTTTGTACCCGATACGCTGAATACAGAGATATATGATGAAGTGTTTCCGGTCGAAAATCCAGATGCATTTGCGGCGGCGAAGGCTTTGGGGAAAACAGAAGGCATTTTGACCGGGATATCCTCCGGGGCAGCTCTGTATGCGGCTACGCAGATCGCAAAACGCAGTGAAAATGAAGGAAAGACGATCGTGGTGCTCCTTCCGGACAGTGGCGACCGCTATTACTCGACGCCTTTATATACAGAGGAGTAGAACCCGCAGCAATTCGTAGTATCAGGACTCTTTTGCCGCTCGAATCCAGGTATGTGGTAAGAGGCGTGAATATTTTAAGAAAAGAATAACCCCAAAATGGATACACAGAAAAAGGAGGCGATTTCGCCTCCTTTTTCTGAAAATGCGTACGATTTCGGATATCTTATGCGCTGATCGCGTTCCCTGTATATAACTGGTAATAACGTCCTTTCTCTTCGATCAGCTGGTCATGCGTGCCACGTTCAATGATGCGGCCCTGTTCCAATACCATGATGCAGTCAGAATTCTGTACTGTGGAGAGGCGGTGAGCGATGACGAAGGTGGTACGGCCTGCCATCAGGTGATCCATGCCTTCCTGGACGATACGTTCGGTACGGGTATCGATGGAGCTTGTCGCCTCGTCAAGGATCAGTACCGGCGGGTCTGCGATAGCTGCACGGGCGATCGCAAGCAGCTGCCGCTGCCCCTGGCTTAAGTTCGTGCCGTCGCCGGTGAGCATGGTGTCATAGCCCTGCGGCAGCCGGCGGATGAAGCCGTCCGCATTTGCCAGCTTTGCCGCTGCCACGATCTCTTCATCGGTCGCGTCCAGCTTGCCGAAGCGGATATTTTCTTTCACTGTGCCGGTGAACAGGTGCGTATCCTGCAGCACGATGCCGAGCGAGCGGCGCAGGTCGGCTTTTTTGATCTTGTTGACGTTGATGCCGTCGTAGCGGATTTTGCCGTCCTGGATATCGTAGAAGCGGTTGATCAGGTTGGTGATCGTCGTCTTGCCGGCGCCGGTGGAGCCGACGAAGGCGATTTTCTGTCCCGGCGTTGCATAGAGCTTGATGTCATGGAGAACGATCTTGTCATCCGTGTAGCCGAAGTCTACGCCGTCAAAGACCACGTCGCCTTTCAGCTCCTTATAGTCTACGGAACCGTCTGCCTGATGCGTATGCTTCCACGCCCAGCGCCCGGTGCGGGAGTCGGATTCGATCAGTTTGCCGTTTACTTCTTTCGCGTGAACCAGAGTCACATAGCCGTTGTCTGTCTCGGATTCTTCATCCATCAAGCGGAAGATACGGTCTGCACCGGCCATCGCCATGATGATGGAGTTGAACTGCTGGCTGACCTGGTTGATCGGCATACTGAAGCTCTTGTTGAACGTCAGGAAGCTGGCAAGGCCGCCGAGGGTAAATCCGCCGACACCGTTCAGTGCGAGAATACCTCCGACGATGGCGCAGACAACATAGCTGACGTTACCAAGCTGGGCATTGATCGGACCTAAGAAGCTGGAGTAGGTCTGCGCATTGTCTGCGCTGACATAGAGCATATTGTTCAGTTCCGTAAAGTCTTTGACACATTCATCCTCGTGGCAGAAAACCTTGACCACCTTCTGACCTTTCATCATTTCTTCAATGTAGCCGTTGACTTTACCAAGGTTGGTCTGCTGTTCACGGAAATATTTCCCGCTTAAGGAGGTGGCTTTTCTCGTAAAGAAAAGCATGATGCAGACCATGATCAGCGTTACGCCGGTCAGCGGGATACTTAAGATCAGCATGCTGATAAAGACACTGACAATGGTGAACGCGGAATTGATGATCTGCGGAATACTCTGGCTGATCATCTGGCGCAGGGTATCAATATCGTTCGTGTAAACGGACATGATGTCGCCGTGCTTGTGTGTGTCGAAATATCGGATCGGCAGCGTCTCCATGTGGGAGAAAAGATCGTCTCTTAAATGTTTCAGCGTGCCCTGTGACACCGTTACCATGATGCGGTTGTACATATAGGTCGATACGACGCCGAGCGCGTAAAAACAGGCTACCCGACCGATTGCGCGGGCGAGAGGGCCGAAGTCCGGATTGTCCGTCAGCAGAAACGGAGTGATGTAATCATCAATCAGATTTTTGGTAAAAAGTGTTCCCTGTACATTGGCCAGCACACTGCAGCAGATCAGTATGAAGACGATAATACAGTGAAATTTATAATCACGGAAAATGTATCCCATCAGCCGGGCAAGCAGCTTTCCGGGATTCTGTACCTGCGGTCTTGCTCCGCGGGGTGGCCTTTGTCCTGGTCCTGGCATAATCAGTCACCTGCCTTTTCATCAAAATCACCGCCGCCGCTCGTCTGAGACTCGTATACCTCGCGGTAAATCTCACTCGAAGCAAGCAGCTCTTCGTGGGTTCCAAAAGCACTGATCCGTCCCTCATCCATGACGATAATACGGTCTGCGTCCTGCACACTGGAAACACGCTGCGCGATGATCAGCTTTGTCGTATTCGGGATATCTTCCCGGAATGCGCGGCGAATCCTTGCGTCCGTCGCCGTATCCACGGCACTGGTGCTGTCGTCGAGAATCAGGATCTTCGGATTTTTCAAAAGAGCGCGGGCAATACACAGGCGCTGCTTCTGCCCGCCGGATACGTTCGAACCGCCCTGCTCAATGTAGGTGTTGTACCCGTCCGGAAAGGCACGGATGAAATCATCTGCGCAGGCAAGCCGGCAGGCCTCCTGGCATTCCTCATCGGTTGCGTCCTTATTGCCCCAGCGCAGATTGTCATAGATGGTGCCGGAAAAAAGGACATTATTCTGGAGTACTACGGCCACCTGGTTACGGAGTACATCCATGTCGTAATTCCGGACATCATTTCCGCCGACCTTCACGGAGCCGTTTGATACATCGTAGAGGCGGCTGATCAGATTGACCAGACTGGTCTTGGAGCTTCCGGTGCCGCCCATGATGCCGATGGTTTCACCGCTCCGGATATCAAGATTGATATCCGAGAGGACGTATTCCTTCGTGTTTTTGTGATAGGAAAAGTCTACATTTTCAAAGCGGATGCTGCCGTCCGGCACTTCCATGATCGGCTGGTCTGGATTTACCAGATCCGGCGTCTCATCAAGAACCTCACAGACACGCTGCACACTCGCCACACTCATGGAGATCATGACGAAGACCATAGAGAGCATCATCAGGCTGGAGAGGATGTTCATACAATAGGTCAGAAGGCTCATCAGCTCACCGGTCGTCAGGGAGTCGGCAACGATCATCTTCGCGCCGATCCAGCTGATCAGGATGATACAGCAGTATACGGTGAACATCATCAGCGGGCTGTTGATGATAACGTTGTGCTCCGCCTTTACAAATAACTTATAGATGTTTTCACTGGCCTTATTCAGCTTTTTGGTCTCATAGTCCTCACGCACATAAGCCTTTACTACACGGATCGCAGAGACGTTCTCCTCAATCGAGGCATTCAGGTCGTCGTATCGCGGAAAGACCTGCTGGAAATACTTCGTGGCATGGATCACCAGAAGGATAAGTGCGGTTCCAAGCAGAAGCGCCGCGATCAGATAGATGGAAGCCAGTCTTGCGTTGATCATAAAAGCCATGACCAGGGCGCAGATGATACTGGCCGGTGCGCGCATCAGCATTTTCAGAATCATCTGATAGGCATTCTGGATGTTGGACACATCTGTGGTCAGACGGGTTACCAGCCCGGCGGGGCTGAATTTGTCAATGTTGGCAAAGGAAAAGGTCTGGATGTGGCCAAACATTTCGGCACGCAGATTTTTTGCAAGACCTGCGGACGCTTTCGCACCGAATCGGCCGCCAAGCATACCGCCGGAGAGGCCGATCAGGGCACAGACGATCATCAGGGCGCCGGTCCGGTAGATGTGGTTGATATCGCCTGCGTTTACGCCATCGTCGATGATCGAGGCCATCAGAAACGGGATCATCGTCTCCATGATCACCTCCAGCAGCATAAAGAGCGGGGTGACGATCGAGGCATTCCGGTATTCCTTTACCTGCTTCGCAATCGTACGAATCATTGGAGTACTCCTTTCATTATTATATAATGTTTTGTTTTCTGCGGAAACAGGAAGCTGGCTTCGCGCAAAAAACCGCATACACGCAAAGATACCGTCATGCTGATATTACTTGCAGACGGAATCTTTTTTCGCAATTATCATAGACAAAATGGGAAATGATGTCAAGTAAAAAAATATGAACTGGGGGGGATAGGATGCCTGGCTGGGATATAACCAATATTTCGTGCCAGGTCAAAAAGCAAAAACAGGGATTGATTTTTTATAGGGAATAAGTATAATGAAACTATTCTACAATAATAAGAAAATACAGAGGAAAAGCCATGCAGTCATTATCGCAAAACCGCGCGCCTATTTATGAGGCTTTAGAGCGTTTAAAAAGGAGACGGGTGGTCCCGTTTGATGTTCCCGGGCACAAGAGGGGCCGGGGAAACCAGGAGCTTGTAGACTTCCTGGGAGAAAAATGTGTCGGTATTGATGTGAATTCCATGAAGCCGCTGGACAATCTCTGCCAGCCGGTTTCTGTTATTAAGGAAGCGGAACAGCTGGCGGCGGAGGCCTTTGGCGCGTCGCATGCGTTTTTTATGGTCGGCGGCACGACTTCGGCAGTACAGAGCATGGTGCTTTCCGTCTGCCATGCGGGTGACAAGATCATCCTGCCGCGCAATGTCCATAAGAGCGTGATCAATGCCCTGGTGCTCTGCGGCGCGATCCCGGTTTACGTGAACCCGGAGGTCGAGCCGAAGCTGGGTATCTCCCTTGGCATGAAGGTTTCCGAGGTGGAGCGGGCGATTCTGGACAATCCGGGCGCGGTGGCCGTTCTGGTCAACAATCCGACTTACTACGGGATCTGTTCAGACATCCGTTCGATTGTAGAGCTGGCACACAAATACGAGATGATGGTACTTGCGGATGAAGCGCACGGGACGCATTTTTATTTCGGGGAGAATCTTCCGGTCAGCGCGATGGCGGCCGGGGCGGATATGTCTGCCATTTCCATGCACAAATCCGGTGGGAGCCTGACGCAGAGCTCACTGCTTCTGACAGGGGAGCATGTGAACTGGGAATATGTTCACCAGGTGATCAACCTCACACAGACGACCAGCGCATCCTATCTGCTGATGTCGAGTCTCGATCTTTCCCGGCGGAACCTGGTTCTTCGCGGCAGGGAAGCCTTTGCGAAGGTAGTTGAGATGGCGGAGTATGCCCGTTCTGAGATTAATGACATCGGAGGTTACTATGCTTATGGCAGCGAAATGATCAACGGTGACAGCATTTTTGATTTTGACGTGACCAAACTATCCGTATATACGCGCGATATCGGACTGGCCGGTATCGAGGTTTACGATCTGCTGCGCGATGAGTACGACATCCAGATCGAGCTGGGCGACCTGACAAACATCATGGCTTATATTTCCATCGGTGACCGTATTCAGGACATCGAGCGCCTGGTCGGCGCGCTGTTTGACATCAAACGCCGCTATACCAGAAGCTCTGCGAAGATGCTGAATTCTGAGTATATCAACCCGATTGTGATCGAATCCCCGCAGACGGCCTTTTACGCGGAAAAGGATTATCTGCCGATCCGCGCGACCGTGGGGCGCACCTGCGGCGAGTTTGTCATGTGCTATCCGCCGGGCATTCCGATTCTTGCGCCCGGAGAAATGATCACGCAGGAGATTATTGAATATATTTTATACGCAAAGGAAAAGGGCTGTTCTCTGCAGGGCACGGAGGACCCCGAGGTCGAGTATCTGAATGTGCTCAAGGACGAGCGGCAGGTGTGGAAGGACTGAGCGGATTGCTGGAAAGGAGATAAGGAATGGATCTTTGGTTTTCAGATTACCACGCAGACCAGATCAAGATGTCTGTGAAAGTGAAAAATCAGTTGTTTGGAGAGCAGACGGAATTTCAGAGAATCGATGTTTTTGACTCCGACGAGCTCGGCCGTTTTTTAAGCTCCGATGGAAAGATCGTTTTCTCCGAGAAGGATGGTTTTATTTATGATGAGATGATCGTCCATGTTCCAATGGCGGTGCATCCGAAAGTGAAAAATGTGCTGGTGCTCGGCGGCGGCGATGGCGGGGTGCTGCGGATGCTGGAGAAATATGACGGGATTGAGTGTATTGACGTAACCGAGCCGGATCAGCGTTTTGTAGAGGTCTGCCGGGAATTTTTCCCGGATACCGCAGCGAGCCTTGATGATCCGCGTGTGCGCTTTTATCATATTGACGGTTTGAAATTTCTGCGCACGAAGCAGGGAGAATACGATCTCATTATCAACGACGCGATTGATCCGCTTGGCCACAAGGCGGGACTGTTCACACGCGAATTTTATGGCAACTGCTACCGTGCTTTGAAAGAAGACGGTATCATGGTTTATCAGCACGGCAGCCCGTTCTACGAGGGGGATGAGGAATCCTGCCGCCTGATGCACAACAAAGCGAGCCACAGCTTCCCCATCAGCCGGGTTTACCAGGCGCACATTCCGACCTGTTCCTCCGGCTACTGGCTCTTTGGCTTTGCCTCCAAAAAATACCACCCGCTGCGCGACTTCGATCGTGCCCGGTGGGAGGCCTATGGCATCGAGACCGACTACTATACCCCGCATCTGCACCAGGGTGCCTTCATGCTGCCCAAGTACGTTGAGGATATGCTGCGTGAGGAGGAAGGGCGGAAAGAGCGAATGAACCTGTAACTTATTTTTGAATCTTTCATAAGTCTGAGGATTGCCCTGAGTGAAACGCCTGGGGCTTTTTCTTTTGTAAAAAAGTGCTTGACAAACAGAAATTCTTGAATTAGAATAATTCCAACACAGGAGGTGCATATGTCAGAGAACGGGAAGATTATTTTAGATATTGTTTCAAACGCGAATAATCATCCCACGGCGGAGGACATCTATCAGCAGGTTCATGCCGAGGGAAAGAAGATGTCCATGGCTACCGTGTACAATAATCTGAATATGCTCGCGAACGAGGGTCTGATCCGCAGACTGACGGTGGACGGGAAGTCCGAGCATTATGATAACACGATACGCCATGATCATCTGGTGTGCGGCGTATGCGGGAAAATCAGCGACCTTATGCTGGATGATATGTCTGCTCAGCTAGAGCGCGCCTGTGGGATGAAGCTGAAGTCCTATGACCTGAAGCTGATTTATGTATGCGAGCAGTGCAGAGATGCTGCTGGAAGGTTGTCGGCCCAGTCTGGATGAATGAGAGGATCGGACCAGACAGGAAGATGACTGCGTGTCACACAATAGGAAAATCGGCGGCAATCAGAAAAGGATCATGACTGCCGCACAGGCAAAATTGAGGAGGAAATTTTATGAGCAAGTATGCAGGAACACAGACAGAGAAGAACCTTGAAACAGCGTTTGCCGGAGAGTCCCAGGCAAGAAATAAATATACCTATTTTGCTTCCGTAGCAAAGAAAGAGGGATATGAGCAGATTGCGGCGCTTTTCGAGAAGACCGCAAACAATGAGAAAGAGCACGCAAAGATGTGGTTCAAGGAGCTCGAGGGAATCGGTGATACACCGGCGAACCTTCTGGCGGCGGCTGAGGGTGAGAACTACGAGTGGACCGATATGTACGACGGCTTTGCGAAGACCGCTGAGGAAGAGGGCTTCAAGGCACTCGCAGCGAAGTTCCGCCTGGTGGCAGAGATCGAGAGACATCACGAAGAGCGTTATCGTGCTCTGCTGAAGAATGTAGAGACCGCAGAGGTATTTGAGAAGAGCGAAGTAAAGGTATGGGAGTGCCGCAATTGTGGTCACATCGTAGTGGGCACCAAGGCTCCGGCGGTATGTCCGGCCTGCAATCACCCGCAGAGCTACTTTGAAGTACACGCAGAGAATTATTAATTCGGTTGCAGGCATATTATGTACATGGAGCTGTGAAGGCCGGGCATGACGTTTGGCAGATGTGCAGGGGCTTTGGCCGGTCTGCCTGATACGGGAGCATGGTTTTATGTAAAACGATGGAATGAAGCCGCAGTTTCTGAGTATTTCAGAGATTGCGGCTTTTTCCGTTTTTTCTCTTGAAAAACAGCAGGGCGTCTATTATAATAAAAAACGAACAAACGTTTGGAATGCGCGGAGGGCTGACTGATGAAATACAGAAGGAAACTGTTTTTGCACCTGCTTCTGGCACTTATGCTGGTCTTTTTCAGGACGGACGCGGATCACTGGCAGGGCATACTGCCAGTCGGGGCGGCAGCCTCAGAGCAGAGCGGCTGTGTTTCAGTCTCATTAGAGGATCCTGCTTCCGCAGACGGGGATTCTGGTTCGGATATGATTTCTTCCGGCACAGACCAGATTCTTGCAGACATCCCGGCTTATTCCGGTTCGCCCTATACAGAGGTGAAAGGAAACGTTCCGGACTTTTCGGATTTGGATATAAGCACAGAGTCATTTGAGCGCTACAGCGAGCTGGATTCGCTGGGGCGCTGCGGTGTGGCTCTGGCAAATCTGGGTACGGACCTGATGCCGACCGGGGAGCGCGGCGACATCAGTTCCATCCACCCGACCGGCTGGCATTCGGTACAATATGAGGGAATTGACGGGGAATCTCTTTATAATCGCTGCCATCTGATTGCCTACAAGCTGACTGCGGAGAATGCGAATGAGCAGAACCTGATCACGGGGACGCGCTATCTGAATACAGAGGGAATGCTGCCTTTTGAGAATCTGGTGGCGGAGTATATTTACGAGACCGGGAACCATGTGCTTTATCGTGTGACACCGATATTTGAAGGTGAGAATCTGGTCGCGTCCGGAGTACAGATGGAGGCGATGTCTGTAGAAGATGAAGGAGCAGGTGTTCTGTTCAATGTCTATTGCTATAATGTGCAGCCGGGGATCGGAATTGATTATGCGACTGGGGAGAGCTGGATTGAGGACGATGCTTCCGCATCTGCGCGTGCGGCCGGTGAGACAGAGGAAACGACCTATATTTTAAACACGAACACGATGAAATTTCACGATCCGGCCTGCTCCAGTGTAGAAGATATGAGTGAGAAAAACAAACTGGAATATACCGGAGACCGGGAAAGTGTTATCGCTATGGGATACGCACCGTGCCAGAGATGCAATCCTTAGAAAAGGAAGAGGAGCGAGGAGATTTTGTGCATTTTAAGATATTTGCCGGGTTTTCATGTGCAGATTCGAGTAGTATAATGAGATCGATTGAAAAGGCAAAGGCCGAATTTATATCATCCCCGCATATAAGAGGATGATGTGACTTATATTTGCGTTGAAAAGAAGAAAGGATGCTGCCTTTATGATGATGTACATTGCAATGCTGGTGGTTGGATTGGTGTATCTGGTTCTGATGATTCTCACGCGGCTGCGTGGTCCGAGCTGGCAGGCTGTCGTTCTTAAGTCTTTCACCAGTTTCTTTTTTCTGACGACACTGGGAGTGGCGGCGCTGACGGAAGGGAGACATTTTCAGTTCGCGTTATTTGTCGGCGGCGGGCTGCTGCTGGGTCTGATGGGGGATATCTGGCTGGAACTGAAGGGCTTATATCCGGAAGATGCCGAAGCATGGACGATGATGGGATTTCTTGTGTTTCTTGTCGGGCATTTTTTCTATCTTGCGGCGGTAACATCCGTTGCGGGCTTCCGGACAGAAGCTTTTGTGGCAGGCGTGATTGGTGCACTTGCAGCGCTCGCGTTCATATACATCGGAGAGAAGCCGATGCATCTTCAATATGGTAAATATAAGGCAATATCGGCTGTATATGGCGCAATTTTGTTTTTTATGGCAGTATATACAGTAGCCTGTGCGATTCTTTTGCGTAATCTGGGTTTACTGGTTATGGGGATTGGAGGCGTGTTTTTCCTTTTGTCAGATCTGGTACTTTCTGTTATTTATTTTGGAGAAGGAAAAAACAGGCCAGTGGCTCTTGCGGTCAATTACGTGCTTTACTATATCGGCCAGTATCTGATTGCTTCGGCTGTTTTGTGGATTGGATGAGGAAGAAAATGAATCACTATATGAAAACAAACTATCACACACATACCACCCGCTGCAAACATGCAGTGGGTACGGAACGAGAGTATATTGAAGCAGCGATATCCATGGGGATGGAGGTCCTTGGTTTTGCGGACCATATTCCCTGCCCGTTTACGGACGGTTATGTTTCAACGATCCGCATGGATATGGAGCAGGCGGATGAATATGTGCAAACGATCCGCTCGCTGGCGCGTGAATATGAGGGGACAATCCGCCTGCTGGCGGGTTTTGAAGCAGAGTACACGCCCGAATTTTTCGATGCACAGATGGCGATGCTGCATCGTGTAAACGGGGACTATCTGATCATGGGACAGCATTTCCTGGGACGTGAATCAGACGGGACCTATACCGGCGCACCGACAAAAAACGATGACTTTCTGAAAGAATATGTCGATACGGTTATCGCCGGGATGGAGACCGGAGCGTTTCTCTATCTGGCTCATCCGGATCTGATCAATTATGAGGGGACAGATGGTGTGTACGAGCAGGAAATGACGCGCCTCTGCGAGGCTTTGTACGATCTTCGTATTCCGCTGGAAATAAACCTTCAGGGACTTTTGCAGCACCGCCATTATCCCGCAGAGCGCTTCTGGCAGATCGTGGGTCGGACAGGGAATCGGGTCGTGCTGGGTGTTGACGCGCACAATCCATCGCAGATTTGCGAACAGGGGGTCTATGAGCGTGCAATGCGAATGGCGGCAAAATACGCACTGAAGATAGAGGAAATAGATCCTGACAGTATATGCGGCTATTAATAAGCCTAAAAGAGTTCAGGAAAAACAAGCGCCGGCTCTGGAATCGTTGCGGGCGCTGCTCATGCTAAACGGGCAAGACCCGGAGAGAGACCTATGCAGATACGGCTGGATAAATTTCTGGCAGATGCCGGGATTGGGACGAGGAGTGAAGTAAAGAATCTCATAAAAAGAAAAGCAGTCAGTATCAACGGAGTCTGTGCTGCCAAACCGGAAATAAAGATTACTCCGGATGCAGATGAGATTGCCGTAAATGGGACCATTGTGGCGGCGCGCGGTTTCGTAACCTATATGCTGCATAAGCCGGCCGGCTATGTCTGCGCGGTAAGGGATGACCGTTTTCCAACGGTGATGGAGCTTGTGCCGCAAAACAGGGATCTGTTCCCGGTGGGCAGGCTGGACAAGGACACGGAAGGGCTGCTTCTGATTACCAATGATGGAGAAATGGCGCACCGCATGCTTTCCCCGCGCAGGCACGTGGATAAAATGTATCTGGCCGTGCTCGACCACCCTGCCGAAAAGGCGTATATTGCTTCCTTTTCTGCGGGGGTGGAGATCGGTGATGATACGCCGACACTTCCGGCCAGGCTTGTGATTTGTGACGGTGGGAGTCCGGAGCTCGCCTATTTGCCGGAAGAATACTGTGCATGTGCGGATGTGGGGCGAGTGGCTCTGTTAACGATCCAGGAGGGACGATATCATCAGGTAAAGCGGATGTTTCACGCAGTGGGAAGTGAAGTGATTTATTTGAAACGGCTGACATTTGGAACGCTGGTGCTGCCGATGTCTTTGAAAAAAGGGGAAGCCGTTCGCGTTGAAACTTTGCAGATGGTGTAGTATATATTTGGTAACAGTTCAGAACAGCATCGAAAAGAAAAGACAGGTGCTGAGCGCCAGTGGCGCTCGTTTAGCACCGGCCGGAGCGAAGCGGAGATGTGCAGGTTTACCTGTGAAAGGCTGTTCTGAATAGTTACGAAAGATCAGAATATGGTATGGAAAGGGAAAGATCAATGGTTCGAATTGCAATCTGCGATGACAGCAGCGCAGATGCGGAATTTGTCGAAAATCAGGTGAAAGCCTGGGTTGCGGCGCGGCCGGCTGAGATCTATACGCAGGTCTTTTCTTCGGCAGAAAGCTTTTTGTTTCAGTATGCGGAAGACAAAAGGTGGGATATTCTTATTCTGGATATTGAGATGGGCCAGATGGACGGAGTGACGATGGCTAAGGCCATTCGCAAAGAGAATGAGGCGATGCAGATTGTTTTTGTCACGGGTTATTCGGACTATATTGCCGAGGGCTACGAGGTTGCGGCGCTTCATTATCTGATAAAGCCTGTGAATGTCGGGAAGCTGTTTTCTGTGCTGGATCGGGCGCTGGAAAAACGGAAACAGAATGAAAGATGTCTCAACCTGGAAATGGGCGGGGAAATGGTGCGTATCCCATTTTACGAGATTCGCTATCTGGATGTGCGGCTGAATTACGTGACCATCCATGCGAAGAAGGAATATGCCATGAAACGGCCGCTGGGCGAATTTGAAAAGGAGCTCGACCAGCGGTTTGCGCGGACAGGGCGGAGTCTGATCCTGAACCTGGAGTGTATCCGGCGTGTCACCAGAAAAGAAGTGACCCTGTCTGACGGAACGGTTCTTCCTCTGCCAAGGGGCGCTTATGAGCCGCTTAACCGCGCGATTATTCAGTTTACATAGGCTGCAGAGGAATGGAAGGAACGGTCATGTCTTTTTTTTCAAAACAGATCGATAAGCGGATTGCGGCTTATCAGCGGGAGCTGATCGAGACCCATTACCGGGAGGTTGACAATATGTATCGCCAGATGCGCGGATGGCGGCATGATTACCGGAATCACATTCAGACGATGAAGGTGCTGGCGTCTAATGGGGATATGGAGGGGATCAAAGCCTATCTGGATGAGCTGGATACGGATTTAAATACCGTGGATACGGTGGTGAAGACAGGGAATTCCATGGCCGACGCCATCTTAAACAGCAAAATTTCACTGGCCAGGTCCCGTGCAATTACGGTTCACTGTGACGCGCACATTCCGGTGAAGCTTCGTATGTCAGAGATTGATCTGTGCTGCATCATTGGAAATCTCTTTGATAACGCGATCGAGGCCAGCCTGGCATTGCCGGAGGAGGAGCGGCTCATCCGGGTCTATATGGATATGAAGGGAACGCAGTTCTACATTTCTTTTACAAATTTTACGGCGGGGAAAAAGCTGGAAAAGATCAACGGAAGGTTTCGGACGAATAAAGGGGACGGCCACGGATTTGGACTGGTTCGCATCGATAACATCGTAGAACGCCTGGACGGCTACCTGAGCCGCAACAGCGAGGACGGAGCCTTTACCACGGAAATCCTGATTCCGCAGACGTAAAGCTTTACCATTCATCCCCCGATTTTGACGATTCATCCCCGAAGTGTGCGGGGATGATTTTTTGTGTTATGATGTCCGTAGCTATAAAAACGTATCGCGTAAGGAGATGGATGGAGTATGGAAGCAAAAACAAAGCCAAAATATGGCATTGCGCAGAATGTCGGATGGATGGTAAGAATCGCCTGGAGGGTGCGGCGGCGCGTTCTTCTGATCTGCATCCTCACGGCTCTGATGGAGATCCTGTATAACGCGGCACAACTCTACATTGCGCCGGAAATATTGAAGGCTGTGGAGACACACGTTCCATTGGGAAGCCTTCTTACCACTATTTTGTTTTTTACTGCGGCGCTGTTTGTGACACAGGGAGTGAAAGGCTACCTGGATACCTACGCCATGTATCCCCGCGTCGACGTCCGCTCTGCTATCATCGGTATGCTGGCTGACAAGTGTAACACCACTTCGTTTTCCAATACACTGGATGCCGATTTTGTCCGGCTGCGGGAAAAGGCAGCCAGTGCCACAAGTAGCAATCAGGAAGCAACGGAATACATCTGGCAGGGGCTGACGAATCTTCTGAAAAATATTGGCGGCTTCCTGGTCTGCCTGTCGATTCTGTCTGGCCTGCATCCCGCTCTGACGGCCATAGTTTTCGCCACCTGCCTGGTGGGCTTTCTGGCATCCCGCTACGCGAGCAGCTGGGAATATGAGCACTGGAAAGAAGAATCCACATATTACGCAAAAAAACGATATATCCGCGACAAATCCCAGTCGGTGGTCCTCGCGAAGGATATTCGCATCTTTGGCCTGCAGACTTGGCTGAATGACCTGCTGGACGATGTACATAACGCTTACCTGGACTGGCGTCTGGGGGTGGAGAAAAAACGTCTCGTGGCGAGTGTGACGGAAGCCGCGATGACCATGGCGCGAAACGGCATCGCCTATCTGTATCTGATCCATCTGGCTTTGCAGGAGGGGATATCTGTTTCTTCCTTTGTCCTGTACTTTGGAGCAGTGACTACGTTTTCCTCCTGGGTGATGGGCATTTTAAATGATATGGCACGGATGCATAAGGACAGCCTCGACATCAGCTCTGTGCGGGAATTTCTCGAATACCCGGAGCCGTTTCGCTTTGAAGAGGGTGAGGAGGTGGCGTTTCCATGCGCGGATGCCTGGGAATTGAAGCTGGAGCATGTCTCCTACCGCTATCCGGGCGCAGAAAATGACACGCTGCATGACATCAATCTCGTGATTCATCCCGGTGAAAAGCTGGCGATTGTCGGCCTGAACGGCGCAGGCAAAACCACCCTGGTGCGTCTGCTGTGCGGTCTCTTTGATCCGACTGAAGGCCGGGTACTGCTGAATGGAGCGGATATCCGCACCTTCAACCGCAGCGCGTATTACGCACAAATCAGCGCGGTTTTCCAGGAATATTCGCTCCTGGATGTCACCGTTGCGGAAAACGTCGCGATGACGACGGAAAACATTGATATGGACCGGGTCTGGGATTCCCTGGAAAAAGCGGGGCTGAAAAAAGCAATTCAGGAATTGCCCAAAGGGCTGGATACACACACCGGCAGAGATGTCTTTCTGGACGGCGTGCTGTTTTCCGGCGGTCAGACGCAGCGGCTGATGCTTGCGAGAGCGCTCTATAAGGACGCGCCCCTGCTGATGCTCGATGAGCCGACCGCCGCGCTCGACCCCATCGCGGAAAATGATATTTACCAGAAATACAACGATATGACCCGAGAGAAGACTTCGGTGTTTATCTCACACCGACTGGCCTCCACCCGCTTCTGCGACCGGATTCTTTTCCTGGCGGACGGACGGATTGCGGAAGAAGGCACCCATGAAAGCCTGCTGGCGCTTGGCGGGGAATACGCAAAGCTTTTTGAAGTTCAGAGCCGATATTATCAAGAGGGGAGGGAATTCTGATGAAAGGAGATTTCAGGCATACCATCGCCGCCCATAAGCGCGGTGTAAAAGAGTTATACACGGTCAGTCACAGACTGTTTCCGGTCATTGCCCTGGGAGCGGTCGTTTCCGCGCTGTTTCCATACGTGTCGGTATTCTTTTCGGCGAGAATTCTCTCGGAGCTCGCCGGCACCCGTCGGGCGGATGTTCTCTGGCAATGGGTGATTAGCGGCGTGGCCGTCACCGGGCTTTTCTCACTTGCAAATGCATTCCTGAAGCAGCGTCAGGAAACTCTGATTGACGATGTGTGGGGGCGCAAGGAAATCCTTTACTGCCGCAAGATGTTCTCTATGGATTACGCGGACATTGACCGTCAGGAAATCCACGATCTGCGGGCGCAGATCTCCCAGATCGAAAACTGGGCCGGCTGGGGCTTCGGGCGCATTCCTTACGCTTTTGAGAAAACCATCCGCAGCCTGGCAGGCATTCTCGGCGGTATTGCGCTGACGGTAAGCCTTTTTACGTCCCTCGTGCCGGAGGACGCCGGCGCGCTGGATATCCTGAACAATCCTTTGTTTTTGCTTTTGTTCGCTGCTGTGTTGATCGGCGTCAGTTTTCTGGCGGGGAAATTTTATGTAAAATCGGAGAATTATCTGAACAGTCTTTCTGAGGAGGCCACCTTTGGAAACCGTTTGTTTTCCTACTTTGGCAATCTTGGCTTTAAAAAGGAGCGGAGCGCAGATATCCGGATCTACGACCAGCAGAAAATCATCCGCGCCTACTGGAAGAAGGAAAGCCCCTTTGGCGCAAACGGCTCGTTTGGAAAGCTGGCCAAAGGCCCGATGGGCGTCTATGCCGGACTTGGCGCAGGTATCTCGATGCTGATTACCGGCTTTGTGTACGCCTTTACCTGTCTCAAGGCCTGGGGCGGCGCATTTGATGTGGGCAGCATTACGCAATATGTGGGTGCGGCGACCGCCATGGGCGGCAATATTTACGCGCTTTTGCAGGTGTACGGCGAAATGAGAACCAATACCGGGTACATGGAGCGGATCTTTACCTACCTGGACCTTCCCAATGCCATGTACCAGGGGAGTCTGACCACAGAAAAGCGTTCAGACCGGCAGTATGAGGTCGAATTCCGCGACGTCTCTTTCAAATACCCGGCGAGCGAAAACTGGGCGCTGCGGCACGTTTCCATGAAATTTCAGATCGGTAAACGGCTGGCCATCGTGGGGGAGAATGGCAGCGGCAAGACCACCTTTATCAAGCTGCTCTGTCGCCTTTATGACCCGCAGGAGGGGCAGATTCTCCTGAACGGCATCGACATCCGCAAATACAATTACCGGGATTACATGGACATCTTTTCTGTTGTATTCCAGGACTTCCAGCTGCTTTCCCAGCCGTTGGGGAACAACGTCGCGGGCAGCATGACCTATGATGAGGCAAAGGTTCGAAAAGCCCTGACCGACGCGGGCTTTGACGACCGCCTGAAAACCCTGTCGGACGGGCTGAAGACCCAGCTCTACAAGGATTTTACCGAGGACGGAATCGAGGTTTCCGGCGGTGAAGCGCAGAAAATCGCCATCGCGCGGGCGCTCTATAAGGACGCGCCCTTTATCATCCTTGATGAGCCGACCGCCGCCCTTGACCCAATCGCCGAAGCGGAGATTTATTCAAAATTCAACGATATCTCCGGCGACAAGACGGCAATCTATATCAGCCACCGGCTCTCCTCCTGCAAATTCTGCGACGAAATCGCCGTCTTCCACGAAGGCGCTATCATCCAGCAGGGGACGCACGAGGAACTGCTGGCGGAGGAATCCGGCAAATATTACGAGCTCTGGCATGCGCAGGCACAGTATTATACGGAGAGCCTCGCCATTTAAAATCGCTTCGCGATGGGCGAGGCCTGCGTCCGATATCAGGTCTGTACAGGCAAAATCAAGGTAAAAGTAGCTCCGCCTCCCGGTGTATCCCGGACGGTCAGGCTGCCGTGGTGCAGACGTACAATTTCCCGGGCGATGCAGAGCCCGAGTCCAAAATGGGATTTGTCCTTTCTGGACGGGTCGAGGCGGTGAAAGCGTTCAAATACCGCCTCTTTTTCACTGTCCGGAATGCCGGGGCCGTTGTCAATGACCCGGATACAGATGGAAGAAGAACTCAGAGCGGCGGACAGTGCGAGACAGACCCGCCCGCCTTCCGGGGTATAGCTGAATGCGTTATCGATCAGGATTCCGAGCAGCTGCCGGATGCGCTCCGCATCGCAGATACAGTGCGGCAGAGGCTCTTCCGGCAGGCTGATGTCCCAATGCAGATGACGGGAATGCGCCTGCGCCTCAAAATCCTCCCAGATCTGCAAAAGCAGGGTATCCGGCTCAATCTCGGCAGGGACGATGCTCCAGGCTTCGCTGTCCGCGCCTGCCAGCTGGAGCATATCGGAGATCAGGTGCGACATCCGCAGCCCTTCCGCATCCACCGTGTCAAGAAAATTCGTATCAAAAGGCAGCACTCCGCTTCGAACCGCGGCGGCATTGCTTAGGATGACGGTTAGCGGCGAGCGCAGCTCATGGGAAGCGGAAGCAATAAATTGCGTCTGCTTTCTCCAGTTTTCCCGGATCGGGAGCAGCACCCGTGCGGTAAAATGCCAGAAGAAAATGGAAAGAAGCAGCCACGCGGTCAGATCCGCAAGCAGAAAAAGAAGACACTGGCGCATGAAGCGCCCGTGCATGGAGGAGAGGGAATGAACGACAAGAACCGCGAGCATGCCCCCTGAACGGGGAACGAGCGCAGCAGAGACGTAGCAGATCCTGCTTTGCGCTCCGCTATGGGTATCATCGCGGACTTTCATGGTAAATTCCAGATGCCGCGTCAGTGTGGAGGAGAAGGAGGTGCCATCCAGGTCAATTCCCTGGCTGAGAGCTTCTTCCTTTGCCTGGTTCATCAGGCTTTCCGTCGTATCATCCTCTTCCAGGGTCTGAAAAAACAGCGGCTCCCCATTATCCGTAATGCGAATGGAACACTGGTAATTCTGCTCCATGCTGGTTCCGGCTTTGCTGGTGTTTTTGTGCGGACAGGATTATCTGGAACAGGGTATCGCTGCCGCGGCGCTGAAGGAATGATAATTCGTAACTATTCAGGACAGTACCCCGCACTTGCTGCGAGGTACGTATGAAAACGTGTAACTGTGAAGGTACTGAACAGTTACGATAATTCTTGTATGGACAGTGATAAACGGGGAAAAGGTAACAGCACAAAATGCCGGATGAAGAAAGAGGTGGATCGGATTGAAGAAAGGAAAACTGGTACGCGCCACGGCAATTTTTTTTGCCATGATGCTTGTATTTACACTGCTCTCGAGGGCAGCGGATGCTTCCGGTATCGCTGTGGTGACAACGGAAAAGCCGGCGAGCCGGATTCTCTCCCATACGATTTCCGCGACCGGAAAGGTGGTGCAGAATCAGGAAATGGCGGTAACGACGGTTTCGGACCTGCGCGTTTCGTCCATAGCGATCAGCGAGGGATCGCGTGTGAGCGAGGGCGATCTGCTGTTTGAGCTGGATGAAGACTATCTGGACGAGCAGATTCTTTATCAGGAGCAGGAACTGGAAAAACTACAGTTAACATTGGAAGACATTAAAAGCCAGCAGTCCGTCAGCAGCCAGCAGAAGGCAAACGAACAGGCTTCTGCTTCCGAACAGTATTCGTTTACAGTGGCGTCGGCGAGCCTTTCCCTGTCGAGGGCAAAAGAGGCGTTGCAGGAGGCAAAGGACGCGCTTGCGGCATACCGCGAGAAGAGCGGGACGACAACGACGGCAGACAGTACGGTAGAAACCGCGCTTGAGCAGGCGGTGGAGGAAAAAACAGAGAGCTACATTTCCGCGCAGCAAGATCTGCTAACGCTTCAGTGGAAAATTGAAGACGCAGTCAGTGACGCACTCAAAGCCGCACAGAGCAGTGCTTCACTCACAGGCAACAGCTCTGTGAAAACGCAGGCGTCGGTGGAAACATATACATCGGAAGAGGCAGCGGCGGACGTTCCAGCGGGAGCAGCCGATGAACAGACGGAGGAGGCAGCGGCGGATACGGCGGGAATTGTTTCAGAGGATGAGACAGGGATGAATACAGCCGGGGAGACTGTGGCGGACGTTATCGAAGAGATTGCAACGGAAACAGCCGAATCGATCGGACAATCGGAGACCGGAAGTTCATCCGGCGGGATTACGATTGAATCCGTGGATGTCTGTGAAAGCGGCACGGACAATTCAGACGACAGCGGGAGTGGTGCGGGTACTTCAGACAGCATCGGAAGCAGCAACGGGGATGGTACGGGCAGCAGTGATGAGAATTCACAGGCGGATTCGGCGGTCATCATTGAGGATGACACGGATTCTTCGGATACTGCGGACAGTAATTCGGCGTCTTCCGGCAGCGACACGGCGCAGTCCGGTACTTCGGCAGGTACGAATACTCTGACGCAGGAGGAACTGGAGGCGCTCGAGGAAGGGGCGCTTTCCACCAGCCAGCAGGTTGTCACCGGCTCGGACAAATCAATTTCCGACGGAAGCCGGGTGAGGGTGGAATAAAATGAAATGGATCTGGAAGGCTTTGAAGCTTTTACTTGTGACAGTGCTCTTTGTGACGGCCGTTCGCTGTTTTGAACTTGTCCGGGAGTTTCGCTGCACGGCGGTGATTACCCTTGATGGGACGGTCCCTGGAGCGGCAGAGGCGGAAGAAATTTGTGAGGATGAGGCAGGGGAGGAGGTGCTTGCGGTCTGTTTCTTTTGGGAAGAGACCGCGAATGTATTCTGTGAGGAGAACGGCAGGAGCGCCGTCGTCACGCTGGTAGTGACAGAAGGGAATCCCGCGCTTCTTGTCTTTGGCGGCTCTGAACTGTACTGGCGGGAGGACGGATGCCTGATCGATCAGGACACTGCGTATTCGATTTTCGGAAGCGGGCAGGCATCCGGACAGACGCTGTGGATAGGCGGAAAAAGCTATACCGTCTGCGGAACCTTTGCGAGTGAGCTGCCGACTGTGATCCGGAGTGTCTCCGATTCAGATGAAAGCGCTCTGACGCAGGTGGCCGTCAGAGCTTCCTCCACGAGCAATTTACAGGGAAAGGCAGAGCAGTTCCTGACGCGGCACGGGCTCTCCGGAACGGTGATCAGCACCGTGTATCTGACTGCGTTTGCGGGAGATCTGCTCCTGCTTGTGCCGCTGCTTCTGATCTGGCGTCTTGCGGGGCATGCCGCCGGGAAGAGGACGGCTCTGATACAGATAAGCAGCCTCTTTTTTCTGGCCTTTTGCACCATCGGGCTGGCATTCCGCTATTTTGAAATTCCGTCTGATATGATTCCCACCAAGTGGTCAGATTTTTCATTCTGGGGTACCTGGTGGGAGGAACAGAAGAATCATATTCTTTTGCTTTTGACGATGTCCTTAAGCAGTGCGCAGACCCATATCCTTTGGAACTGTTTTGTCTCCCTGTGCAGTTCTATCGCCGCGGCATTCCTGGCGGTTCTTTCATAAAGAGAGGTCGGAAAATAACCTGTATCGAAACCTTTTCATGGATGAAGTAATCCATCCTCTTGCATTATTTATATTCAGAGGAAAATCACAGCGGAGTATTTAGAAGAAGAACGTAAGCTGCGGTAAAACGGCATTGGGCAACGTACAGTACTCTGTTTTTGAAGCGAATGGAATTGGATCCACACCAGCTTTGGAGAATATTCCCAAAGGGTGTGGCTCCTTATCCTCTGTCCGTGATTCCCACGGATGGGATTTTACAAACAGCAGGCTTCACGGCATCAGCGTGTACAACTGCGCAGAGTATCCGCGCACCAGTCTATCACTTCCTGCAGCCGGAAAAGCTCCGACTCCCGGCTGACCTTGCGCCAGATTTTTTTATACAGATAAAACCATTCTTCTATTTTTGATGCAAGCTCCCAGGAAGATTTGAACCCTTCACAAACTGCTTCGGCGCATTCTCCTCGCTCTGTTTTTTTGTCCGTCTCCCGGTGACCTGCAAGCTCCAGAGCAAACTCCTGCAGCAATTTTGCGCCCTCCGCTGCTACGATACAGGGCTGAACCAGCGGTCTTGTCCTCGTATCCAGCTTTGGAATAACGGAATACAGTTTTTCAATATCCGCTTCTATAAACCGGGCGGATTCCCGGATATCGTCTATATTCTTTTCCCCCAAACCTGGATTCCTGCCGTGTTCTTTGCAGTCCACCAGTTCCCGCCAGGAATATACCTGGTGTTCCGCCACCTGCGCCGCGACAGAGACAATCGTTTCCGAAGAATCCAGGAATTCCACCCTTGAGATCTCCCGGTTTATCCGGTCAAACTCCGGTATCTCAGGGTTCCATGAAAACGCCGCCCCATAGATCATTCCCGGTATTCCAAAATCCGGGTGGTTTATATGGCCGTAGTCCCCCCAGTCTGTTGTAAGAACGCCTGCGGCATGGTATTGCGCCGCATAGGTGCACATCCGGCTGATATTCTCATAAGAATCTCTCATCCGGTTTATCATCTGATTCCATCCGTGCACACCAGGGCAGCAGTACTGTACAGCATTGTTTATCGCAAATTGGCTCGTCGTATTCTCCTCCACATCCGGCCGGTAATCCCAGTTCAGGCAGATGGTTTCCCGGGGGAGCTCATGGATCGCCTCTGGAAATTCCCGGATAATATCCCCCCAGAACATAGGAATTCGCCCACGATCCGTGAGATAGGTGCACAGCTTTTTCAGATAATCCAGATAAATCCGGTCGAGCCCCTTTTCCTCCGCGAGTTTTCGGCTCCTTCCCTTTCCCAGGTCAAAGGTCTCATCCGCCCCGATATTGAAATGTTTTGAGGTAAACAGTGGCAGATAGGCGTCAATCAGTTTTTTTGACAGTTCAAAGCTATCCGGATTGGAGACATCCAGTGTGTGATGAGTCATCCGGTCAATCAGCCCGAATGGTTCATCCGCCTGATCCGGCAATTCGCACAGATGCCTCCAGGTCCTGGTTCGGAGCACTTTATAAAGATGCCCGAAGCTGCCGATCGCCGGTATCAGCTCAATCTGTCTCGCACGGCAATATGCATCCAGTTCCAGAATCTCTTCTGCGGTCAGCGGGGTATCGTCTCTCCAGATCTCGCTCATTCCTTCCATCAAAAAGCTGTGCTCAATATAAATCTGCAGCTGATTCATCTTGTAAAAAGCCATCCGATCAATCACGGTTTTCAGGTATTCCATCGTTGGGACACGCCCTCTGGTCACATCATAGAGCAGCCCGCGCGCCTCAATCCCAGGATAATCAAAAATATCCGCGTACGGCAGGCAGGCGCCCTGCTGGCGGATCATCTGCCGGAGCGTCTGAATGCCATAGAACAGCCCGGTTTCAGAACCGCCCTCAATCACAACTCCGGCTGCGCTGACTGTGAGACGGTATCCGTTTTTTTCCATTTCACTGGTTTCCTTTAGCAGAATACCGGCCTTTTCCGACTGTGTTCTCGTAACTTCCAGGGAAAAGCCTGCAAATTTCTTTAATTCCTGATTCAGCATTTGCGTAGATTCAAACTCATGCTCCCCGCAGGAAGCGTCCAGGACAATCTCCCTGTCATATCTAAGGACATATTTTTTTCTGATTGATCCCATCTCTGTGGTTTTGGTATCAAATACATTTTTGCTCCTCCTGCTTCATCTGCCAGCCTTAAAATCGAAACCGTATTCATAATAAGAGCTATCTCCGATTTTTCATCAAAGACTATCATATTACCATTTAATATTCAAGGACTGCGCCGATGATTCGCGTTGAAAATTTGCTGAGAGTGTAGTATACTGCAACATGAAATGTTGTTCTGTATAAGTTATTTCGTAACAGATCCTTACTGTTCACACCCCGACCACGCACTTGCTGCGTGGTCAGGGACGAAAACGTAGAGCTTGCAAGCATCTGGCCCCTCGCCAGAAATTGAGGGCAGGATGCGTCGTCGATGGAAGAAAGGGTGACGCGAAAGCTCGGCAGGTCACATACAGCAAAACTGGCTATATCGCGTTTGGCGAAAAGGATTCCTCCCGAAGTGAGGCTGTTTGCGAGGCAGAGGAGTTTTTTAAACGGGCCGGCCTGGCTTATCAGATGCCGGAGGATATTCGCCATCAGATTTACAGCAAGTGGATGCTGAATGTGGGAGTCAATCAGACCTGTGCGGTCTTTGATGTGGATTATGAGGGCGTGCAGAAACCCGGAGAGCTTCGAAATATCATGGTGGCTGCAATGGAAGAGGCCAGAAGCGTGGCCGCTGCGGAAGGGATCCTGCTGACAGAAGAAGAGCTGTGGGGCTGGGTGGATGTCATCGATGGTCTCTCTCCTGTCGGTCAGCCTTCGATGCGGCAGGATGTCCTGGCAGGGCGGCAGACGGAGGTAGAGCTGTTCGCCGGAACCGTATGCGCCATGGGGCATAAATATGGTATTTTGGTTCCGCAAAACGAGGAGTTTTACAGACAGTTAAATGGCGTGGCCTGTAACTCGTATTGACAGGCAATGCTGACATATGGAGGAAACGGATATGCTGACTGCTGAATTTCAGACAGAAAAGGTGAGTGACCGGATCACCAGGATTTACGCGTTTTCAACGGAACTGATGTATCTGGTAGAAGGAGAGGAAAGCGCGGTGCTTCTGGATTCCGGCAGCGGAATCGGATTTGCGAAGCCGCTGATTGACCGCCTGACGGATAAGTCTCTTAAGGTACTTCTGACGCACGGGCATGTCGATCATGCGATGGGGGCATCTGAGTTCCCGGTCGAGACAGTTTATATCAATAAGGAAGATGCTTATATATATCAGAAGCATTGCAGCTGGGAGTTCCGAAAAAGCGGTCTGGGTATGATGCCGGGCGGGGAGCTGGTGACAGAGGAGGATTTTACTCCGGTGGTTTCCATTGATGAATGGCAGGATTTGAAGGAGGGAGACCGATTTGATCTTGGAGGAATCTCTGTGGAGATTTACGTCTGTCCGGGGCACACCAGGGGCAGCGTAGTGATGCTGCTGCCGGAAGAGCGCACCGTGCTGCTGGGAGACGCCTGTAACGGTTTTACCTTTCTTTTTCAGGATTATTCTCTCTCAATTGAAGAATATCGGCAGAGCCTGTGTCAGCTGAGGGAAAAGCTGAATGGGAAATATGACACGGTTCTTGCCTCCCATGGAGATGGAAAGTTTTCTAAAGAAGTAATTGACGATAATATCCGCGTATGTGACCAGATTCTCGCGGGAGAAGCAGAAACGATTCCGTTTGCGTTTGGAGGAGACCAGGGACTGATTGCACAACGGAGTGTGCAGCCGGGACATGGAAATATTGTATACAATCCGGAGCATATATGGAGAGGTTGAACGGCAAATGTGCGTTGAAAGTATTGACTTGACAATGATATTGCATTATATTAGCAGCATGGAGGTGAACATATATGGCAAGTACCATTCAAATTAGGGTAGATGATGATTTAAAGAAAAAGTCGGATCAGCTCTTTAAGGATTTGGGGACGGATACAACCTCAGCGATCAGGATGTTTTTAACACAAGCTGTAGCGAATAATGGTTTTCCGTTTGAAATCAAGAGAAATTCGGCGGAGGTGAATCCATATGCGGTTTTGTCAGAGGATGAGATACTAGAAAGACTTAGTACGACGAGAACACATAGTGCACAAGGAAAACAGAAGGAAGCGAAAGCTGCTATTTCTGAAATGAGGTCAAGGTATGGACTATAATGTAATTGTGACATGTGACGCGGAAGATGATTTAGATAAATATATTCGGTATTTGCTTTTCGAAAAAAGGAATGAACAGGCAGCTGGAAATTTGCTTGATGATTTTGAAGAAACGGTTCAGGTTTTGTCTGGTGTTGCAGGAAGTTTAAAACCTTGTGAGAATCCAAGACTGAAAGAGCAGGGGTATAAGAGAATTAGTTTTCAAAAGCATAGATACTTCATGTTGTTTCGTGTGGAGGGGAATGACGCGATTGTGGACGCGATTTTTCATGAACTGCAGGACTACGAACAAAAAATTCTATGACTGTGAAGCAGTATCAAATGACCAATGGAAAGGGTGAGATTTTCATTATGGAATTGACAGAAGGCGTTTTAAAGAGACGAAGTATTCGTTCATTTACAGAGCAGAGGATAACAGACGAGGAGTTTCACACGATACTGCGGGCGGGTATGACAGGCCCAAGCTGCGCAAACACCCGCGACTGGAGCTTTCTCGTGGTACGCGATAAAGATACATTGAATAAGATGGCAGATGCCAATGGAAGACCTGCCCAGCCGCTTCGCCATTGCGATGTGGGGATTCTGATTTTGGGAGATCTGGAGCGTGCGTTCCCGCCGGCGAAGGAGTACTGGGTGATTGACGGCGCGATTGCGGGGCAGAACATGATCCTTGCGGCCGAGGGACTCGGCATCGGCTCTGTGTGGCTTGGTACCTGGCCGCAGATGGATCGGGTAGAGAAGCAGAGAGAGCTGTTTTCTCTGCCGGAGACGGTAGTGCCGCACTCGATCATCGCGTTTGGTTATCCGGCTGAGGAAAGGGAAGGTGAGCACCCGGATTATGAAGAGAGTCGGGTGCATTTTGAACGGTGGTGAGCAAGAGAGACGATGGTTGTGCTGGCGATTGCGGCGGTGATCCTGTTGGGAAGGAGCTTCCGGGAGCCGACGCAGGGGAGATGAAGAAGAGAGGCTGTGGTTTTATACCACAGCTTTTTTCAGCGGTTAAATCGGATAGCCGGGAAAATCGGTCGGAAAAGGTATAGCTTATTATGAGGAGAATGGATAGTATGATGCAATAATCGTAAGGCCGATATTTGCAATGCCGCTTAGCGGGCTGGCAACCTGCGGTGAGCTGATCGGGAAGGGCAGGTAAAGACCTTTATAGAAAGCCTGAATGGAGGAAGCAGAAGGACTATGGAAAAATATCTGGATAAAACGCTCTCACCGAAGGAGCGGGCGGAGGATTTGCTTCGTAAGATGAGCCTGGAAGAGAAGATGGCGCAGACGCAGTGTGTACTTGTGCCGCTGGGCCGTGAGGCGTAAGCGGCCGCTTACTGCAAATATAGAAGGGAGAAATCGAAGATTTTACGCGAAACAAAAGAGATAGATTTTTGAATCAGACAAAGCCGGGATGATTTGCATCCCGGCTTTTCTGTACGCCCGGCGTGCGCACGATTCCTTATAATCTGCGGCTCCACTTCCGGCTGAAGTACAGCCCGGCCAGGATCGAGAAGAACAGCGTGACTGCGGAGGAAAAGGTGATGCCGTACATTCCGAAGAAGTGTTCCATGAGCAGCAGGATTGGAAGGTAGAACAGTCCTTTATCGAGCAGTGCGGTGATGGTGGCGTAGGAAGCTTTTCCGGTGGATTGCAGGAAGGTCTGGCAGAGCTGATAAATGCCGTAAAAGGTTAGGGAGAATAAGACGCTTCTTCTAAAGAGGAAGTGTATTATCACCAGATTTTTTTCAATGCCGGACTGAAGGCGATGCTGAAAGCGTGGCTGCAAAGAGACTGTGTGGAGAGCCCGGAGAATATGAGCCGGATTCTGGCGGATGAGTACGCGCCGGATAAGGGGAAACTTTTTGCGGCAGAGAATGCGAAGCCTGTTTTCCGGTGAGAAAGTCGCTGGAGAAGTATTGCTTGCTCCGTATGCAACGGATGTGTTTGAATGTCAGTTGACCTGAACAGATGTGAAAAAAGCGAGAATCTGATAGTGTATGGAATCCCGTCTTGCGAAGTAAGCTGGTTTGTGTTAAGCTATGGCCACAAAGGAATATAGTCGTTTATTATAAATCAGGGGGGTGATTACGTGGAGAAAATAAAAATGCCGGTTGGCATAGATGACTTTGCGGATTTTCATCAGATGGGTTACTATTATATAGATAAAACAGGGATGATTAAAGAGCTATTAGAAAGCCCGGGGAAAGTAAACCTGTTCACCCGCCCTCACCGTTTTGGCAAGAGCCTGATTATTAGTATGCTTAAATATTTTTTTGAGATCGGTACGGATAAGAGTCTGTTTGACGGCCTGGCAATCTCGAAGGAGAAGGAACTTTGTGAAAAATTTATGGGACAGTTCCCGGTGATCGCCATTACACTGAAACAGGTGACCGGAGAGACCATGAGCGATGCAAGAAAACAGCTGTGGGAATCGGTCATAGAGGCAGTGGACAGCTTTGATTTCCTGCAGGAGAGTGAAAACCTGAGTAGCAGGGATCTGCTGACTTTGCAGAAGCTTTCTGAGGGGTCGGGAAATCTGGAAGCATCTCTGAAACAGCTTTCCAGGATTCTCTGCAAACATTACGGCAGAAAAGTGATCATCCTTATCGATGAGTATGATGCACCGCTGCAGAAAGCTTATGAAAACGATTATTATGACCGCATGGTAAAACTGATCCGTCAGTTTTTTGGTTATGCATTAAAGTCAAACGATTCGCTTTATTTCAGTGTACTGACGGGAGTTATGCGTGTTTCAAAGGAGAGCATTTTTTCTGACCTGAACAATCCGGATGCCCATTCTATGGTCGATCCACAGTATGGCGAATGGTTTGGTTTTACAGATGAGGAAGTGAGACAGATTCTGGAAACCTGTGGCTTGCAGGATTACTATGGAATTACAAAGGACTGGTATGACGGATATCGAATAGGAAAGACAGACAACATTTACTGTCCGTGGGATGTGATTAAGTGGTGTAAAGCACTGCTGACTGACAGGGATGCAGTACCTGAAAACTATTGGGAGAATGTCAGCGAGAACGAGTGTATCCGTACCTTTGCACAGATGGCAGATAGTACAACTCGAGAAGAGATTGCGCACTTGATTGCTGGCGGGATGGTAAACAGGAAATTGATACAGGAACTGACATATAGAAATATGACTGGCAGCCTTGATAATATCTGGAGCCTGTTATTTACGACCGGATATCTGACACAGCGCGGGCGCAATGAAGACGGAACGTATGAGCTTTGTATTCCTAACCGTGAAGTAAACAGCATTTTCAGGACAAAGATAGAAGAATGGTTTAAGGATAAAATCCTGGAAGATACAGATGGCTTAAAATCATTTTACACAGCACTGGATGCGGGAGATGCGGAAGCTCTTGAGGATTGTCTGAATTATCACCTGGGCGAATCCATCAGTTATATAGATGGCGGCACATACGAGGATAAAGAAACATTTTATCATGGCATATTGCTTGGGATGCTGCGCAGCAGAAAAGACTGGGAAGTGCGTTCTAACAGAGAGGCTGGCGACGGAAAACCTGGTATTACTGTATTTAATATTCGGCAAAAAATTGCGTATATTATTGAGGTGAAGTATTCAAAGAAAGAAGAAGAATTGCCTGCTGATGCGCAGGAAGGTCTCGACCAGATTCATCGGATGCATTATGATCAGTATTTCAGCATGCGTTTTCCGAAACGTATACGACATTTTGGAATCACTTTTTGCAAAAAGCAGTGTAAAGTTATAGCGGAATGAGGATTCCATGAATTATTACTGTATGAGAGGAGGATGCCGCAATGGGAACCTGTTTGAATCCGGGCAATAAGGGCTTTCAGACGATTGTAAACGGAAACTATGTAGATAAGACAGGACTGATTGATTATGTAAACAGTACAATTAACACGCCGCTCAAGCTGACAAGCTTCAGTCGCCCGCGTCGTTTTGGAAAGTCATTTGCCGCCAAAATGCTCTGCGCGTATTACGACAAAACGTGTGATTCCAGAGCGCTTTTTCAGGGACTCAAAATATCCGGGAAAAAATCCTTTGAAACATATTTAAATCACTATGATGTGATTTACCTGGATATGACAAGGTTTATCTCAACTGCGGCTTCTGTCGAAAATGTCGTCAGTGATGTGCAGACAAAAATCATCGGAGAACTGAGAGAAGAATATCCTTCCTGTATTAAAAACCAGGAAAGAGTTTTGGCAGACGCGCTTTTGTCTGTTAGCCATAAGACTGGAAATGAATTTATTTTTATTATAGATGAATGGGATGCCCTGTTTCGTGAAGCCAAAGATGATGACGCTCTGCAGAAGGAATATATTCGTTTCCTCCGGGGGCTGTTCAAGGGAGGGACGGCGACAGATGAAACGATAGCGGCAGCTTATATGACAGGTATTCTTCCGGTAAAGAAGTATGGAAATGAGTCTGCTGTGTCGGATTTTAAGGAGTTCACTATGACAAGTCCCGCAAAACTGGCCAGGTATGTTGGATTCACAGAGAAGGAAGTAAAGAAGCTGTGCAGGAAATACCATATGAGCTTTGAAGAAATGAGTGCATGGTATGACGGTTATTCTTTCAGCCAGATCCAGCATGTGTACAGTCCGAATTCAGTAATGAACGCCCTGCAGGATGGAGAAATTCAGAATTACTGGAGAAAATCTGAGACGTTTGAAAGTCTGAAGCAATACATCAGCATGAATTTCGATGGCTTAAGGGATGCGATAACCCTGATGCTCGGTAACCAGCGTGTCAGGATAGATACTGGAACATTCCAGAATGACATCACCTCGTTTGACAACAGAGACGATGTTCTGACACTGTTGATTCATTTGGGTTACCTGGCTTATGATCAGAAAACGCAGGAAGTATCGATTCCAAACCGCGAAGTCGCCGAAGTTTTCCAATCAGCGATAAAAGGCGGAAAGTGGAGACCTGTAGAGCAGGCGATCGAGCAGTCAGAGAAATTGCTGGAGGCAACAATTCGCTGCGACAGTGAGACGGTTGCCTTGTCACTGGAAACGATTCACGAAGAATGCTCATCCGTACTGACTTATAATGATGAAAATTCACTTGCCTGCACGATCTGTATCGCGTATTATACGGCGAAGAATTGCTATACACTCATCAGGGAACTTCCTTCCGGAAAAGGTTATGCGGATTATGCCTTCCTGCCGCGCAGAAACAGGAGCGAACCGGCTATGATTGTGGAGTTAAAATACGACCAGAACGCTGACACTGCAATCCGGCAGATTCATGATAACCGATATGAGGGCGCACTGAAAGAATATATTGGGAATTTGCTGCTTGTAGGGATTAACTATGACAGAGATGCGAAAGGTCCTGCCGCAAAGAAACACAGCTGTATCATAGAACGGATGTGAGTAAGGCAGAGAAGGCTTTTCTATCGGTTATGGATAATGATGAGGAGATGGAAGTATGAAGATTTATGACATGAAAATCAATCATCTGACGAATCCGCTTGGGTTTCGCATGACGCGCACGGTTTTTCGTGGAAGGTAGCTGAGGCAACTGGGAAAAATCAGACAGAGGCCAGAATACAGGTAGCTACGGATGCGCAGATGCGCAAGATGGTTTTTGACTCTGGATTTGAGAAAGAAGCAGACAGTCTTGGCTATCGCGCGGATTTTGAACTGGAACCCTGCACACGTTATTACTGGACAGTGACGGTGCGGACGGACGCGGAAGAAGAAGCAACTGGTGAGACGCAGTGGTTTGAGACAGCGAAGCGTGCTGAATCGTGGACTGGGAAATGGATTACCTGTGATAATGAAGAGAAACGCCATCCGATTTTTGAAAAAGAGATTTGTCCGGCAAAGCCGGCCAGACAGGCGCGGCTCTATATCTGTGGTCTGGGACTGTATGAGGCTTATTTTGACGGGGCGCGTATCGGAGACGAATATCTCACGCCGTACAGCAATGATTATAAAGAATGGATACAGTATCAGACGTTCGACGTGACGGAGCAGTTAAAAAATGCCGCGGATCCGTCGAAGCTCTCCATCTGGCTTGGCAATGGCTGGTACAAGGCCAGATTCGGCTTTTCTGCCAGGGAGGACATCGGTTTTTACGGCAATGAGTGGAAGCTGATCGCGGAGCTGCGCCTGACCTATGAGGATGGCAGCATGGAAACAATTGGTACAGATGAGAGCTGGACGGTGCGCCGCAGCAATATTACGTTTTCGAATCTGTATGATGGGGAACATGTGGACGATACGTTGCCGGAGCTGCCAATGGAACAGGCACAGTTTTGTGAGGCGCCGAAGGGTGCTTTGACAGAGCGGATGAGTCTGCCTGTTACCATTCATGAGGAATTTGAGCCGGTGGAATTGATTCGCACACCCGCGGGCGAAAAAGTCTTTGACATGGGACAGGAGTTTACGGGGATTTTTGCCCTGCGTGTGTATGAGCCAGCCGGAACGGTGATTCACATTCAAACAGGAGAAATCCTGCAGAAAGGGCCTGCGCAGACAGAAACAACCCGGCCGGCGGTATTGGCATCTGCGCAGCCGGAAGCAACGCGTCCGGAGACTTGCGCACCGGCTCAGACAGACTCCTTTGAAGTTCCCTGCGCCGGACATGCTGATGGTAATTTCTATAACGCAAACCTGCGTTCGGCGAAATCGGAATATTATTACGTTTCGGATGGGACGGAGAAGACGATTGTTCCGCATTTTACCTTTTTCGGCTACCGCTATGTCAAGGTGGAAGGCGTGTCAAATCTGAAAAAGGAAGATTTCAAAGGCCTTGCGTTGTACAGCGACCTGGAATTTACCGGTCAGATGGAGACCGGTCATGCACTGGTCAACCGCTTTATTCAAAATGTCCAGTGGGGACAGAAGAGTAATTTTGTGGATGTGCCCACCGATTGTCCGCAGCGGGATGAGCGGATGGGCTGGACCGGAGACGCGCAGGTGTTTTCTCCGACGGCTACCTATCTTTCGGATACGTATGCTTTTTACGCAAAATACCTTTATGATATGGCGAAAGAGCAGAGCGTACTGAATGGGAAGGTGCCGGATGTGATTCCTTCCTGCGGGATAGAAAGCACGGCCTGCGTCTGGGGAGATGCATCCTGTATCATTCCATGGAATCTGTACCTGTTTTATGGAGATAAAAGTATCCTGGAAGACCAGTTTGAGAGCATGAAAAGCTGGGTGGACTATATGCGCAGAGTCGATGAAGCGGCTCCTCATGGGTGGCGGTATGTGTTCCATTATGGGGACTGGCTGGCACTGGACAATCCGGTCGGCGGCGCGGAGCAGGTGATGGGAGGTACGGATGAGGAATTCATTGCGAACCTGTATTACGCGGTCAGCGCCGGACTGGTCGCCAATGCTGCGCATGTGCTTGGGAAAGAAGCGGAGGAAGCGGAATATCGTGCGCTTTCTGACGAGCAGTTCGCGGTGGTAAAGAACGAATACTACAGCGCGACCGGCAGATGCTGTATCAAGACACAGACCGCGCTGATTCTGACGCTGAAATATCACCTGTCCGAGAATGTGGAGCTGACTAAAAAGCAGCTGCAGAAGCTGTTTGAACTAAGTGGCGGCAAACTGCAGACCGGCTTTGTCGGCACGCCGCTGTTAAATAATGTGTTGACCGAGAACGGATTTGAGGAGCTGGCTTATGAGCTGCTGTTGAACGAGGACTATCCGGGCTGGCTCCATGAGGTGAAGCTTGGCGCGACAACCGTCTGGGAGCGCTGGAACAGCCTGCTCGATGACGGGACGATCTCCGGCATCAGTATGAACAGCATGAACCACTATGCGTATGGCTCTGTCCTGGAGTGGATGTTCCGCCATGTGGCGGGTATTAACACCGTGGATGAGGCGCCCGGTCTCCGAAAAGTGGCCTTTATGCCGCTCCTGAACTGGAATTTGCGGAAAGTGTCCGCGTCCTATGACTCCCCGGCCGGACGGTACAAAAGCAGCTGGGAGATGACCGATCCGACCCATGCGACGCTGTCCGTCAGTGTGCCGTTTGGCTGCAGTGCAACTCTGCAGCTGCCGTTGGCGAAGCCGGAGACTTATGAGGATCAGGAAAATCCGATGTTTGCCTGCGTGAAAGAGGGAGTCTGCTATCTGGAGCCGGGGACCTATACGGTCAGTTATGATCTGGCGTAGAAGCTTGGGAGAGAAGTTATTATGATCAAAACAGTTGGAATCGTAGGACTGGGTGCCCTGGGTGTACTCTATGGGAGCCTGCTTCTGGAGAAAATGGATTGGGAAGACATTCTGATCATTGCGGATGAAGACCGCATCCGCCGGTATCAGGCGGAAGGGGTGTACGCGAATGGGAAAAAATGCGAGTTCCGCTATGCGACGCCGGAAGAAGGCCGGCCGCTGGATTTACTGATTTTTACTACGAAGTATATGGCTCTGGCGGAAGCGGCCAGGATGGCGCGGCCCTTTTGCGGGGAGCAGACGATTGTGATGTCGTTTTTAAATGGGGTGTCCTCGGAGCAGATGCTGGAAGAGATTCTGAAACCAAAGCGGCTTTTGTACTCCTGTGTGCAGGGGATGGACGCGACCAGGGTGGACAGACAGGTTACCTACAGCAAAACAGGCTACATCGCATTTGGCGAAAAGGACTCCTCCCGAAGCGAAGCTGTTTGTGAGGCGGAGGAGTTTTTTGGACGGACCGGCCTGGCTTATCAGGTGCCGGAAGACATTCGCCATCAGATTTACAGCAAGTGGATGCTGAATGTGGGAGTAAATCAGACCTGTGCGGTCTTCGATGTGGATTATGAGGGCGTGCAGAAACCTGGAGAGCTTCGGAATATCATGGTGACAGCGATGGAAGAGGCCAGAAGTGCGGCCGCCGCGGAAGGAATCCTGCTGACGGAGGGAGAACTGTGGGGCTGGGTGGATGTCATTGACGGCCTCTCTCCGAATGGTCAGCCTTCGATGCGGCAGGACGTCCTGGCAGGGCGGCAGACGGAAGTGGAGCTGTTTGCCGGAACGGTATGCGCTATGGGGCGTAAATATGGGATTCCGGTTCCGCAAAACGAAGCGTTTTACAGACAGTTAAATAACGTGGCTCGTAACTGATATTGGCAGGAAATGCCGACATATAGAGGAGAAAATTACAATTATGGAATTGACAGAAGGCGTTTTAAAAAGACGAAGCATCCGTTCATTTACGGAGCAGAGGATAACAGACGAGGAGCTTCACACAATACTGCGGGCGGGGATGACAGGACCAAGCTGCGCAAATACCCGCGACTGGAGTTTTCTTGTGGTGCGCGATAAAGATACATTGAATAAGATGGCAGATGCCAATGGAAGGCCTGCCCAGCCGCTCCGTCATTGCGATGTGGGAATTCTGATTTTGGGAGATCTGGAGCGGGCATTTCCACCGGCGAAGGAGTACTGGGTGATAGACGGCGCGATTGCGGGACAGAATATGATCCTTGCGGCCGAGGGACTTGGCATTGGCTCTGTGTGGCTTGGTACCTGGCCGCAGATGGACCGGGTGGAGAAGCAGAGAGAGCTGTTTTCCCTGCCGAATACGGTAGTGCCGCACTCGATCATCGCGTTTGGTTATCCGGCTGAGAATAAGGATAGTGAGCACCCGGATTATGAAGAGAGCCAGGTGCATTTTGAGCGGTGGTAAACGCAAGGGTGTATTTAGAAAAGCAAAACGACTTACGTGTTTACTATAAAAATAGTGGGAGAAGCAGAAAGTGTTTTAGAGAGGAGTACTATGCCTGACGAAAAAGAGCAGTCGATAGAAGAACAGAAGGTTGAATTGTTTGAGCGGATCCCGATTCCGCGGGCGGTCATGAAGATGGCGGTTCCTACGGTGCTCAGCTCGCTTGTGATGGTGATTTATAACCTGGCGGATACGTATTTTGTGGGCATGCTGAACGATCCTGTCGAAAATGCTGCGGTCACGCTGGCCGCGCCGGTGCTGCTGGCGTTTAACGCCATCATTAATCTGTTTGGAGTCGGCGGCTCCAGCCTGATGAGCCGCTATCTTGGGAAAAAAGAGTACGAGTCGGTGCGGAAAAGCTCTGCGATCAGCTTTTACTGTGCTTTGGCTTTTTCTATATTATTTTCACTGATGGCCGGTATTTTCCACACACAGCTGCTGGGAATTCTGGGAACCACCAGTGACACCGAGGCGGCTACCTGGCAGTACCTTCGCTGGACGACCCTTTGCGGCGCGGTTCCGGCGATTCTGAATGTCGTCCTGGCCAATCTGGTGCGTTCGGAGGGAGCCTCCCTTCATGCCAGCATCGGAACCATGAGCGGCTGTCTGCTGAATATTGTGCTGGATCCGATCTTTATCCTGCCCATGGGGTTTGGCATGGGGGCAGCCGGTGCGGGACTGGCTACCTTTCTTTCCAATTGTGTGGCCTGTATTTACTTTTTTGTCCTGCTGTGGGTGCGCCGCGGGAAGACGCTGGTGTGTGTGAATCCGCGCATGTTTGCTTTTGACAGCACGATTCTCGGGGGAATCTGCGCAGTCGGCGTGCCTGCCGCGATTCAGAATCTGCTGAACGTGACCAGCATGACGGTACTGAATAACTTTACCGCTTCCTATGGCTCTAATGCGGTCGCTGCGATGGGAATTACGCAGAAGATCAATATGATTCCCATGTATATTGCGATGGGCATCTCACAGGGTATCATGCCGCTGGTCGGCTACAACTATGCCAGCGGAAACCGGGAGCGCATGAAGAAAGCAATTACCTTTACCGCGAAGATCAGTGTGACGTTCATTCTTCTGATGACTGTGATCTATTATGCAGGTTCCGAGGGACTGATTCGTCTGTTTATGAAAAATGAAGAGGTGGTCGCCTATGGCAGCCGTTTTCTTCGGGGAATGTGTCTCGGCCAGGTATTTTTGAGCATTGACTTTCTGGCAGTCGGAGTCTTCCAGGCCTGCGGCATGGGAAGAAAGTCGCTGGTATTTGCTATTTTAAGGAAGGTCGTGCTGGAGATACCGGCATTGTTTATACTAAACCGGATCTGGCCGTTGTACGGGCTTGCCTACGCCCAGCCCTGCGCGGAGCTTGTGCTGGCGATCGCGGCGGTGATTCTGTTAGGAAGGATCTTCCGGGAGCCGACGCAGGGGAGATGAAAAAGAAAGGCTGTGGTTTTATACCACAGCTTTTTTCAGCGGTTAAATCGGATAGCCGGGAAAATCGGTCGGAAAAGGTATAGCTTATTATGAGGAGAATGGATAGGAGCGGGCGGAGGATTTGCTTCGTAAAATGAGCCTGGAGGAATTGTGGGAGCGTCTTCCGGAGACGGAGATTGTTTATGCCTATGGCTATCCGATTGTGGGAAATGATGAGAGTGGTCACGAAGCGGCTCTTGCGGCGATTGCCGAGGCGGATCTGTGCATTCTGACGCTTGGCGGAAAGTATGGTTCGTGCTCGGTGGCTTCGATGGGCGAGGGAGTGGACGGAGCAAATATCAATCTTCCTGAATGCCAGGAGACTTTTATCCGGAAAACGGTAAAATTAGGAAAGCCGCTGGTCGGCGTACATTTCAATGGACGTCCGATCTCCAGCGATGCGGCGGACGAGTGCCTCAATGCCATTCTTGAAGCGTGGAACCCGTCCGAGGCAGGCGCACAGGCGATCGTGGATGTGCTGACCGGAGTTTATAATCCGAGCGGGAAAATGCCGCTCTCCGTTGCGTACCATACAGGACAGGTTCCGATTTATTATAACCATCCGAATGGCTCGGCATGGCATCAGGGGGGAAAGCATTGGTTTTGCGAATTACGTGGATTTGCCGCATACACCGCGGTACTTTTTCGTACAGCCCGGCCAGGATCGAGAAGAACAGCGTGACTGCCCGACTTATAAAGGATTGTCTGTTTTGTGGTTGCTTTCCGTGTTTTGTTCGGATATACTTTGGAGGAGGTTCAGAAGGAGGGAACAGTTTGATGAATACATTATTGCGGTCGGAATGCATCCAGTGCCTGACGGAACAGCAGTTTCGCTCGCTTCCTGAGGATGCGTCAGAAGAGAAGAAGTTAGAGTTTTTACAGAGAATGTATGGGATTTTTTCCGGAGCCTCCAGGGAAGTATGTGCTCCGGTGATTGTCCGGGAGATCAACGAACTGAGCAGAGAGATTTTTGGATGTGTCCATGACTATTCCGAAGAAAAGTCTTATTACAATCAGCTTCTGCTGAAAAAAGAGCAGGGAATCCGAGAGAAGATTCACGGTGCAGAGGATCCGCTTCTGAAAGCGCTGCAGTTTTCTCTGGTGGGAAATTATATCGATTTTTCTGCTGTGAACAACGTGGAGGAGGAATATCTGGAGAAGCTTTTAAAAGAAGTGGAGCAAAATTCAGTCACGGGTGAGACCTATGAAAGGCTAAAGCGGGATTTAAGCAGCCGCCGGAATTTACTGTTTTTGACAGACAATGCAGGTGAGGGCGTGCTGGACAAGCTGTTTCTGGAAGTGATTCGGGAAAGCTTTCCCCACCTCAGTGTGAAGGTGCTGGTAAGGGGAAAACCTGTTTTAAATGATATGACGATGGAGGACGCTCTGGAAATCGGTCTGCAAAAGGTGGCAGAGGTGTATGATAACGGCAATGGGATTGCGGGCACCTGGCTGCCGGAGTTATCCACGCAGGCGAAAGGCATCTGGGAAAACGCAGAGGTGATCATTGCCAAAGGACAGGCTAATTATGAGACCTTGCGCCTTTGTGGGGCAAATATCTATTTTATATTCCTCTGCAAGTGCGAAATGTTTTGCAGAAGCTTTCAGGTTCCCAGATATACGGGGATTCTGCGGAAGAATTGAGAGTAAAGTAAGGAGATGCTTTGGTTTTTCTTGTTTAGGGGAATATTATGTGCTAGAATGTTTCAATAAACAGAAAGAATTGAAACATATGGTGCCTGGAAAGGCTGGCAAACAAAGAAATACAAATAGCTATAGCCGGGAGGTGATACAGTGGGTGTTTATTTAAATCCGGGAAATCGTGAATTTTATCAGGCTGTGCGATCGAAAATTTATGTTGATAAGACGATGTTGATCTCGCATACGAACAGCGTGGTGGATACAGAGCAGAAATATATAAGTGTCAGCCGACCGCGGCGATTTGGAAAATCAATAGCAGTCAATATGCTGGCAGCGTATTATGGAAGAGGATGTGACTCGAGAGAACTGTTTTCCGGTTTTAAAATAGCGAAGAGTCCGATATTTGAAGAACATTTAAATAAATACAATGTAATTCGGATTAATATGCGAAATGCCCTGACCCGCGGGAAATCTGTGGAAGGAATGATTGCAATTCTTGAGAAAATGATTGCGATGGAGCTCAAAAAAGAGTGCCAGGGTGTGGAGTTTTCGGAAATAGATTTCATGTCCTATCTGGAGGATGCGTTCACACAGACCGGTATTTCATTTGTGTTTATTATTGATGAGTGGGACTGCGTCTTTCGTGTTTTTCCAAAAGATACGAATGCGCAGACACGGTATTTGGATTATCTGCGTTTTTTGCTGAAAGATCAGTCTTACGTGGCGCTTGCTTACATGACTGGGATTCTTCCTATTAAGAAATACGGGGAACACTCGGCACTTAATATGTTTACGGAAATTGCAATTACCAATCCGATGGAGTATGCGGAATTTACCGGGTTCACTGAGCAGGAGGTGGCCGCGTTAAGTGAACAGTATGGTGTATCGCTTGACGAGACAAAGCGCTGGTATGATGGTTACGATGTGCTGGGGATTCCCATTTATAACCCGAGGTCTGTGATAATGGTCATGCTGAGCGGCATTTTTGACAGTTATTGGACACAGACAGAGACCTACGAGGCTTTGAAAATATATATTCAGATGGGCTACGATGGACTTCGAGATAGTGTCGCGCGGCTGATTGCAGGAGAAAGTATTTTAATCGACATTGAGTCCTTTCAAAATGATATGACTACTTTTTCGGGAGCGGATGATGTATTAGCATTATTGATACATCTGGGGTATCTGACATACGATTTTTCAAAAAAAACATGCCGTATTCCCAATAATGAAGTTCGCCAGGAATTTGTCAGATGTATTAAAGACGAAGGGTATCCGCGTATGATCGAGGCAATCAGAAGCTCGGCAGAGCTTCTGCAGCTGACATTTTCAATGGATGAAGAGGAAGTAGCGCGGCGAGTTGAAACAATTCATGAGGAGAATTCTTCTATCCTGAGGTATCATGACGAGACCTCGCTTGCTTATGCAGTAGAGCTTGCGTATTATGCGGCGCAGGAAACTTATGCGCTTTACCGTGAAATGCCTGCTGGGAAAGGGTTCGCAGATTTGGTATATGTGCCGGATCGGGCCTGCCGGACACCTGCGCTGGTGATAGAGTTGAAATGGGATCATACTGTGAAGACAGCACTTGACCAGATTCGGAAACAGAACTATGTGAGTTGTCTACAGCATTATCAGGGAGAAATTTTGCTGGTTGGCATCAGTTATGATAAGGACACTCGAAAAGGTGGGAAAAAGCACTTTTGTAAGATTGAGAAGGTAGTTAAGCGCTAAATAGTAACAGATAAGGTGCTGGTGAAGCGGTGGTGTGAGAGCAGGCGCATTTGTACACAGGTATTTTTGGGGAACAGATTCCTGTCTGGCAGGCAGATTTGTTCCCCAAAGCTATATTTCTGCGAAAACAGATTTCGCTTAGGTGCTGAAAAATATTAATATAAATAAAAATTGACAAACAATGCCTCTTTGTGCTATTTTATGAACACAAGGAGGCGAATTTTTATGCCGAAAAAATCGATCGTGATCTTACCGGAGACAAGGCGATATCTGGAGGAAATGGGAAACCAGATCAGGCTTGCCAGGCTCAGGCGAAAGCTTCCTGCGTCACTGGTGGCGGAGCGTGCGGGGATCAGCCGCGCCACGCTGTGTGAGGTAGAGAAGGGCTCTCCGTCGGTGGCTATTGGAGCTTATGCGGCGGTGCTTCACGCGCTCAATTATATGGACAGGGATTTACTGTTGATTGCGAAAGACGATGAACTGGGAAGGAAGCTGCAGGATCTGGGACTGACCACGCCGAAACGGGCGCCGAAGAAGGGGTGAGGCCTGATGGAAAAGGAAAAGAGGATTTTTGTTTATGCCGACTGGGAAGCGTACGAGAATGAACCGATTGGAACTATCTATGTGACGCAGTCGCGGGGGCGGGAGTTGTTTTCCTTTGCGTATGAGGAATCATGGCTTGAACAGGCGAGCATCCCATTGGATCCGGATTTGCAATTGTATGCGGGACGGCAATACAATTCAGGAGAGAAGGAACTTTTTGGAGTATTTTCAGATTCATGTCCGGATCGATGGGGAAGACTGCTGATGCGCCGAAGGGAAGCAATACGCGCCAGAAAAGCAGGCGAGAAGCCGGTCAGGCTTCTGGAAAGCGATTTTCTGCTGGGGGTATATGATGAGGCGCGCATGGGTGGATTGCGATTTAAAATGGATAAAGAGGGGGACTTTTTATCCTCAGACAAAGAATTAGCTACCCCTCCATGGACAACGCTCCGGGAGCTTGAGAATGCTTCACTGTCTTTTGAAAATGATGAAAATGGTTTGAATGAAAAATGGCTGAAAATGCTGATTGCACCTGGTTCTTCTCTTGGTGGCGCGAGACCGAAAGCCACTGTGATGGCGCCGGATGGCTCTTTGTGGATTGCAAAGTTCCCATCTAAGCATGATGAGTGGAATTCTGGCGCATGGGAAATGGTAGTGCATGAGTTAGCCGGGGTGTGTGGGCTGGACGTGCCGGAGGCAAAGCTGGAAGCATTTTCGAAGACGGGCAGTACGTTTCTGGTAAAGAGATTTGACAGAGAGGGTAAAAGGCGGATGCATTTTTCTTCCGCCATGACTTTGCTTGGGAAAACAGACGGTGCGTCCGCAATTGATGGCAGCAGCTATCTGGAGCTTGTCTCGTTTATCCGTGCAAATGGGGCCTGTCCCTGCAAAGATTTAAAGGAATTATGGAAACGGATTGTATTTAGCATGGCAGTGTCGAATACCGATGATCATTTTCGAAATCATGGTTTCCTCCTGGATAAGAATGGCTGGAGGCTTTCTCCATTATATGATGTCAACCCAGACATATATGGGGATTGTCTTTCACTGAATGTGTCAGAAGCGGATGCAAGTATTGATTTTGATCTGGCACTGGAAGTCGCAGAACAGTTCGGTCTGACGAGACACGAAGCTGAAAATGAGATTGAAACTGTGAAAAACACGGTCAGGACACACTGGAGAGAGCTTGCGAAGCAGTATGGGCTCGGAAGAAACGCGATTGAGTGGATGCGTCCGGCGTTTCAGATTTGTGAGTAGAATTGAGTCAGAGTTGCCCGCGCTCGGCCATCGGCAGCAGATTTGCCGTGCACATCAGGTGGAACTGCGGAAGCTCCCCTCCTACCTGCCCGGCACACAGAGCCTGGTATTAAAGACTACGTGCGCCGGTGGAGAGATGGAAGTGATCTGTCGGGAGATCGAGGAAGCGACTGGGATTTCGTGCCGGGTGAGCAGTGAATGAAATGCCTGACGAAAAAGAGAGGCTGTGGTTTTATACCACAGCCTCTACGAGCAGTTTATTGCCAAGCGGAATTTCCTTCAGTCCGATTTTTTTTTCTTATTAAAGTCAAAGCTGATCATATATCCTTTGTCCAGATGGTAGTAATCAAGGGGATTTTGAAATTAGAGGAAGATAAGCAGAACGTCAGGGTTACTGGTCACAACCCGACCATGCACTTGCTGCGGGGTCTGGGCTGAAAACGTAGTGGCGCGTCAGGCGGAGAACCGCTTCACAAGGCGTGTGCTTACTTCGACCTTGACTGCGCGTGAGAGTGGATTGGCAATCTGCGACAGCAGCTGGTTTGCGGCCGTCTGCCCCATGAATCTGCGTGGGATGTCGATCGTGGTCAGAGATGGCTCGACAATTTTACTTTCGGAAATATTATCAAACCCGATGATGGCGACGTCATCGGGTATTTTATATCCGCGCAGCTTCAGCGCGCGGATGGCTCCGATGGCGATCAGGTCGTTATCCGCGAAATAGCAGCTGGCAATATCGTCACCTTGGTCTATGATTTCCAGCATATCAGAAAATGCTCCTTCGATAGAGGGAGCCAGATCATGTGATATACTTTTGCCGGTGGACATGCCATGCTCGCGGACTGCTTTCATAAAGCCAATCTTTCGTTCTTCAAAGTTTTCAATCCGGTAAGAAGACTGCAGGTATCCGGGCTGCTTCTGGCTGCGGTCGATGAGATAGCTGACAGCCAGATAGGCG
Source organism: Lachnospiraceae bacterium (assembly GCA_021202635.1). Lineage (GTDB taxonomy): Bacteria > Bacillota > Clostridia > Lachnospirales > Lachnospiraceae > Choladousia. The sequence goes on along the minus strand of JAJQCQ010000091.1, from coordinate 9,929 downwards.
CCTTGCGTGTTATTGATCAGGACGCTGCTGCATTCCAGTGTCTCAAAATAAGTATCCAGAAGGACCACAGGAACGGATAAGGTGAGAAATTTCCGGCAGATATCCGCAGTGATCTCTGTTCCCAGAAGAATAATTCCGGCACAGCCGGAGATTCTCAGATCCTCCAGCGAGCGCTGCAGGTCATCGGTTTTTTCATGAATCTGGATCGTGCGCATCTGGTATCCCTGTTTTCTGCATATTTCCAGAATCCCGTCCGTCAGCTCTGAAAAAATCGGGGTATAGTTCAGTATGGCATTGTGCGTCCGGCAAATGACGCAGTAGATCGTGCCGGAGCTGTTTTTTTTCATGGACAGTCTGGAAAAATCATATCCCAGCGTTTCCGCTTCTTTAATTACGAGCTCCCGTGTCTCCCGGCTGACGCCGGGCTTATTATTGAGCGCCATCGAGACCGCGGTCGCGGAAAGATTCAAATGGCGTGCAAGCTCTTTGGCTGTGATACTCATAGTATATTCTCCTGGTCAGTTTGCGGTGTGCTTTTTGCCTGTTCCTGATTTCGGGTATGGTTTTTCAAGCATGACTATTCAGAACAGCAGGCCGCAGGTCTACGCTCCGCTTCGGTTCTGAACTGTTACAAACAAAGTATACGGCAGGTCTTCCGGAAAAGCAAGAATAAAGTTGAAAATAAAGTTTATTTTGCTTTATTTATTATGGGAATAAAGTTTAATTCTGTATAAAATAAAGAAAATCAAATCTGAACATTACGATACGAGGAGGAATCATTATGACTCATATTAAGATTGGATATGCCCCGACAAGGCGCAGCATTTTCAGCGCGCCGGATGCGATCAAGTATCGGGGACTGACTGCGGAAAGACTTACAGAGCTGGGAATTGATTTTGTGGATATTACAGATATCAATGAGGAAGGACTGCTTTACGATGATGCGGATCGCGTTCGGATCGCGGAAAAGTTCAAAGCGGAGAAGATTGACGGACTGTTTCTGCCGCACTGCAATTTTGGCACGGAGTTTGAATGCGCCCGTCTGGCGAAGGATCTGAACGTGCCGGTGCTTCTCTGGGGGCCGCTGGATGAGCGGCCGGAGCCGAACGGCGTGCGTCTGCGCGATACGCAGTGCGGCCTGTTCGCGACCGGCAAGGTGCTTCGGCGCTTTGGTATTCCATTTACATACATGACGAACTGCCGCCTGGAGGATCCGGTATTTGAGCGCGGCATCCGTGATTTCCTGGCAGTATGCAATGTAGTAAAGACATTTAAAAATATCCGGATTCTTCAAATTTCCACGAGACCGTTTGAGTTCTGGTCAACGATGTGCAATGAAGGTGAGCTGCTGGAGAAGTTTAATATTCAGCTTTCCCCGATTCCGATGCCGGAGCTGACCGATCAGGTGAAGCTTGCGAAGGAAGAGCATACGGAGGTTGCGGAGGTGATGGAATATTGCCGCAGCCATATGGAAATCTGCATCAAAGAGAACGAGCTGGAAAATGTGGCGGCTCTGAAGGTGGCGATGAAGCGTCTGATTGACAAATACGGCTGCCAGGCCGGGGCAATCCAGTGCTGGAATCAGCTGCAGTCCGAGCTCGGGATTATGCCTTGTGCGGCAAATGCCCTGTTAAATGAGGAAGGGATCCCGATTGTCTGCGAAACCGATATTCACGGTGCAATCACCGCCCTGATGGTGGAGGCGGCAGGTATGAACGAGCGGAGAAGCTTCTTTGCGGACTGGACGATTCGCCATCCGGATGTCCCGAACGGGGAGCTTTTGCAGCACTGCGGGCCGTGGCCGATCTCTGTGGCACGCGAGACACCGAAACTGACCTATCCTCTGGCGTTTGACCACCCCGGCAGCATTACTGCGGAGGCAAAGCACGGCGATGTGACCCTGGCGCGGTTTGACGGGGACAACGGAGAATATTCTCTGCTGCTTGGCAACGCAAAGGGCATCGACGGGCCGAAGGGCATGGGCACCTATCTCTGGGTGGAAGTGGAAAACATCAAACGGCTGGAAGCGAAGATCGTAGAAGGACCATACATTCACCACTGCGTCGGCATTCATCAGGATGTCGTGCCGGTACTTTATGAGGCCTGCAAGTATATCGGTGTGAAGCCGGATCTGTATGACCCGATTGAAGAAGACGTGAAAGCATACCTGCGCGGGGAGTGAAGCTTTAAGAAGAAAAAACAGCGGCCGAAAGAGAACGATAGCAGACAGGATGAAGGAATAAGGAAGGAGCGGTAGAAAATGAATTTAGATGCTTTGGCTTATAAGCTGAGAAAAGACGTCATCAACATGATTGTGGCGGGCAAAGGCGGTCATATCGGCGGCGATATGAGTGTGATGGAAATCCTGACGACACTGTATTTTAAAGAAATGAATATTTCACCGGAAAACATGGACAGCCCGGATCGCGACCTTTTTGTCATGAGTAAGGGTCATTCCGTAGAAGCACTGTATGCCGTGCTGGCAGAGAAAGGCTTCTTCCCGATTGAGCAGGTAATCAATGAGTTCTCAAGATTTGGTTCAAAATTCATCGGTCATCCGAACAATAAGCTTCCGGGGATTGAGATGAATTCCGGCTCTCTGGGACATGGACTTCCGGTCTGTGTCGGCATGGCGCTTGCCGGAAAAATGGATAAAAGAGATTACCGTGTCTATACCGTGATGGGAGATGGGGAGCTGGCGGAAGGCTCTGTCTGGGAAGGCGCGATGTCGGCGAGCCATTATAAGCTGGACAATCTCTGCGCGGTCGTGGACCGCAACCGTCTGCAGATTTCCGGAAATACGGAGGACGTCATGCATCACGATGATCTGTGCGCCCGCTTCGCCAGCTTTGGCTGGAACGTGATCAGTGTGGAAGGAAACAGGATTGATGCTTTGTATGAGGCATTTGAGAGCGCAAAAACAGTGAAAGGCCGTCCGACGGTCGTGATCGCGAACACAACGAAGGGCTGCGGCTCCTCTGTGATGGAAAATAAAGCGAACTGGCATCACAAGGTGCCGACACAGGAAGAATATGAGCAGATTATGAAGGACCTGGACGCGCATATGGAAGCGCTGGCCTGATATAGAACGGGAAAGGAGTACAAAGCCATGAATAAAATACCGAACCGCCAGGCCATCTGCGATGTGCTGATGGAACGGGCAAAAACGGATAAGGATATTGTAGTATTATGCAGTGATTCCAGAGGAAGCGCCTCTCTGGCGCCGTTTGCGAATGCGTACCTGGAGCAGTTTGTAGAGGTCGGCATTGCCGAGCAGGATCTGGTGAGCATCTCCGCCGGACTGGCGAAATGTGGAAAGAAACCATTCGCTGCGTCTCCGGCAAGCTTTCTGTCGACCAGGAGCTATGAGCAGGCCAAGGTGGATGTCGCTTATTCCAACACAAATGTAACACTGATCGGCATCAGCGGCGGCATCAGCTATGGAGCGCTGGGCATGAGCCATCATTCCGCGCAGGATATCGCGGCAATGTCGGCGATTCCCAACATGAGAGTTTATCTGCCGAGCGACCGTTTCCAGACTGCAAAGCTGATCGACGCCCTGCTCAAAGACGAGAAACCATCTTACATCCGCGTCGGAAGAAACGCGGTGGAGGACATTTACAGTGAGGAGAGCTGCCCGTTTGAGATGGATCAGGCGACGGTGATCTGCGGCGATACCGTGCGGATCTCCGGTGCGGCCACCTTTGACGGCATTGACCTGGCTATCATCGCCTGCGGCGAGATGGTAAAACCGGCTTGTGACGCGGCGGCGCTTTTGAAGGAGCAGGGAATCAGTGCGGTGGTGCTGGATATGTACTGCGTAAAGCCGCTTGATACAGAAGCGATAATAAGAGCCGCAAAGAACGCGAAAGCGGTGCTGACCGTGGAAGAACACGCGCCATTCGGAGGGCTCGGCTCCATGGTATCGCAGGTGGTCGGAAGCGAATGCCCGAAGAAGACGGTGAACCTGGCGCTCCCGGACGCTCCGGTGATCACAGGAACATCCAAAGAAGTGTTTGATTATTACGGGCTGAATGCGGAAGGAATCGCGAAGAAGGCGGAGGAAATTCTGCAGAACTGCAAATAAAAATAGATTGCAGGAAACGATGGTTAGCAATTCTAAAAACATAATCTGCCGCAGAGGAATTTGGGATTATGGCAGTAGTTATGGGGGAAAGCAGGAAATGTCAGAGAAATATATCATCAGTATTGATCAGAGTACGCAGGGTACCAAGGCGCTCCTGTTTGATGCGGAAGGAAATCTGTTGGGGCGGGAGGATCTGCCTCATCGCCAGATTGTCAATGATCTGGGCTGGGTTTCTCATGACCCGGAGGAAATTTATTCGAATACCGTCCAGGTAGTGCGCCGCCTTCTGCAATCTGCCCGGATTGCGCCGGAGCATGTGGCGGCACTGGGCATCAGCAATCAGAGGGAGACCTCTCTTATCTGGGAAAAAGCGATCGGGCGGCCCGTGGCGGACGCAGTTGTGTGGCAGTGCTCCCGTGCGGCAGGAATCTGCGAGCGGGTACGGAAACAGGGGGCAGAGGAACAGATTCGCCGAAAAACCGGCATTACTCTTTCTCCGTATTTCCCGGCGGCAAAACTGGCGTGGATTCTGGAAAATACGGAAGGCGCGAAAGAAAAAGCCGCCCGCCATGAGCTGTGCATGGGTACCATTGACACCTGGCTGCTTTTTAAAATGACTGGCGGCAAGACCTATAAGACGGATTATTCCAATGCCTCCCGCACACAGCTGTTCAATATATTTGATTTGAAATGGGATGAGGAAATCTGCGACCTGTTCGGCATCCATCCGGGAGACCTTCCTGAGGTGTGCGATTCGGACAGCCTGTTTGGAGAAACGGATCTGGAGGGGACGTTCCCCCAGCCGGTTCCCATTCATGGTGTACTGGGAGATTCTCACGGTGCGCTGTTCGGCCAGGGCTGTCTGGCAAAAGGCATGATCAAAGCAACCTATGGGACTGGTTCTTCCATCATGATGAACATTGGGGAGACGCCGGTTTTGAGTACCCATGGAGTCGTGACCTCACTGGCCTGGGGGATGCATGGAAAGGTAAATTATGTCCTTGAAGGAAATATTAACTATACGGGAGCTGTGATATCCTGGCTGAAGGATGAGGTTGGCCTGATTGATTCTGCCGGTGAGACAGAAGGGATCAGCAATGCGGCATTCAAGGACGATAACCTGTATTTTATCCCGGCCTTCACTGGCCTGGGCGCACCGTACTGGGACAGTGCCGCGACCGGCCTGCTCTCGGGCATCACAAGGACGACCGGGAAAAAGGAGATCGTCCGCGCCTGTGTGGAATGCATCGCCTACCAGATCAGGGATGTCGTTGATGCTATGTGCGCGGACGCCGGTATGACCTTACAGGAGCTGCGGGTAGACGGAGGTCCGACAAGAAACCAGTATCTGATGCAGTTTACGAGCGATATTCTGGACGCTAAGGTATTGGTTCCTGAAGCGGAAGAGCTTTCCGGAATCGGGGCTGCTTATGCGGCCGGAATCGGAATCGGATTTTTTGACAATCGTATTTTCGACAGAACCAGGAGGAAGGTATATCTCTCAAAAATGTCAGAGAAGATGCGCGAAAAGAAGACTTCGGGGTGGAAGGATGCGGTGAGAAAGGCACTGAGCCGGTCATAATCGTGTTTTCAATGGTTAGCTGTAAAAAGAAATCTGTGTGTTAAAAAACTGGGAACAAGAGGAGAATCAGGCATGAAATTACAGGTATTAAATGCTCCCTCAAAGACTTCAAAATGGGGCATTTATGAGCTTTCTGTCAGCGGTCCTTCGGAGGGGAATCCGTTTACGGAACACGTTGTGAAGGCAAAATTCTGCGGAAAAAGTGAGACGGTCACAGTGGACGGCTTTTACGATGGGGAGGGGATCTACCGGGTTCGCTTTATGCCATCCTTTGAGGGGGACTATTCCTACACCGTCATATCGGACTTCGGTGAGCAGGTCAGCGGGAAATTTTTCGTCGAGCCAGCCGCGGAGGGAAACCATGGCCCTGTGCGTGTGCACAACACATACCATTTTGTCTATGAGGACGGCACACCGTATTTTTCTATTGGCACGACATGCTATGCCTGGGCCTTTCAGAAGGAAGAGATACGCAAGTGTACTCTCGCGCAGCTAAAGGACAGCGCTTTCAATAAGATCCGTTTTTGCCTGTTCCCGAAGCATTATATCCATAATCTGAAGGATCCGGTCAGCTTCCCTTATGTGGGGACGCCCATTGACCGCTCGCATATTACGGAGGAGAATTTTCTTTCCGGGAACTGGGAATATGATTATGACAACCAATTTGAGTATGACCGCTTCAATCCAGCGCACTTCCGGCTGCTCGACGCGATGATCAGCGAGCTGGAGAAGCTGGGAATAGAGGCAGATCTGATCGTCATGCATCCTTATGACTGCTGGGGATTTTCCACGATGACGAAGGAGCAGGACGATCTGTACTGGAACTATGTGATCGCACGCTACGCGGCGTTCCACAATGTGTGGTGGTCCCTGGCCAATGAATGGGATCTACTGAAAGAGAAAACCGTCGCTGACTGGGAGCGCTACGCACAGACACTGGTAGAGAAGGATCCATACCGCCATCTGCGCGGCATCCACAATTGTATCCATATCTATGACCAGACAAGGCCGTGGATTACGCATTGCAGCATGCAGAGAACGGATGTGTATAAGACGACGGAGATGGTAGATGAGTACCGGATCCGGTATGGGAAGCCTGTGGTCATGGATGAGGTCTGCTATGAGGGCGATATTGAAGAAGGCTGGGGTAATATCACAGGCGAAGAGATGGTGCGCCGCTTCTGGGAGGGTGTGTGCCGCGGCGGTTATGTCGGCCATGGTGAGACCTATGTGCATCCGGAAGACATTCTTTGGTGGTCGCACGGCGGCACTCTGCATGGTACGGCAAACGAACGCCTGAAGTTCCTGGCAAGAATTGCGGGTACCTTCCCGGCCGAAGGGCTGAAGCCAGTAAAGATGGCGTGGGATGCTCCCTGCGCGATTCCGGAATCCGAGAGAATGCCTGCGGAAGGCGGACAGGCACCGTCCTTTATCCTGACTTATCTGGGATATAATCGGCCTTCCTTCCGGAAATGGATTTTGCCGAACGGTGCGTCCTACCGGATTGAAATAGTTGACACCTGGAATATGACAGTCACGGATGCTGGCGTCTATGAGGGATTTTCCCATATTGAGCTTCCGGCGAAGCAATATATCGCACTGATTGCCCGCAGAATATAGATCTTTTGTCAGGAACTTATGATTTTGCATGCTGGAATCAGAATGACGGTGCTCTGTTATGGAGCAGCAGTCCTCGGAAAAGATCGCCTGTTTGAGCTTATAGCTTCCGCACAGTACCTCGTTCGGTCAGAACCGGCTTTACCTGCAGGCAAACGGTTCCTTCTGGATTATCTTCGATGCGTCGAATCAGGAACTCAACCGCATGCCGCCCGAGTTGTTCTCTGGAAACCGCCATTGTGGTGAGGGGCGGCTGCATGATTTTGCTGAGTGGGATGTCGTCAAAGCCAATGATGGAAATATCCTCCGGGATACGATAGCCAGCCCTCTGCAATGCAAATACACAGGGGGAGGCGGTCGAATCGTTATCTGCGATGAAGGCGGTAGGCAGCTCCGGGTTTGCCGCAAGCCAGGCATCCATGGCAGGCAGCATTTCTTCGGAGTCCAACGGGAGGTTGATGAGAAAACGCGAAGATTCCTTCGGATGGGGAAGCTGCGCAAGGCCACGGTAGTAGCCATCCATTCGCTCATGGAAATTACGGACGTCAATATCGCAGTGCAGGTAACCGATCTTTGTGTGTCCCATACGGATGAGGTATTCGGTCGCGCACTGCGTACCGTAGGAATTATTGATGGAGATACTGTCATAGTCAAACTCCGGCGTATTGCGGTCCAGCACCACCATAGGTATCCCGATGGACTGGAACAGAGCCATATCCTCGTCTGACATTTCCGTGGCCAGGAGGATGATGCCGACGCAGGCGGTGTTTTTCAGGGCGAACAGCTGATCCTGGATATTCTGATCACTGTAAAAATAAGAGATCAGTACCTGATAGCCGGCTTTTTTGGCTTCATAATCAATTGCCTGAGCCAGAAGGGTGAAAAATGGATTGTCTGATCCCATAAGCCCGTATTTTCTGTATATGACAAGAGAAATAAAGCGTGAAGTATCTGCGGACGATACGACGGTTTTGCGATAGCCTAATTCCGTCGCTTTCTCCAGAACCTTTTTTCTGGTGTCCTCGCTGATGCCGCTCATATTGCGCAGAGCCAGAGATACGGTGGCCTGAGACAGCCCCAGTTCTTTCGCGATTGTTTTTGCCGATACTGCCATGCTCGATTCCTCCCAATACAATTTTACACGTAAACTGTTATTTTTGTTAAATTATATACAATTTACTATTTCCTGTCAATATTCAGAAGAATATAGTAAATAGTTTATTAAATAAATTGAAGACGATTTCTGTTAAATTTCATCGAAAAGAAACCGGTGGGATTGATTTGAATGAATATTTAGATAATTCGCTAAAAGTTTGATCCTGAAAAAAGAAAAGAGGAATGTAGAATCACTGGAAGAGAAATATGGATCCGATTGATTTTTCACCGCTTCGAAAGATTTTGATTGAGGATGAGGATGGGAATATTCAGCCTATGAGTGAGCCTTATTTTCGGGCGAAGGAAATTGCTCCCGGTACCTGGCAGGTGCTGAGCGACGGAGATTATACCTATGTGCTGGAAGGCGAAGAGGAGCTGCTTTGCATTGACGGGGGCTCTGGGGCAGGTAATATTCGTGCTTTTTGTCAGACGCTCTCAACGAAGCCTCTCTATCGCCTGATCAATACGCATAATCATTGGGATCACACGGCGAATAATTATCTTTTTGACGTGGTGTATATGTCTGAAAAGAGTTATGCGGGGCGCTGCCAGCCATTTGGAGAGCATACGGTTCTGGAATATCCGGACGATTACCCGGTGGTGTTCCTGAAGGATGGGGATGTCTTTAACCTGGAAGGCCGGGAACTTGAGGTGTTCAACATCGAAGAACACTGCCGCGGTTCCCTGCAGTTTCTGGATCGGAAAAACCGGATTCTCTTTTGCGGAGATGAACTGAATGGAAACTTTTTTGACAGCCGGATTTCGGTAGAACACTCCTTCCGTAATCTGGAGCGCTGGATGGCGATCCGTCCTTACTTTGATATTCTCTGTGCCGGCAACGGAATCCATGACGCTGCGTATGTGGATAAGTATTATCGTACCGCAAAATACATTCTGGAGGGGCACGCGAATGAAGGGGAAGAATACTATGTCCCCTACGAAGACCGATTTGCGTCCGTTGATTCCAAAGATGGGATTCCGGTCTACGCGCGCCGCAGCCCTCACATGGTGAAGAGCGTGGCGGAGGCAATGCGGGCAGCCGGGTTTGAAAAACACCTGGAGCTCACAGACGGACGCGGCTGCTTCTGCTTTATGCGCAAGCTGACACCGGACGGGAGGTTCGACCGCCAGCTCGAAATGAACGGGTGCAGATTCTGTTATTATCTGAATCGAATCTGGGACAGGGAATATAGCGGAAATAATTATATTTCGTGAGGAGAGAGGCAGGCTTTCTTTGCCTGGATGAAACTAAGATTTCTGGGTATTTCGATTAGAATTAAAGATGATAATAAATAATTTAAGAATTCAACAACTAATTTAAAACGGGAATTTAGATTTGAGAATAGTCTGCGGAAATGAAAAAATAGGGTTTGATTGAGCAAAGTGCATAAAAATAGTGTTAAAAAATTGGTAAAAACGTAAAAAATACCGTAGAAATGAAAAACCAGCTAAATTATACTTGATTATTTTAGTAAATAGTTTATAATA
>JAJQCQ010000009.1 GCA_021202635.1 Lachnospiraceae bacterium | reverse complement strand
GAGGAAATTTTGTTTTTTCATATTTTTGTTTTTCCAGGTTGCAATACAGGGGAATTCTCATGTATAATCAGATTAATTTTCCGGAACAGTTCAGTGCAGCAGGCAGTCTGCGGTTCTGAATGACTATTTTCCAATAAGGAGGTCTCCTCTGTGCGTTCTTACCAGATTCAGGACAATCTGGGGTTTGTGAAAAAACTCCTCACTGATGATACGTTCGATACCTTTCTGCTCTCCGAAGCATCCATTACTACATTTGCCACATTCCAGGTTGACGGTACCTTTCACCCGGATTACCTGGACACCTCAGAAGCAGATCAGCTGATTGCAGAAAAGTCCGGCTATACCCTGTGGAAGCGGGTACGTCCATTCTTCTTTGACCTGACAAAGGGGCGGCACACACCCCTGCGCTTTTCCATTGTTTTCCGACTCGCTCCACACAATGTCAAGAAGCTGATCACTCAGGGCGGCCTGCCCATTTCCCCGGAGCAGGTGGACGGTCTGTTTCTGAATATCCGTTTTGACGGCAAGACGATCTCCTGCGTCAGCGGAGTGTCAATGAAATCTTTCACACTTGACCGTTCGCTCGAACACGCCTGGGACGATATGCTGGAGAAATTTTTCCGACAGAAGCAGATTCCTTTCCTATCGTAAATATCCCTTCAAATATTTGTTAGCACTCATTTCAATTGAGTGCTGATTTTTTTCTTGACATTTCAGCAAGACGGTATTATTATGTTGTCAGTTTGCGGCGGCATCGCCAGAACTCTCCCTGCGGGAAGCGTGTTATGGGAGATCGGGATTTCTGCCCCCGCTCTAGCACAGCAGACAAAACACCTATTATATATTTTTAAGGAGTGATTGTATGAGCAAGAAAACAGGAAGTCTTTCCATTAACAGTGAGAACATTTTCCCAATTATTAAAAAATGGCTGTATTCCGACCATGACATTTTCGCCCGCGAGGTGATTTCAAACGGCTGCGACGCGATCACCAAGCTGGAGAAGCTCGAGATGATGGGCGAGTATACCTTCCCGGAGGATTACAAAAAGCGTATCCAGGTAATCGTGAACCCGGAGGAGAAGACGCTAAAATTTATCGATACCGGCCTTGGTATGACCGCTGATGAGGTCGAGGAATACATTACCCAGATCGCATTTTCCGGCGCGACCGATTTCCTCGAAAAATACAAAGATAAGACGACTGAGGATGATATTATCGGGCACTTCGGTCTGGGCTTCTACTCTGTATTTATGGTGGCGGATGAGGTGCACATTGACACCCTCTCCTATCAGAAGGACGCAAAGCCGGTTCACTGGGAATGCGACGGCGGCACTGAATATTCCATGGAAGAAGGCACCCGCAGTGAAGTCGGTACAGAGATCACACTGTTTCTGAGTGAAGACTGTCTGGAATTCGCGAATGAATATCGCATGCGCGAAGTCATTGAAAAATACTGCTCTTTCATGCCGGTACAGATTTTCCTTTCCAAGGCAAACGCGGAACAGGAATATGAGACCATTGATGAAAACGAGCTGCGGGAGGATGACGTTGTCGTCGAACACATCCACGAGGACGCCAAGACCGAAGAGAAAGAAAATGAAAACGGCGAGAAAGAGACCGTCGAGATTTCCCCAGCGCGTGAGCGTGTGAAAATCAATAAGCGTCCGGTTTCTTTGAGCGATACACATCCGCTGTGGGCGAAGCATCCGAATGACTGCACCGCAGAGGAATACAAAGAATTCTACCGCAAGGTTTTTCAGGATTACCGGGAGCCGCTCTTCTGGATCCATCTGAATATGGATTATCCGTTTAACCTGAAGGGCATCCTCTACTTCCCGAAGATCAATACGGAATATGATTCGATCGAGGGTACAATCAAGCTGTACAACAACCAGGTCTTCATCGCCGACAATATTAAGGAAGTCATCCCGGAATTCCTGATGCTCTTAAAGGGCGTCATCGACTGCCCGGATCTGCCGCTGAACGTCTCCAGAAGCGCACTGCAGAATGACGGTTTTGTAAAGAAGATTTCCGATTATATCACCAAGAAGGTAGCGGACAAGCTGACCGGTATGTGCAAGACCGACCGCGAATCCTACGAGAAATACTGGGACGACATCAGCCCGTTCATCAAGTACGGCTGCATCAAGGACAATAAGTTCAGTGAGAAAATGAACGACTACATCCTCTACAGGGACATTGACGGAAAATACCAGTCTCTTGAAGATCTTCTGAAAGCAGAGGAAGAAAAGAAAGCAACGCAGACCGCAGAGGATGTTGTGGAGGAAGGCACAGTTGAATCTGCGGAAGGCGAGGTCGTAGAAGACTCCGATGCAGCCTCTGAGAATACGGATGCTGCGGAAAATACAGAAACCGTCGCAGACGAAGTCGTGGAAGGCGATACCGCTGCAGATGCAGATACCGCAAATACAGAAGACGCTGGTGCCGATGATGTCGTAGAAGATGTGGACGCTGATGTCGATGACGAAGAAGAAAAAGAGCCGGAAAAAACGACCATCTACTACGTTACCGATGAGGTACAGCAGAGCCAGTACATCAATATGTTCCGTGAGTCCGGCATGAACGCTGTCATTCTGAAGCACAACATTGATACGCCGTTCATCTCCCATGTGGAGCAGCTCAATGAGAAGGTGAAATTCCAGCGCATCGACGCGGACGTCACCGATAGTGTAAAAGAAGAGACCGACACGGAGTCCCTCAAAGAGACAACGGATACACTGACCGAAGTGTTCCGCAAGGCACTGAACAAAGAAAAGCTCGATGTCAAGGTAGAAAAGCTGAAGAATGAGAACATCTCCTCCATGATCACCCTCTCGGAAGAGAGCCGCCGGATGCAGGAAATGATGAAAATGTACAATATGTACGGGATGGATCCGTCCATGTTCGGAGGGGATGAAACCCTCGTGCTGAACGCAAACAACAAGCTGGTACAGTACATCGTCGACCACAAAGACTCCGACAAGGTACCAATGATCTGCGAGCAGCTCTACGATCTGGCCATGATCGCGCACAAACCGCTCCAGCCGGATGAAATGACAAAGTTCATCTCCAGAAGCAATGAAATTCTGATGCTGCTGGCGCAGTAAAGCATCCTCAGGCTTGCCGCAGGACATCGTCTCAGAAAGTAAATTGTTACACTGCCGCCGCATCTGTGTGCGAAGCATTTATCCGCACACAGTGTGGTGGCAGTTTTGCTCTGGTGCCGCCAACACAAACCAGCGCCCAAAGCGCCCTCCAAACGTTTGATCCAGCCTCTCGAAAAACAAATGCTTTTCAATCCCATTAATCACGACCGTATAACAGTCCCCATGCAGCCCATAGAGAGAGGTCGCCGGGCGAAAATCCCGCACCTGGTCAATCGTGAATGTCCGCCCATCGCTCCATGTGATCTTACATGGCTGCATATAACCAGTCGAATCAAAATCAGAATTTACCTTCACATATACGCGCTCCATACGCGGCCTCACAGGACTTTCCATACATCCACCTCCTCTGTACTGCAAACAATGCGAGCCTCTGACAGGTCTTATTATAAGATTCGAACATATGTTTGTCAATTGGAAATTACGTCCTTTTCTTGACAAATATCTCAAAAACAAGTATGCTGATTGCGCTCCTTTTTATTTGCTGTTTTTGCCAGACAAAGGAGCATAACAAAGGAGTGTTTCTCATGACAGATCAAACAAAATCCGTCGGCCTCTCCGGCAGTACGCTGAAGCTGATTGCCATCATTACCATGTTCATCGACCACACCGGCGCGACCGTGATTCGCTCGCTCATCGCCCTTTCTGCCTCCGCATCCAATACAGCTCTGCGGAGCACCTGGATTCGCGCTTATAATCTTTCTCGCGACATTGGGCGGCTGGCGTTTCCGATCTTCTGTTTTCTGCTGGTAGAAGGATTCGTGCACACACGAAACCCGCGCAAATATGCGGGCCGGCTCTTTGTGTTCGCCCTGATCTCGGAGATTCCGTTTGACATCGCGCTAAAGGGCAGCTGGTTTTATCCGGACAAGCAGAATGTCTATTTCACCCTGCTGATCGGGCTGCTCGTGCTGATGGGCATCCGCCAGATTACAGATGACGGCAAACGGCCCATCCTGCTTTCGGTTCTCCCGATCGCGCTCGGCATGTTCGTCGCTTTGAAAATGGACACGGACTATAATTATAAGGGGGTTTTCCTGATTGCGGTGCTGTACCTGACCCGTCAGGTGAGACTCTATCAATGCATTGGCGGCGCGGCCGCAATTGCCTGGGAGCTACCCGCCCCGCTCGCGTTCATTCCGATCTGGTTTTACAATGGAAAACGCGGAATTTCGCTCAAATACTTTTTCTACTGGTTCTACCCGGTGCACCTGATGCTGCTGTACGTCATCAATACCTGGGGAGTACCGTTGTACCTGTTCTGAACTTATGATACGAGGAGATTACCTATGAATAAGAAAGAAGTCACTGAACTGAAACGTCTGTTTCACCCGGACCGCACGCCGATCACCCGTGTGTGCGGCTGTTATATAGACGCAGAAAAGAACAAAAAAACAAAGCTAAAAGAGGCATTTCTCTCTCTGCCGGAAGAAGAAATGTTCAAATATTTTGATATTTTCAAAAAAACGCTCTCCGGCTCAATCGGGCGGAATCTGCTGGATATGGAATTTCCGCTGGAACAGGAAGCAGGCGGAGGCGCGCAGGAATATCTGATGAAGCTCCGCGCCAGCCAGCTAAAAGACGATGACCTGCTCGACGAATTCTACGATAAGGTGATCGAGACCTTTCTGTATCCGGAGAATTATTATATTGTCCTGATTCACTGCGCCTATGATATCCCCAAAAGAGGCACAGATGGCATCGAACAGATTGATGCCTCAGAGTATGTGTATGAATTTCTGCTCTGCTCCATCTGTCCGGTACAGCTGTCAAAGCCGGGACTGTGCTATCACGAAGATACCAATACCATCAGCGAGCGCATCCGCGACTGGTTTGTGGAGCCACCCGTCACTGGGTTCCTGTTCCCGGCCTTCACGGACCGCAACACAGACATTCACAGCCTGCTCTACTATTCGAAGAACCCGGATGAATTAAACGCCGGCTTTGCGCGGGAGCTGCTCGGCTGTGAGCTTCCGCTCTCTGCGGGTTCGCAGAAGGACACCTTCAACGCACTGGTCGCGGATACGCTGAACGATTCCTGCACCTATGAGACAGTGAAAAACATCCACGCTTCGCTCAACGAGCTGCTGGAAGAGCACAAAGATGACCCCAACCCGGTACTGCTTGACAAAGGCGATGTCAGGCGTCTCCTCTCTCAAAGCGGCGCAGATGACGAGACGCTCGAGCATTTTGACGAAGAGTTTGAACAGGCATCCGGAAGCACCCAGGCCGAGCTCTATGTGACAAATGTCGCCAACACCAGAAAATTTGAGATCAAGACGCCCAACATTGTTATTTCCGTAAAACCTGAATGTGCAGACCTGATAGAGACACAGATGATCGACGGGCGGCTGTGCTTTGTGATCCCGATGGACGATTCCGTGGAAGTAAACGGGATTCCGGTAAAAACAGGGAATTCCGCATATAAAGAAGCATAACGGAGACAGACTGGAATCGAGCAGGAAGTACTCTCGTCAGACTCCCTGCTCGACAAAAAACTACTGCACCGCCGCTTCAGCGAATTCGATCGTTACCAGTTTCTCGTACGGCACACGCTCCTTGAGTTCACCGGCACTCACAAGAATGTCCTGCAAAAGCGCAAAGCTTTCCTCCTCAAAAATCAGATCCTCTTTCCAGGTATCCTGCTCGTAATAGCGCTTCACAATCGTCGCGATCGTCTCTTCATCATTCTCCGGAAACTGCGGCGCAATGACAGCCGCGATCTCTTCCGGCGTATGGGAATTCACATAGTCCATACCCTTCTGCAGGGCATTCGTAAAAGCCTGAATGACCTCCGGCTGCTCCTCAAGATAACTTTCCTTCGCGCAATAGGCCGTGTAAGGCACATAGCCGGACGCCGTTCCAAGGGACTCCACCACATAGCCGACACCCTCTTGCTCCAGCGCCGTCGCGCTCGGCTCAAACTCAATCGTATAATCGCCCTGGCCTCCGGAAAACGCCGCCGCGGTAGAGCCAAAATCAATGGACTGGTTTATATTTACTTCCGAAGGATCAATCCCATTTTCTTTCAGAATATACTCAAATACCATTTCCGGCATGCCACCCGTCGTACTTATCAAAATGTAAATATCTGTCCGATAGCTGTTCTGCAGTCATATCCGCAGGCAAACCGGGTACATACCTGCTGATAAGCGCTGCAATTTCTTCCTTTGGTTTCACAATTTTGTATGGTTTCAGCGAATTATCCGTATCCTCCAGAATACTAAGCTCCTTCATCAGCTCAATATAAGGCAGGATGCTTTTTTTTGATTTCGCAAAGCCCAGCTCCGTAATGTGCGCAGATAAATATTTCGCGGATGTGTAGCCACGCTCATCTTCACTGATCAGCTTCATCACAATGGCAATGATGGTATTTTCCCGGCGGTTCATCTCGTCAGCCGGGCTATAATGGATCAGATTCGATAAGCCATATTTTAATGTAATCTCCGGCATCCCATCCTCATCCACTTCAATGCGTTCAATCAGCAATTCTATGTCCTTACGGTCCAGATTCCCGCCGGCAATAATCTTGTCCACCACATCCAGAGCGTTTTTCAGTCTGTCTTTCACATCCGGCGTCTCCAGTTCGGTTTCATTCAGCTCTTTCAACTGCATTTCCAGACCATGAATCTGGGCAAACAAATCCTTCTGCATGGAATCATATGCCTCATTTACCAGTTCCTCATTTCCTGCCGCCGCTGCCAGATCCTTTACTTTCTGTGAAAAAAGCACCTTTAGCTGACCTTTTCGTTCATTGATTGCTGCGTTCAGTTCCTGACGCTTTTCCTCCAGAGATTTTTTTTCTGCTTCAAAATCCTTCATATCATAGGTAGCAATCACCTCGCATAACGCGTTCCGGCACATTTTGATATAAGTCAGAACATCATCCATCAGGTCTTCTTCTTCTATTAGATGCGCTTTTGCACAGTATTGCCTGCCTTTCGTATTATAGGTAGTGCAGATATAATATTTGTGCTCCCGGCTGGACGTCTGGCGTTTGATTGGCGTGAGACGGCTGCCGCAGTCCTTGCAAAACAGACAGCTTCCGAATGGGTTGGGAATTTCCGAACCCAACCACTGGCCGCGGCTGCCGCGATAGTTCGTCCGATTGCGTTTTTCCTTCAATTCCTGTACCAGATCAAATGTCGCCTTTTCAATGATAGCCGGATGATGGTTCTCGAAAACGATTTGTTCTTCTTTCGGAACACGCTTATCTTTTCCATGAACCGTTTTTCTCACCCTTTTTTTCAGGCGAAAAGTCCCAATATAAAAATCGCTGTCCAGAATTTCCTTGACCATGCCGTCAGACCATTTGGAAGCAACGGTTCGCTTCGACAGGCGGCCTTCCTCAAGCTCGCGCTCTCTTTGTATCATAGACGGCGTCGGTTTTCCATGTTCCGTCAGATACAGCGAAATCTTACGATAACCGGAACCGGAAAGATAAAGTTCATAAATCTCCTTCACTACATCCGCTTCCTTTGGAACAATCTCCAGAATCGTCTTATCCTTCGCATTCCGCCGATAGCCAAAAGGCGGCCGCGTGATCAAAGTCCCTTCTTTTTGTCTGGCGTCAATGGCGCGTTTGATTTTCCTGCTGGTATCCTTTACATACCGCTCATTAAACCATGTCTTGATACCAATAGTGTCATCACTGGAGTCCATGGAATCATAATTATCATCAATGACGATCAAATGTTTCCCGCGCTCCTGAAATTCATCCAGCAACAGCAGAACCTTTGCATTATGTCTGCCAAGGCGGGAAAAATCTTTCACATAGACAGTATCAATATCCTTGTCCAGATCCTCCATGAGCTGCTGGAAGCCCGGCCGGTCAAAAACGTAACCGGAAATACCATCATCTTCATACCAGCGGTCAATCGCTTCTCCCTGTTCGGCAGCGTATTGATTAATGATTAATTTCTGGTTCTCTATCGAAACGT
Organism: Lachnospiraceae bacterium; assembly: GCA_021202635.1. Lineage (GTDB taxonomy): Bacteria > Bacillota > Clostridia > Lachnospirales > Lachnospiraceae > Choladousia. The sequence goes on along the minus strand of JAJQCQ010000009.1, from coordinate 4,826 downwards.
AATTCTTATGGTCGTCATCTCTGGATAAACGGACATAGCCTGCATTCATATGCGTCCCCCCCCGATGTAATAATAATACCTTAACACAATGTAAATGTATTATATATCTGAAAAAAGGGATTGTCTATAAAAATTTCATTTTTTTATATCTAAGCGGCAATGGACAGAGATAGTTTTAGGGAGTATAATACTGAAAAAGCCGTACAATGGCTCGAAAAGGAAAGGAAGATGAGATAATTGACTGAAAAAACAGGAGCAATTCACGAAGCGTATTTGCTGTGTCAGAAGACCTTTGATCCTAGTATAGAATTGTTAGACGAATCAACCAATATTACAGACGCCGAAGAACTTCGGTTCTTTCGGACCATGAGTAATTTTTTCATGCAGCAGAAGCAGAAGAAGATCATAAAAGAGGCATAACTACATGAACAACAGAAAGACTTACACTCTTTATGCCGGTGTAAATGGTGCCGGTAAATCTACCATCTACAAGGTAGTTTCCCAAGCTCCCGATGAGGCCAGAATCAACCCGGATGAGATTTTGCTGAAAAACGGTGGCGACTGGAGAAATACAAATGATCAGATTGCTGCCATGCAGGAATGTGTAAGAAAATTGCATCAGTATATTGAAGATGGAGTATCCTTTAATCAGGAAACCACTCTTTCAGGACGCTCTATCTTCTCAACGGTTCAGAAAGCCCGAGAGAACGGCTATCTGATAAAACTTTTTTATATTGGTTTGGAAAACGCCGATCTGGCAGTCCAGAGAGTACAGCAGCGGGTTCAAAAAGGCGGTCACGGAATAGATGAAGCTACGGTAAGAAAAAGATATTCTGTGTCCATGACCGCATTGAGAACCATCATCCCCCTGTGCGATGTTGTCGAAATTTTTGATAACACGTCAGAGTTTACAAGTGTTGCAAAATATAAAAATGGTGAATGGATAGAATTTGATTTCAGCTGCAAATGGTTGGTCGAAGCCCTTCCTGATGTGCACACTATCTGATTTCATAACTGTTCACTACCTTCAATTTCTATCCCAGTGATTTTTTATCAAAGCTTTGATTCCAGTGTTGATGTCGGTATCCGTCGGGCCATCCAGGAATGTGACAACCCGGAAGCCGATTCTGGAATATTTTTCCCGCTCTGCTTCAAAATCCTGTTGCGATGAAAAATCACTTCGCCAGAGGTAGTATGTTGGCTTTCGCATCGTTATCACTTCCTTTCATGTCCTGGTATTTTTATGATATTGACATCCGGCATTTTTCGTGCCTGTCCATCTAATAGGGAACGAGGCCGGCAGGGGGTGTCAACGATTTCCGTCAACAAGCGTCAAAAAACTTTTTCTTTCGCTTTCCCTGCCCCTCATCCGCAATTTTTTTCTTTTTTCTTTCTTTTTTGTTGATAAAAGAAAAGAATCGGGAAAAGCCTGTAAATAAAGGAAATAAGCTGTCAACAGACCTGTCAACGCGGTGTCAACAGACTTTGCTTTTTGTTGACAAAAGCAGCTAAAAAGGCAGCTCCATCTGCTCCGGAACAGGCTCAAAGCCATCCGGCAGACCGTCTGATTCGTTGACATGGTTGACATATTTTTCCCCGGCTTCGTTAACATTTATGGTGCCGCTCTGTCCGCTCCCGTCACGTTCCCAGGCACGCTGCTGTCCATATCCCGGAATCCGGCGCTGTTTCTTACATTTCTTCCAGCCGATCACGCTGTTGTTCATGATGTCATTCAACTCACGCGATTCCCGGTTCGTCGGCCGGTCAAAGGGATGCTTTAACGCTTCCCGATATAACTGTAAGGTGCAGACTGCTTCTCCTTTAAACTGATCAAGAAAGACCTGAATAATGCCCGCCATGCTGTCATCCGGCATACACTCTTTCTGAATCGCCAGAAGCTGGGCTTCCAGACATTCCGGAAATTTCAGCTCATACTCTTTCCTTTGAAACAGTTCCATAGCCTCCGCCCACATCTGGAGCATATAGGCGCGGCTTTCTGCCTCATTCTCCAGAAGATGAACCTCCGCTTTGTCCATATCCACCAGTATCGGCAGGAACCGACGGTTGCCTGTCCGGTCAAGAGGAAGAAAGTCCATCCGGTTGGTAGTGCCTCCAAATACACACTGCCGAAGCCTGTCCCGCGCGTATTTGTCATACGGGTCTTTGTAGGTTTCTTTCTGACGGCTTAAAAACGATTTGATCTCGTCCGTGCTTTTTGCTGTTCCTATGCCCAGCATTTCCGACATTTCGATAATCCAATGGCCACTCATTTTCCGATAGACATTATCATCGTCCAGTTTTTTAAGGTCATCCGAGAACCATTCGTCATGAATTGCCAGCAGCCGGAAGAACGACGACTTTCCGGCCCCCTGCCCGCCGACCAGACAGAGCATATAGTCAAACTTGCAGCCCGGATGATAGACACGCTCAATGCAGCCCATCATAAACAACTTCAGCACTTCGTAACTGAAATCATCTTCCGGCGCACCAAGGAAACGGTGCAGTGCATGAAGCGCCCAGTCCAGTATATGGATATGGGAACCGAATCTTTTCTCGAATGCATCCATAAACTCCAACGCCACCTGCAGCAATACCTCCGGCGGAGCATGATCATCCATTGTCCCAATCTGAAAGAGTGATTCTTCCGGGCAGGTCTTTTTGTTCTTCCGGATATCGTCAGCAGATCGGTTGCGTTCTGTATGCCGGTTCTTTTCGTTCCGTCTATTCTGTCCTTCTACAAAATCACGGTAAAAATGTGAGTAATATAATTGCTCCACATCTTCAAACGTGTCCGCAAGCTCCGTCTCTTTATCCATATCCGCGAAAGATCGGTAACCGTTAAAGATATCCCAATAAATATTTTTCCTTGCCCGCTCCGCGTCAATGTGTTCACTGTTTTCCAGATTGAACCGACGGTCATTGTGCTTCGGATTGTAAGTTCCATTCTTGCCAGCGCGCCCATTGTGCCTTGTCATTTTCATAAAACAAAATCTCCTTCTTTCAAACCTGTCTCAATCAGCCTTAGATTGTGAGCCTTTTTGCGGCAGGTAATACCCAGTATAGATTGACGCAAGGCATCAATCTTAGCTGGGCAAGGCGTTCCACCCTTGACCCGGCAAGGACTACCGTCCTTGAGTCACACAGCCCGGCAGTTTCCTGATTAAATAGTTATGAAAAAATATTATTTACACCGGTTCTGCTACAATTTTCCTGCTGGGTTCTTTTCCCGGCGTATTGCTCACTTTGGTGCGCTCATGTCATCGCGTCACTTCCCCCGAAAGCATATTCCACTCACAGCCGGCTATTCAGTTGTCAATGTACCCCTTGTTTTATAAGAATTGTACCAAATAGGGCGGTCTTTTCCCGTATGTCCAAGACGCAGGAAAAGCTGGGAGAAAAAGGATATTTCCACGCTTTTGGAAATCTGTTATAATCCCTTAAACGGTCGGTAAAACCGACCAGACGAAAGGAGACAGCAGGCATGGAAACAAAGCTGACCATACAGGAGCGGCTAAAAGATTTGCGTGTAGTCGATAAGCACCTTACTCTGGAACAGTTATCGGAACAGACAGGTCTGTCGCGTTCTGCTCTGGGCAATTATGAGTCCAATGATTTCAAGGACATCAGTCCTGTCGCCATCACCACACTCGCGAAATTTTACGGTGTCTCCACCGATTATCTGCTGGGATTATCTGAAAATAAAAATCATCCAAACACAGAGCTGCAGGCTCTGCATCTGAATGACGACATGATAAATCTATTGAGCAGCGGCAGTATCAATAACCGATTGCTCTGTGAACTGGTACTCCATCCAGGATTTCGTCAGCTTCTGACAGATATTGAAATTTGCGTTGATCGGATTGCAGATATGCATATTAATGACATGAATCAGCTTCTGGAAAAAACACGGCAGACCATTATTGAAAAATACTCGCCGGATGCTCATGATGTGACCGTCCGGACATTAGAACTTGCACAAGTCGATGAAGATATTTTCTACAGTCACGTAATCCATGACGATCTGGATACCATTGTAAGGGACATCCGGACCGCACACCAGAAAGACCAAACAACTGCCGACACGAATCATGATACTGCCGCGACCACGGAACAAGTACAGGAAATGTTGGAAAATGCTCTGAACTACGAAGGAAGCCTCGATCAGAAACGAGCGTATTTAGTCTGCCAGACATTGAAGATTGATTATGACCGGCTCTCACCAGATGATCAGGAAAACCTTGCGCGCATTGTCCGCAAATCCCCCATAATGAGCACGGTCATTAGCCAGCGCGGACGGGCGGCTCTCCACCAGCAGAAAAATTCCGGTAAAAGAAAAAAGAAGAAATGAATTAATTTTGGTCTGGGCCAAATTGACCCAGACCACTTTACAAATATATTTGTTGTTCGATTGCAATAACGACCATGTTTCCTTTGTCCGCATTTAGAAACACAAAAATAAGCATTCACAGTAATAATTCCACGGATACCACTTTTGCTCTATTTTTTCCTTAAAAATAAGGGCTTTCAAAGCCCTTAAATGCAGACAGTATGCCTTTTTATTCCGCTTCTGTTCCCGCTCTTTTTCCCCAAAAATTGAAAAAGCGCTTATCCAACGCTGTTCGGGTTGTAATGAACCGTACCATCATTTCCAATCACACATCCTTCGGAATCAACGATTGTTCCATCCGGTAGTTTTTGGGAACCTTTAGGCGGACTCCAATAACTACCTGTAAAAGTTCGTACTTTCGTGTGACCATCATAGGTTTTCACTACATGACTGGATGTAGAGCTTTGAGATGTGCTCTTGTTTTCTGCACATCCGGTCA
>JAJQCQ010000032.1 GCA_021202635.1 Lachnospiraceae bacterium | reverse complement strand
CCTTTTTCAAGCATGGATTTCGCAGCTGACAGTGAGATGTAATAGAGCCTTTCTGCGTTAAACTGTTCTTCATTCATGGCAGCCGCCTCCCATAAACCGGTCTTTGATATAACACTCGTGAGAGCAGTACTTCCTGTGGGCATTCCCGTAAGCCGAGAAGTCTTTGCCGCAGCAGGGGCAGGTGTAACTGTAAACAGCTTTCCGACGAACCGCCTCCGGGTGGCTGTTCCACCATTTCTGTCGGCATTCCCCACAGCAGAATAGCTGCTTCTTTGTTTTAGGCTTCTGCTCGATAATGCCGCCGCATTCACGGCACCGAGGCTGTTCGTCCTCAGATTTTTCCTTTCTGGAAATCCTGTGAAAGAAGCTCTTTAATGTATTTACTGGGATGCCTGTCTCTCTGGAAATCTGCGCGTAGGTGTGGCCTGCATCACGCAGTCTTAAAATGCTGTCGCATTCGTTTTTGGTCATAGCTTTTCGTCTCCAGTCTGAGGGAAGGTGCATCCTTCCTCATTTCCTAAAGGACAGGCGGAACGAAAAATTAAAAAAATGTGGATAAAAGGATTTTTAAGGACAGGCAAAAAATGCCTGTCAGGGAAACCAATCCCCAACAGGCATTAGAATTTGTGTGTTTGATTTTTTTAATTATGAGCTTTCTCATATGCGAGTCTTACTTCTTCCGGCATATCTTCCGGTTTCATTGCTTTCAGCCGATTCTCATTTCCGTCCTGAATGGCCTGATCATAATACCAGCATTTATACTTAAGAAGCGCAAGAACACCTTTCATTCTTTCCATTTCCGATTCGACAGATTCTATCTGTTTTTCGAACAGTTCTTTTCGCTGCTGATAAGTCGCATTCCCCTGTTCGCACCATTCCATATATTGCTTGATGTCCTTAATCTCCAGACCGGATTTCTTCAGGCATTCTATCACGCGCAGAGTTTCAATTTCTCTGTCTGAAAATTTTCTTATACCGGAAGAGCGCTGCAGGTTCGGAAAGAGTCCTTCTTTATCATAATAGCGAAGAGTAGAAATAGGCAGGTCAAACATCTCAGAAACTTGGCCAATTGTATACATAACAGCTATAACCTCCATTTCACAGAAATTTTTCAAATAGGGTATTGACCTAAAGTTAGGTTCAGGTATTAGAATGATGATATCACATGAAGAGAGAAGTGTCAAACAGATTCAGTTTTTGATTTATGGCATTTCCTGTATCAGATTGGAGGCATTTGTATATGGAGAAAATAGTACAGACGGCAGGGCGGGATGCCCTTGGAGAATTTGCACCAGAGTTCGCGGACCTGAATGATAACACCCTTTTTGGAAAAGTGTGGAATGACGAAGACATCGATCACAAGACCCGTTGTATCATTACTGTGGTGGCGCTGATGTCATCCGGTATTACGGATTCTTCTTTAAAGTATCATCTGGAAAACGCGAAGAAAGCAGGAGTAACCAGAAAAGAAATCGCGGCAATTATTACTCATGTTGCATTTTACGCAGGCTGGCCGAAGGGCTGGGCAGTATTTAATATGGCAAAAGAAGTGTGGGCAGAGGAAGGAGTTGCTGCAGACGCAAAGACTGCGCATGCGGCGGAGATGGTATTCCCGATTGGTGCACCAAATGACGCTTTTGCGCAGTACTTCATCGGCCAGAGCTACCTTGCACCGATATCCACCAGTCAGGTCGGCATTTTCAACGTGACCTTTGAGCCGGGATGCCGCAACAACTGGCATGTTCATCACGCTGATAAAGGCGGCGGACAGATTTTAATCTGCGTGGCCGGACGAGGATATTATCAGGAGTGGGGTAAAGACGCTGTGGAGATGAAGCCGGGAGACTGCATCAACATTCCGGTTGGTGTGAAGCATTGGCACGGCGCTGCGCCGGACAGCTGGTTCTCTCATCTGGCGGTCGAGGTGCCGGGAGAAAATGGCTCTAATGAGTGGCTTGAAGCCGTGGATGACAGCCAGTATGGGATTTTGAAATAATTATAGAATGCGAGGACATTTACTATGGCAAAGAAAGCATTAGTGGCATATTTTTCGGCAAGCGGCGTGACCGCTGCTCTGGCAAAACGACTGGCAGATGCAATCGGTGCAGACCTGCATGAAATCCAGCCGGAGGTTCCTTATACAAAAGAAGACTTAGACTGGATGAATAAAAACAGTCGAAGCAGCGTGGAGATGAATGATAAGTCTTTCCGTCCGCCGGTAGCAAACCGCGTAGAGAATATAAGCGATTACGACACTATCTACGTTGGGTTCCCGATATGGTGGTATGTGGCTCCAACCATCATCAACACGTTTTTGGAGCAGTATGACCTGACCGGCAAAGAGATTATTCCCTTTGCAACATCAGGCAGCAGCGGCATGGGATGGACAAATGAAGAGCTGAAGGCGTCCTGTAAAGGTGCCGTTTTAAAGGAAGGCAAGCGTTTCGCTGCCAATGCCGGTGCAGCAGAGCTTAAGGTCTGGGCAGAGAAAATTTGACGAGAGGAAAGCTCATTTTTCTCACATTAATGTCCTGCAATGTTAGAATGGTTTATGCAAATGGTGGAAGAACGGAAGAATTGTTAGATATCCATCTAAATAAAATAGCGCCCATCAGAGACCGAAATCTCCGATGGGCGTTATTCATATCTGGGTTACAGTTATTACACTTTTTCGTAGTAGTCCAAGCTTATCCAACCTTTTCGTGTACTATGATATGCTTTAAGCAAACCCCAGCCTTTCGTGGAACCCTCACCGGCGGATTCCTCCACGATGGTGAAAGTTCCCTTGCCTGTCTGCTTGCCGGTCTTTGAATAGTTAGTTCCGGGACCTGTGCGGATGTTCAAATCGGTAATCGTTACCTTAACCATGTATGGTACGGATGACGCGCTGGCAGAAGCAGTAGAAGTAGTAGCAGAAGCAGTGCTGCTCACTGTAGAGCCAATCGTGTAGTAGCTGGTGTTCAGCAGATAAATCCACCCAGCACCGCTTTTCAGCTTACCCCAGCCATTGCTCACTTTGGTGATGGTAAAGGTTCCAATGCCAGTCTGTCCCTTGACCGTGCCGCTCATGGACGGCTGGTCGCGGTAATTCAAATCGCTGATGATAACCTTTACCGTAAACGGCACCGCAGGAAGGCTTGACTCAGAGATGATGGTATCGGTGCTTGTAACCGCATCGTACTGCGTGAGATTCCATTTTTCGATGATGCTGCACAGGTTGTCGACATAGGTCAGCGAAGTTGCGTAACCACCGTCCTTGATGAGTTGTGCAACTTCCTTGTAGTTTGTCATTCCGGCAATGCCATCATAGCGAAGCTTCTTTCCGTTCTTCGCTCCAAGCAGGTAAGCGGAGTGGTCGGTAATAGAGTCCTCAACACAGCTGTACTTGCGGAAATCTGCTGTAATGGTCGTATAGCTGCCGTCAGAATTCTGTTCCTTCGTCTCCTTGGTATAAACCGAAGAGCCATCCCATGCAGAGCCGCTCCATGTGTTCCCAGACAGCGATTTCTTCATGCCAAAGCAGTTGTTTGCGTTCTGTGCCAGCTCAGACTTACCATAGCCGGATTCCAGAATAAACTGTGCCAGTGTGATGGATGCCAGAATGCCAGTAGACTTCATGTCCGCCGTGGCAAGCGGACCGACCTTTGCAATCACATCGGCCTCCGACAGACTCTTAAAGACTGTCGCTTGTGTGCCGCTGGTCGTTTTAGCACTCACCGTTCCCATTGCCGCTTTAACCGCCGCACGGAAGGTGTCCATCGTATAGCTTAAGCCCAACCCCTTCCAGAGATGTGCCGGGTCCGCATGGTTTGAAGCCACACCACGGCTGTATCCTTCGGCATGGGAAATAATCACTCCGTCCGCTGTCGGGTCTAAGCTGTATTTCGTGCAGAGATACGCGAACAGTTCAACTGCCGCCTCATAGGTTCTCTTTGCCACAGCTTTTGCCGTCGCTGTATCAGAGCAGGTAAAGTTTGCGCCAGATGAATACGTAATGCATCCCGGCTCGCACATCTCGACTCCGATGTGAGTGTCATTTGCCGATGAGCCGGATGTTCCCTTGCCGCAGTGACAGCCGCGATGGTTCCACGGGAGCGTCTGATAAATGGTTCCGTCATTTCCGTCAATAAAAGCGTGGACACAGGCAGATGAATAGCTCTCCTTGTTCCAGTTCTTAATGAACACGGATGCAGAAGGCTGTGCGCACCCAACCGAGTGCAGCATCAGCCCCTTGACCGTGATGGTCTTCCCGGCTGTATAGCAGGGATTTTTGGTTAAGATAGATTCTACAAGATTCATAATCAGTTGTCCTCCTCATTATCGTTTTCTGTCTCTGTTTCGTTGGAGCTTTCATCCTCCGAGCGGTCATGCAACTGCTCCAGGACGAGCTTCAGCCTGTCCGGCACCGGAAGCCCCAGGTGCGCCGCGTTCTCCAGAATGGAGATTCCCTCGTTGGAGAGATAAAAGAAAATGACTGCCGTCCGCAGTACACTTCCCGTTCCAATGACCTGCGCGTCCAGAATGCTGCCAATACCTACGAGCAGAAAGATTAAGACCTTGCGGCAAATGCCTCGAAAGCCCACCTCACTCGAAAGCTTCTGGTCGTTAATCGCGCACATTACCCCGGTGAGATAATCAATCACCACAAAGGCAATCAGGGCAAAGAGCAGCCCGTCACAGCCGCCGAGGAAGTACCCCAGCCAGCCTCCGATTGCGGTAAAAACCATCTGAATCAGGTTCCAAAATTCCTTCATAACACTACCTACCTTTCTTTTATTGTCCCGAGCTCTGCTCGGGATGTAGGCCTGCCCCTGCGCGAAAGCGCACTTAAATGGGCAGGCTCTCCATTTTGTATTAAAAAAAGCAGTTTCTCCCATAAGGACAGCTGCCAGTTTCCAAATCATAATCAGCACAAATTTCCGTGCCGATATTTGTACAATTTATGCCTCTGATTGTGCTTGCTTTTATCGCCCGTCAGAGTGATTAATACACTACCAAAAACAACACCGCCGCGCAGACGGCGAAGCCAAAAGGAGGATTTTTCATGAAGACAAAAAACATCAAAGTGCAGTATTCCAACAAGTACCAGGCGAACGGCGGCCTGCTCCCCAAAATCCAGATGGAAGGCAAGTGGCTTGAAGCCCTCGGTTTCTCGGTAGGCACCCACCTCGTAGTCGAATACGAGGAAGGTTCCATCCACATCCGGACGCTTTCCGAGGAGGAAGAAAATGCCATCCGCGAGAGGGAGCTTCAGCTGGAATTCGAAAAGAAAATCCGCGAGCTCGACGAACTGCGGAGGCAGAGAACGCCTGAGCCGCTCCCGATGGTAGCCGAGCCACATGTAAGCTACGGTTCCAACCGCAAATCCCGCAAAAAGTAATCCAGCCGGACATCCCGGTGACCTTTCCCACCAAAGCGTCAAGCGGCAGAGGTTTTAAAGCCCCAGCCGCTTATGTCGTTACTCCCTGTCCGCTTCTGTCAGTGAGTACGTGATTTTCATCGTCTTACTGGAGTCCTTCACCACGGACGAGTCCAGGTTATTGATGGTCGCCATGTACGGAGTGAGCAGGTACGCCTGCCTGTAGTTCGTGCCAATGGCACAGACCCAGCCGATAAGGAAGTTCTTGTACTGGAACATCTGCGTACACAGGAGTCCAAACTTCGTGCTTCCGACTGTCGCGATGACTGTATCATCTGCCGTCAGGATAAAATCATAACCGATAATCAGATCCTGCACTCGGAGCATATACACGCCTGCGGCACTTCCCGTCTCACCGACTGCCTTCCATGCAGATGTAAAGCCAAGATCAATCAGCGTCACATCAGCCGAGTTGGAGATGTTGATTTTATAAATCCCTGCCGCGTCATACGCCATGACATACAGATAATCATCACGGACACAAGCATACTGATAAAAATACATATAGTTGCTCGCCAGATATCGGTATCCCACACTCTTAAGAGTGGCATTGGAGAGCGTCCAGGAGCCCTCGGTGTAGGAGTAGTCCGTTTTGCTTATCTTAATCCACGTCATAGACGCGCTGCCGCTTGAGTTGCCGGAGCTGTTGGAAAAACCGTACCAGTAGCCGTCCTGACCATCCATAAACGCGCCATATGAATAATAGCTCGTGGTGAACTTAAATGTTGACGGTGTAATGACCGTTTCATCAACCAGCGTAATCGTAGTGTCATTCAGCAGCTCGACAAGACCGATAGATGTAACAGGAATCCGCGATTTCTTAATCACTACAGAGGAATCAGACCAGTCAAACGAGTAAAGCAATTCATTATCAAAATCAATGCTAACCGCCTCAAACAGCACTGTCTGGTCGGAGAAATCCGCGTCCATCGCCATCTGGTTCAACTGCAGATAAGCCGTGGTGTCGCCGATGTCGTTGCCATAAGCAAACTGACCGCCGAGCGACCCGGTAAGAGCCGCCGCCGCAATCGTGCCGTTCCCCTGGCTCGCCGTAAACTCCCAGACAAACTTATAACCGTTGTCCAGAGCCTTGCTTTCCGTCTGGTTAAGGCTCCCTCTGGCAAGGTCGGTGGTGCCGTTTACATCATTGGAAGCATACGCCACCGGCAGGTTATCCGACTGCGGATAAATGTTATCCACGTCCTCATCCAGAGCAGATGAGAAAAGCAGAATGCCGCCAATCATGTTCGGACATATCGGGAGGAGATAATCGTTCCACGTCAGCATCGTGTCATAGCCGTCACCCACGTTATAAAAAATCCCCAGCGGATTAGCGCCGAGGATGTTATTCACCGCGTTGGTGACCATGTTCTCTTCCGTATAGGTTTCCACGTCCCCCGTGTCCACATCGGTCAGTTCAATGACCATTGTTCCTTTCAGTTTCATATATGCCTCCTATTCTGCATCAAACGGAGTAGCAAAAGTGCCGATGCTAATCCGCGCCACACTCTCCGTGTAATCATATTCCTTCTGCTCAATCATCTCGTATTCCATGCTGTCGCTAAAGGACTTCACGGCAAGTCCGCCGCCAATCGCAAACGGTGTGTATTCATCTTCAAACTCCAACGTGCCATCCCACTTGTATGTCGCACCAAGCGCCTGACCGGTGATGACAGCAAGGCAGCCGCCGATTTCCACCGTTCCGGTTCCTCCCTCAAGCCTGAGATATGCCTTAAAGGTATTCAGCACATCCGAGGCGATATCAGAAATCGGATAATAAAGCGTCAGAATGTGTTTGCCACTGTGCCAGGTCTCAACCGGATAGAATACGGTTATTTCATCATCGTTTAACTCATAGACCACATAGACCAGCACCTCGCCGTCCTCTGTCCATTTAACAGGGAGCGAAACTGATATTTCCGTGCCGGATGTTGTTTCGTTTTCTTCATCAGATGCTTCTTCAGAAGAATTAGAAGACGCGTCCGGAATAGTAATCGTTCCTTCCGCAGTCGCTGTCTTTGTCACCGCATCCGCTGTGATGTCAATCAGTATCTGCGCGATAAACTCCGCACTTGTATCCTGTGATGCGGCAAACTCGATGCTCACAACTTCGGTCTTGGAAGTCCCGATTGTATAAGCAGAAGCGTTCGTATAGGTGTGTATCGCAATCTCCGCAGCATCCACCTGGCTTAAAAGCCCTGAAATGTTTTTGTCATTCTTTGACTTTGCCTGAGAGAGCCTCGGATTTTTGCCCACACACTTTAAAGTCATCTTGCCGCCGATGATGCAGTTAAAGGATGTGATACAGGTAATCTGCTCCTCATCCGCTGAGCCGCCGGAAAACCTGAGTACGTCTCCCAAATCCAGAGCAGGGTTTCCTATCGTATCCGAGTCAAACGGTACATAGTTCACTGCCTGCAGGTCATCAAGAATGTTTAAGCAGATTTCCTGCCTGGTCGCCTCCAGGCCAAACTGCAGCAGAGGATTTGAACCGAGGTTCATGGTCAGCCCGTCATCCGGATCAAGTGAATAATACTCCGCTGTCTCCGTCCGGAGATTGGTGGAGCTTATCGCCGTGTACCTTGTAATAAAATCAGAGAAGCTGCTTGAAAACCTGTGCTTGCTTTCAATCTCTATCACAGCATCCGTGCCATACTTTCGAAGCTCCAGCTGGCCGGTCCGGTTTATAATAAAGAAGCCGCCGAGGATTTGCGCCACGTAATAGAGCACATCCCTGTAAGTCTCGATGTCGTTTTCCGAGTAGATGGAAAGCGTGATATTTCCGTTTGCCATCGCTTCGATTTCTTCCTGTGTGTGGGCGCATTCCACATCGCAGGCCGTGCAGCATAAGGAAATAAAGCCCCATGCCGTACCGGTTGAATCCGTACTGGAAAAGTCCTTGTCAAAGCGGAGCATATAATCATAGGCTGTGATTTCAAGGCAGTTTAGCGTCCTGTTTGCCTCAGCCACCTCATAAATGCCCATCGGAACCGTCTCATATGTTCCATCGGACAGAAGCAGGTGGTAGTATAGCTCCACCACGGCATCTTCCAGAGTGTACCGGTCAACATCCGAGTAGAGCGTGATTCCCATCTCTGCGGAATACACTGTACCAAGTTCAATCTCGGAGCTGGAGCAGCACTTTGATGTCACGTATCCGCTTCCTTTTACGATGTTCTTATAATCAAAGTCATACACCTTCCCGGCAGTCGTTGTAATCGTTCCTGACCAATAGTAGGTGCGGGTGTTTTCCTGCACCGCTGTCAAAAACTCATCGCTCACCGCATACATCAAAGCACCTCCCTTCAGGGCATAATAAAAGCACCAGCCATTTCTGACTGATGCTTTTGGTAATCTTTCTGTTATTGCTTATACTACATTTTTATAATGCTTTTTTCGGGCAATTCTTGACGCATTCAAAACAAAGAATACATTCCGTGCCATTTTCTCGTTTTCGTGAGTTGTCAGTGACATCAACGTCCATGGGACATACCCTTTTGCATTTTCCACAGGAAATACATTTTGATTTATCACATTTTATCCGCATAATTGAGAAGTAACTCATTGGCTTCAAAAATACTGTGACAGGACATATGTACTTGCAAAATGCTCGGTTATCCTTGAATGCAAAGGCTAAGATAACTCCAACAGCATAATATACCAGATTTCCTATAATAAACGCCCAAAACATTATTCTTTCAATGTGTCCAACATGGGCGAGGAACAATGCAGAGACAAACACAAGCGATACAGCAAATGTAATATATCTAATCCAGCCAATCCTTTTTCTTGGAGCCTTTGGAGTCTTGTATGGAAGGAAATCCAGTACCATTGCTGTCCAACACGCATAACCACACCATCCCCTTCCAAAAACCAGCGGCCCGATTATCTTGGCAACAGCGTAATGAATTGTCGCAGCCTCAAATACACCAGTGAAAAGATAGTACCAAAAACCTTCTATCTGCATATTCTCTCGACATATAAGGCCAAGGTAAACTAACATATAAAGTCCGACAAGCAATTGAGTCACCCGGCGTGCATTTTTGTGCTGTCTAATAAACAGAAAAACGCCCAATGCTATGGCAATTCCTATATAACTGAAATTGAATAAATAGAACAGATTGTCCAGCGTCAACCAAAGAACAACCGCTATCGTTTCAAAAATAGCCAGCATGATAACTAAATATTTTTTCATACTGTAATTTCCTGCTCTTCTTCATGTTCCGATTTATACCTGAGTACACTCAGAATTCTAGCATAAGTTTTGCCCGATTAAAAGCTGAATCTAAAACTCTTTCAGCGTAAAAGACACATTCCACAACCCACCATATGACGAATCCGCTTCCCGTTTTGATTTATAACCGGAGATATACATTTCCGCAGAAGCAGTCTCTGCTGTTTCCATATCGAAGAACTCCACAACGATTTTTGCCTGCTGCTTGTATGCCGTCAGCTTTTTAAGCCATTTTGCCGTAACAGTAAAGGACACAGAGATTGTGTGTACGCCAAAGCGCACCACATCCCTCTGCGTCGTTCCTGCTTCCGTCTCCCCGGAGGAGTCCGCCTCCACATCCTCCATCGACACCTCATAAGAATCAGGCTCCGGCAGAGCTTCTCCGTCAAAAGTTAAATATTGAATAAATGCCAAGACGCACACCTCCTATCGTCCGCCAGAGCGCAGGTTCTGCCTCTGCTGCGCGTCCACAATTACCTCATCCAAGAGCGAGTTGCCAAGATATACAGGAATGGAAATAATACCAGCATTCTGACCACTCAGGGAATCCACCATCTCGCGAATGCCGGAGAGGATACTGGAAACCGAATTGTCCGCTCCGCCGTTTCCGTTGCTTCCATAACCGCCGCTCATCTGTGCCGCAGACACCTGCGGATTGATTACCATGTCTGCCGCCACATCCGACATCGCTCCCTGTAAGAGTCCACGGCTCTTTTCAATACCGTTTGCCAGCCCTTCCATAAAGTCCGGCATCCAGTCCTCATAATCTGTCAGTGGTCCTTCATCCGGCACCGAGAAATGCAGGAAGGATTTGATGGTTTCCGCGACATCGGACACCGCGCTGGTCACTTTGCTGATACAGCTTTTGATACCATCCACAATCCCGTTTATGATATCCGCGCCCCAGCTGAAAGCGGAGGAAGCCAACCCGGTAATGAAGCTGACCGCATTGTTAAAACCATCCTTCACTGTATTATAAATGCCGGACACTGTATTTTTGATGCCATTCCAGATAGCTGTAAAAACCTTCGTGACGGTCGACTTGATGCTATTTACCACCGTGGATACCGTAGTAGAAATAGCATTCCACACCGTTGAAATCGTGGAAGAAATCCCATTGACGATTGTCGATATCACGGAAGAAATCGCGTTCCATACCGTGGTAATGACCGTCTGGATTGCTGTCAGCACCGTGGTGATAATTGTGCAAATCGTATTCCAGGCAGTCGTGATGAATGTCTGGATAGCCGTAACCACCGTCGTAATCACAGTCTGGATTGCATTCCAAATGGTAGTAAATATCGTCTGGATTGTCGTCAGCACCGTCTGGATAATCGTCTGGATTGTATTCCACGCTGTCTGAAGGAATGTCTGTATCGAAGTAACCACATTTGAAACCGTGGTGCTTATCGTTTCCCAGACTGTCGCAAAGAACTCCGAAATGGCAGTCCATGCCGTCTGCGCCGCTGTTTTTATGGTCTCCCATGCTTCCGACAGGAATGCAGAGATTGCTTCAACCGCAACAGTGACGGCCTCCTTGATGTTTTCCCACAGGTCAATCCAGAACTGCCTGAATTCCTCGTTTGTATTCCACAGATAAATGAAAGCCGCCACCAGAGCCGCAATCAGCGCAACCACAATCATGATCGGGTTTGCCATCATCACCGCGCTCAAAGCGGAAAAGGCATTCTTTACCATGTTGAAAGCACTCACCAGTTTCGGAATAACCGTCATGATGGTTCCAACCGCTGAAATAACTTTACCGACCACAATCAGCACCGGACCGATGGCCGCAGCTACCAGTGCTACGGTCAGAATGATCTGTCTGGTGCTATCGTCCAGACCATTTAACCAGTCCACGATATTCTGAATCACACCCACCACATTTTTGATAACTGGCAGGAGCATCTGGCCAAAGGAAATGGCAAGCTCCTGCAACTGTGATTTCAAAATAGTCAGCTGGCCTTCGAGGTTATCTTGCATAATCTCGGCCATGTCCTCTGCCGTGCCGGAACATCCTGCCAGACCTTCCTGGTACTCCTGAAAACTTCCCGTCGTCTCACCGAGGACAGTCATAAGCTCTGACTGCGCTGTTTTACCGGCAACCACGTAAGCGAGGTTTGCTTTTTCCTCATCCGTCAAATCAGCCCAGATGTCCTGCATCCCGGAAAGGATGTTAGAGAGTGAGTTTACATTGCCCTCTGCGTCATATACTTCAATGCCATACTCCGCCAGAAGGTCGGTACAGCCGGAGGTATTATTACCAAGACGAGTCATGATAGAGGAGAGCGCGGTACCAGCCTCGCCGCCTTTGATACCAGCGTCCGCCATAACCATCAGGGCTGCTGTTGTCTCATCCAGACCATAGCCAAGCTGGGTAGATGTTGCAGCACAGTTTTTGTATGCCTCGCCCAACTGCTCCGTACTGGTGTTGGAATTGCTCATGGCATAAGCCATCTTGTCTACGAGCATTTCGGAGTCAGCCGCAGTCAGACCAAAAGCAGACAGGTAGTCCGTCACGATATCAGATGCCGTTGCCAGATCCATCTCCGAAGCCGCCGCGAGGTTCAAAATACCAGAGAGACCTTCGCACATCTCATCCGCAGACCAGCCAGCAAGACCCATGTAGGACATGGCCTCGGCAGCCTCTGTCGCGGAGAATTTTGTGGTCTCACCGGCAGAACGAGCCGCTTCCTCCAGCTTTTCCATATCGCCTTCGATATCCGTGGAGCTTGAAGAAATCAGAGCTTTTACGCTGGACATGGCTGTCTCAAAGTTTGCCGCAGTGGTTACTGCCGCAGTTCCGAGTGCCACCACGCCAGCCGTTACCGGCAGAAGTTTTGTACCAACCGTAGAAATCGAGTCACCAACAGACTGTAGCTTCTCGCCGGTTGCGGAAATCTTCTGGAGCGCTGTCGCGGACTGTTCCGCCTGTGTCTCCAGCTTTTTTAGTTCCTCCTCGGTCTCGATGATTTCACGCTGCAGGGCATCATACTGCTCCTGGCTGATTTCACCATTTGCCAGAGCCGTGTTCGCCTGTTCCGCAGCCGTCTTTAACGTTTCCAGTTTTTCTTTCGTCTCAGAGACAGCCTCAGTGAGGAGCTTCTGTTTCTGAGACAGCAGCTCCGTATTCGTTGGGTCAAGCTTTAAAAGCTTCTCCACATCCTTAAGCTGGGACTGTGTGGACTTCATCTCTTTATTTACACTGCTCAGTGCTTTTGACAGACCAGTGGCATCGCCGTCAATCTCGACTGTAATACCCTTAATTCGACTCGTCGCCACAATCCTCACCTCACTTTTAAGCAAACAAAAAGAGCCGACTACTCGACTCCAAAGAAAAACGCCTGTCATTTACGACAGACGCTTCATACTTTTTCTGTTATTATTTTTTTACAATCAGGTCGTAGCTTTCCGCGACCATCCGCTTTACCTCATCATCCGGAATACTTCCATCCAGAATGATGGTGTTCCAGTGTTCTTTATTCTGGTGATATCCCGGCAGGACGGATTCATACGCGCTCCTCCAAAAATCCCGCCACTCTGGGTCTACCTTCACATTGACGCAGATGTTTCCGTTGCGCTCATACGTCCATGCAAAAGCACGCTTGTTCTTCTTATACCAAAGCAATATCCAGTTGTCGTCATGAAATGGCGCGTCTACATACACATCCGGCAGCGTCATACCATAATCCAGAATTTCTTTCCGTTCTGTCACAATATCACCTCGACAACCTGGAATTGTTATATCTCCTAGTATAATAATGATGTAGTCGATAAGGACTACTGGTTAACAGTTAC
>JAJQCQ010000098.1 GCA_021202635.1 Lachnospiraceae bacterium | reverse complement strand
CGGTTCTGTCGCTGGAACGGGATGGTTTTCTTTTGATGGATGAAAAGTATTGCCTGCACCTGACAGAGCAAGGATTTCTGACAGCAGAGAAGACGCATCGTAAACATATTTTTTTCGAGAAAAATCTGGTGCTTGCCGGTGTTGACCCTGTTTTGGCAGACAGAGAAGGAAGCCGGATGGGTCACTCGCTCAGCAATGAAAGCTTTGAGCGGATTGCGGCGGGCGGTATGCGAAAAGAGGAGGAACTGAACTCATATGAAAGCAGTGATTTCCAGACTTGAATGGGTATTGGAATTAGGTGGAATCAAAAAAGATATTATTTTCCTTATCATATCAGGGGCAGCGGTCATATGCAGCCTGACCGGATGGTCGCCCTTTCCTTTTGATGCTGCATGCCGCACGGATTCTTTGAATCAGGCTTTGGTGTGCGCGGCGAGGAGTTGGAATTCCTGGGTGAGGATGTGTTGCGCGGAATGAAAGACGGTTCGATTCCGAAGAAAGCGGAGGAGGCAATAGAATTTATCAGGAAATACGCAATAGTTTGATGCGAAAAGGGGCTTGAAGGGATAAACAGAAGGAGCAGGCAATATGCCTGCTTTTTTGGGGTATGATGGGCATGCCCGTGTTCTGTGGTGAAAGTCCACATAGGCGTAGCTACCGATGAACTTTATAGCAACTCCCAAGGTTTACATCGCGAGGTGTGGGCGAGAAGAAGGGAAACTTTCTTATCTGGCCTGATATTCGTTATACGTGTGATTCCATTTTCAGGTTGTCTGTTCAAACAGCCATTCTCTTACAGCGTCCAGGTCGTAAGCAACGCGCCAGGTGTTCATGTGCTCCGTAGCGTCCGTGGAGGTCACATCATCTCTCATTACCGTATTCTTATCAAATATAGTCCAGTTGATCGTGGCCCCTGCTGAAGCCTGTTCCGCTGCCAGCTGTTCCTGCTCGTCATCGGTGAGTGTGGCTGCCCACTGGGCGATGGTAACTTCGGTTCCTTCTGCTTCTACTGCTTCTGTGATTTCGGCCATGCCCGGATAGGCTCTTGCGTCGCCCTCGGAACAGATCATCCAGATATTCTGCGTGGACAGCTGCGCAATCGAATCGGTGTAGGCCGAATCGGTCTGGCCGGCGACCAGAAGGGCACCGGCAAATTCATCTGGATAATCAATGAGCAGCTTGATGGAGCGGATGGTTCCTGAGGACTGTCCGACCAGATATTCTCTGGACGTGTCTACGCTGTACTGGCTGACGATCTCGGTGACCAGCTCCATGGTATACGCAGGATCTTCGGTATTGGAAGATTCATACTGTGGGACGAGAACGATAGTTTCATGCTCACTCTGCCACTCTTCGGTTGTCCAGATCACACCGCCCAGGCTTTCCGTCAGGGCAAGATATTCATCACTGCCTTCTCCGGTAGCGTCCGGCATAAACAGGACAAGAGGATATTCGGTGTCTTCCGAGTAATCATCCGGCAGATACAGGCTGTACATCAGGGAAGTGCCGTCTGAGAGCGTAAATATATACTGGGAAAAGTTTTCAACCAGAAGATTTACATTCGTTTCATAATCGGTGGTACAGCTTTCTGTCCACGCATCCAGAGTCGTTCCGTCCGAGCAGGTGATGCTGCCAGTTTGCCGGAATGTCACGGTCAGCTGGTTGCTGAGCGCAGATTGTGAGGAGAACATGGAGCCTCTGCTGCTGTTGCTGCCGCCGCCCTGCGTGGAACGGTCTGCCTTATCGGATGCATCGAAGTCGTCCGTGTCAGAGTCACCTATACCAAAGTCACCCACCTCTGATCGGTTGCCACGACTGCCTGAACCGGAAGTATCCAGATCGCCGGATTCCGTTTCGTTTTCTTCATAGCTGAGGAATTCTGTGTTTCCGCTATTACCAGAATTCTCCCTGCCTTTCGCAGAATTATCACTGAAAGAATCATCTCCGAAAGAACCACCTTCGATGGAGTCTTCTCCCAGGGAACGCCCGTCCTCAGAGCCGTCTTCAAGTGAATCATCCCCCAAAGAGCCATTTCCGAAGGAATTATACTCATCCGATTCAATATTGCCGGAGCCGCTTCCTCCGTAGTTTGTGGTAGTATAGTCGGTGGAGAGTTCAATTAGTACAAAACTTCCAGATGTGCTGCCCTCTGGAAGAGCAGCCTCTGAATTTGTATAAACGGCTTCAATCTCATAATTATCCACTTCAAAATCGTCTGCCCGGACACCTGACGGGTCGAGTTCCACGCCGTAGTCGATTACAATATACCAGGGCTTCTGCCCATCGCCGTACATATTTGTCACGAGATAATAGCTATTAACGCCTGATGTATCTGTACTGTTTTCGGGAAATGTTTCCTCTGAGACATCCTCTGTGGATGTCTTTACACTTTCCTCGGCACTGGCGTTGATTCCGAAGCCCGCAGTTAGCGAGAAAGCAAGCGTAAGGGAAAGAAAAGACGACAGATTTTTTTTCATACTGCATTTCATGATATGAATGCCTCCTGTTTATATTTGGGAAGTGTTTACACTGCCTCTGCATTCTATCATTTGATTTGTGACAAAAGGTTGTCTATTCTGTGTTGAGTACGTGAACAGCATTTCCATTTTATCAAAAGATAGCGAAAAACCTGTTGACAAAATGCTGACAGTGGTGTAATCTCATATATACCAAGTAAACCTATTAGGAAAGTGGGGAATAGAATATGGGTAAAGTATATGACAGCATTACGGATTTGATTGGTGGAACACCGCTTTTGAAATTGGGACGTTTTTCGCAGAAAAATGGTCTGGAGGCAACACTGCTCGCGAAGCTGGAATATCTCAATCCGGCAGGGAGTGTGAAGGATCGCATTGCAAAGTCTATGATTGAAGATGCGGAAGAAAAAGGCCTGCTGCGGGAAGGAAGCACGATTATTGAGCCTACATCCGGCAATACCGGGATTGGACTTGCGGCGATTGCAGCGGCAAAAGGCTACCGGGTGATTCTTACAATGCCAGAGACCATGAGTGTTGAGCGCAGAAACATACTGAAAGCGTATGGAGCGGAGGTTGTTTTGACAGATGGCCTGAAGGGAATGAAGGGGGCAATTGCCATGGCAGAGCAACTGGCACAGGAAATTGAAGGCAGCTTCATACCAGGCCAGTTTGAAAATCCGGCGAACCCGGCAGAGCATCGCAGATCGACAGGGCCGGAGATCTGGAGGGATACGGATGGAAAGATCGATATCTTTATTGCCGGTGTTGGTACCGGAGGGACGATTACCGGAACGGGTGAATATTTAAAAGCCCAGAAATCAGACATACAGCTTATAGCAGTGGAACCGGCATCCTCACCAGTGCTTTCAGAGGGCAGAGCCGGTGCGCATAAAATTCAGGGAATCGGCGCTGGATTTGTGCCGGATACCTTAAATACAAAGATTTATGACGAGGTATTTCCGGTTGAAAATGAGGATGCGTTTGAAGCATCAAAGGTACTGGGAAAAACAGAAGGCATTCTGACTGGAATTTCTTCCGGAGCAGCCTTGCATGCGGCTGTTCAGGTTGCTAAGCGCCCTGAAAATAAGGGAAAGACGATCGTCGTGCTTCTTCCGGACAGTGGTGACCGCTATTATTCGACACCTTTGTATACAGGAAAGTAGATTTGCGGAGAGCAGCAAAGAGGCAGAAAGGGTAGCAATGAGAATTTCGTCTAAGGGAAGATATGCCGTTCGCCTGATGCTGGATCTGGCGATTAACGATTCAGGAGAGCCGGTCCGCCTCAAGGATGCAGCCCGCAGACAGAATATTTCAGAGAAGTATCTGGAGCAGGTTATTTCCATATTGAATAAAGCCGGTTATGTCCGAAGTATTCGCGGGCCACAGGGTGGTTATGTGCTTGCAAATCGACCATCCTGGTATACTATGGGAATGATCCTTCGGCTTACAGAAGGAAGCCTTTGCCCAGTGGATTACGAAACGGATGGTTTCCGGGAGGAAGCTGAGAGCGCGACATCGATCCTCTGGGATAAACTGAATCACGCGATTAATGAGGTTGTGGACAACATTACACTGGAAGATCTGATGGAATGGCAGATGGTGAAAGCTGATTCTTATGTGATTTAAGAAATTGTCCCCAATAATAAGTGAGGGATTATTGCCCAATAAACCTATCAGAACGATAGGAAAGGCGCTTTTTGTGATAATCACGATTTCTCAGAAATGGATATTTTTCTTGAAGGATGTCTGATATGTGCGAGTTGTTTGGAAGTTGTTCGGATCACCAACTGGTTTTGAATGAATATTTAAAAGAATTTTACAGTCACAGCATCCGTTTCCGGATGATCCTTACGTTGTCCGTGATTTTTGTGAAAACCAGACGGAGATCAATACATCCGTGCAGCCAGGGGTGCGCCCGGCTTTGAAAGAGCTGGCGGAACACACGAAACGAATTTGGCAGACTCTGGCACAGCTTTCACCCCGTGAATACCTCTGGCCATTTTCCAATCCGCCGTATATCCGCAGCGAAGAGGATATTCCCATTGCGCGGTTCGGCGGAGGAAGGGCGGGAAAGACGACCTACCGGCAGTATCTGTCGGAGCGGTACGGCCGCTACAAGATGACGTTCTGCGGGATTCACTTTAATTATTCTTTCAATGAAGAGCTCCTTCGCGCTGACTTTGCGCGCAGTGAAAAAGAAAGCTTTACGGAATACAAGAACGAATTATACCTGACGCTGGCGAGACGAGTCGCCGCCTATGGCTGGATCCTGACAGCAGCGACTGCGGCCAGCCCTCTGCTGGACTGCTCCTATGTGGAAAAAGGCCGTTTTGACCGGGATGTATTTCAGGGACTGGCCTCCGTGAGGTGCAGCGAGCTGGGGTACTGGAATGCATTTACGCCGGTCTTTGATTATAGCAGCATGCACGCCTATGTGGAGAGCTTTCGTTATTACGTGCAGCATCAGTGGATACTGGCTCCTACGGAATTGTATTATCCGGTGCGCCTGAAACCGGCGGGACCAAACCGTCTTGAATCGCTGGAAGCAAACGGAGTCAACCGCATTGAGCTGCGGATGTTTGACCTGAATCCGCTGGTGCCTGCCGGCCTGGAAGAGAAGGATGCTGCGTTTGCTGAGCTGCTGCTTTGCTGGCTGGCCTCAACGCCGGATGAACCCTTTACGGACCGCGATCAGGTACAGGCCGTGCAGAATTATAAAAATGCGGCGCATTATGATCTGAAGACAGTCAATATCACCGTGCCAAACGGCGAGTTTTACTCGGTGGCACATGCCGCGCGCAATGTGATCGGGTTTATGAAAGGCTTTTACCGGGACTATCCGGAAGAAGTGCAGGAAATCCTTGATTTCGAGGACGCCAAATTTATTAATCCGGAGAATCGGTATGCCTGGAAAGTGCGCAGGCAGTTTGAGGGAGGCTTTGTGAAGAAAGGGCTGGAGTTGGCCAGACAAAGGTAGAGCTTCCTGCTATAGGAAAAGCTGATAACCAGTTATCGGAATCCTGAATTTGACGAAAACCGGATCTGGCTGTATGATAATTGACATAAACATATATTACCTATTGAATAAATAGGTAATTCAAAAAAGGACATTAAGGATGCATGTGTTAAACAGTAAAGGGGCAGACGCATCAGAAAAGGAGATTATCATGAGCGAATACAAATTTGAGACTTTACAGCTTCACGTTGGACAGGAACAGGCCGATCCGGCTACCGATTCGAGAGCAGTTCCGATTTACCAGACGACTTCTTACGTATTTCACAATTCTGCCCACGCCGCAGCCCGTTTTGGCCTGACGGATGCCGGCAACATCTACGGCAGACTGACCAATTCCACGCAGGATGTACTGGAAAAGCGGCTGGCGGCTCTGGAAGGCGGCGTCGCGGCTCTGGCGCTGGCAAGCGGCGCAGCTGCGGTTACTTACACCATTCAGGCTCTGGCGCAGGCAGGTGAACACATTGTGGCGCAGAAAACCATCTATGGCGGCAGCTATAATCTGCTGGAGCATACACTTCCGCAGTACGGAATATCTACTACATTCGTGGATGCGCATAATCTGGATGAGCTGGAAGCTGCGATTCAGGAGAACACGAAAGCGGTCTATCTGGAAACACTGGGGAACCCGAACAGCGATATCCCGGATATTGACGCGATTGCCGCAATCGCCCATAAGCATGGTCTGCCGCTTGTCATTGACAATACATTCGGCACTCCGTATCTCATTCGCCCGATCGAGCACGGCGCGGATATTGTAGTTCATTCCGCTACCAAGTTTATCGGCGGCCATGGAACGACGCTCGGCGGAATCATCGTAGACTCCGGAAAATTTGACTGGAAGGCGAGCGGAAAGTATGCTCCGATCGCGGAGCCAAATCCCAGCTATCACGGAGTATCTTTCGTAGACGCAGCCGGACCGGCGGCGTTCGTCACCTACATCCGCGCAATTCTCCTGCGGGATACCGGAGCAACGATCTCCCCGTTTAATGCGTTCCTGCTTCTTCAGGGTGTGGAGACATTGTCGTTGCGGCTGGAGCGGCACGCGGAGAATACAAAGAAGGTCGTGGAATATCTGGCAGCACATCCGCAGGTCGAAAAGGTAAATCATCCTTCCCTGCCGGATCACCCGGATCATGAGCTGTATGAGAAATACTTCCCGAATGGCGGAGCAAGCATTTTCACCTTTGAGATCAAAGGCGGACAGGAGGAAGCGTGGAAGTTTATTGACAGCCTGAAGATTTTCTCCCTGCTGGCAAACGTGGCGGACGTGAAGAGCCTGGTGATCCATCCGGCAACCACGACACATTCCCAGCTCTCCGAGACGGAACTGTTGGATCAGGGAATACACCGCAACACAATCCGGCTTTCCATCGGAACAGAGCATATTGATGATATTATCGCTGATTTGGAAAACGGATTTGCTGCGGTGAAATAAGGGGAAAAATTCATCGGGACAACTTTGAAAATATCTGAAAAGGGCTCTCAAAATTCCACGTTTGAGAGCCCTTTTCGAAATCGGAGGCTTCAAAATGGCAAAAAAAGAGAACAGATTCAGAGAGTATGATATTTCCACGCAGGCCGTACACACCGGAACGGATTACGACGAGGGAACCGGCGCTGTCCGCAGACCTTTGCACATGGCGAACAGCTACAGGCTGCCGGATGATCTTTCACAGGTCAACTATTCTTCAACGGACCTTTTGATGTATTCCAGAAACGGAAATGCCAACCAGCACTGGCTGGAGGAAAAAATTGCGGCTCTGTACAATGCGGATGACGCGATCGTGCTGGCAAGCGGAGTCGGAGCACTTCATGCGCTGTTCTGGACGCTTTTGAAATCAGGAGACCGGGTCGTGTATCCAAATGTCAGTTATATGGCCGTCTACCGGATGTTCCATGAGCTGTTCAATAAAAAATTCGGCGTGGAAACGGTCATGGTGGACATGACAGATCTGGAGGCGGTAAAAAGAGCGATCACTCCCGGTACAAAGCTGGTTCATATCGAGACACCGGACAATCCACAACCGTAGGGGTGACAGATATAGCGGCGGTTGCGAAGCTTGCTCACGAAAACGGAGCAATTCTGTCAGTTGATAACACCTTTGCGTCCCCTCTGAATCAAAAGCCGTTGGAGCTTGGGGCAGATTTTGTGGTAGACGCGCTTACAAAGTTTATCAACGGCCATGGTGACGCACAGGGAGGGCGATTATCTCGAATGACTTGGAAACGATGGACCGCATTCGTTATGAAGCCCAGGTGAATGTCGGGGCTGTGATCAGTCCGTTCAACGCGTGGCAGATTTTCCGGGGATCTGTTACTTTTCCTTTGCGTATGGAGCGGATCAACCATTCCGCACAGCAGATTGCCGAGTGGCTGGAGCAGCGGGAAAATATTACGTTCGTTTCATATCCGGGACTTCCCAGTAATCCGGGACACGAGCTGGCCAGACGGCAGATGAAAAACGGATTCGGAGGTGTGATTTCCTTTGGCGTAAATGCGGATGATAAAACAGTCGAACAGTTCTGCGCAAAGCTGAAGGTGATCACCTTTGCCGTTTCGCTGGGGCATGATGAAAGCCTGATTTTCCCGCAGCCGAGTTATGATGAGAGGATTCTGTTATATCCGGAAAAATTCAGAAAAGGATTTATTCGGTTTAGTGTTGGACTGGAGTCATCAGAAGATATTATAGGTGATCTGGAACAGGCCTTCAGGGCGGTTGGGCTTTAAAAGGAAGTGTGTTGTAGTACTGAATAGAAAACGTGGAGGTTGAAATGCGCTAAGTAATATCGTTTGACTTTAACCCCTGAAAAATGAACAGCCTTATTTATATATAGCTTAAACAAGCGATGTTTGACTGCAAATTTTTGCTATTGCAATAAAATTGTTGCTTTTTGCCGTTATAGATGTATAATTGTAATGTAAATAACCATTTTACAGGGAGGAAATCATCTTGAAAAAAGCAGCAACACATATCAACAATACGGTTGACCTCGCGGTATTTGCGGGGCAGTCGAATATGTCCGGCAGAGGAGACGCGAGCATTGCCGCGGTGTGCAATGTCAATGCGGGATTTGAATATAAGGCGGTAAGCAATCCCGACGCGCTTACGGCGGTTACGGAACCGTTCGGTCTCGGTGAGGACAAGGAGGGCGCGATAAGCGACCTCAAACCAAACGGAATTACAAAGCGCAGCGGAAGTATGGTCAGTGCCGTCGTTGATGAATATTACAATCAAACCGGCAGACAGCTCGTCGCGGTTTCCGCGTCGATAGGCGGCAGCCGCACGTCCGAATGGCTGAACAATTACATAACCGATGCGGTTGAAAGACTTGACGCGGCAAAGGCGTTTTTGACGGGGAACGAAATAGCTATAGGCAGAACGTTTATTGTATGGTGTCAGGGCGAAAGCGATGCCGATGATAAATTAAGCTCGGACGCGTATAAAGCAAACACAAGAAATATTTTTAACGCATTCAAGGCGCACGGAGCGCAGAAATGCTTTATCGTTCAAATAGGACATTACAACTATATTGATTATTCGGTAATGGCAGCTGGTCTTACGGGCAAGGAATGGGACGAATATTACGGAATTATACGCGGGGCGCAAGCCGAGCTTTGCGAAACGAACGATGATTTTATACTGACGGGCAGCTTTGAGCCGTATATCGGCGATATGAAAGACCAATACCATTATAACCAAAAGGCATATAATGAGGTTGGCAGAACCGTAGGCGAAAGCATAGGAAAATATTATAAAAAGCGGAGGGAGATATGAATGGAAACGACAGGCAAAAAAGCGGCAGAAAAAACATACCGGAGCATATACTGTGTCTACGATGATATACAGCGCGCTGTTGACGGATACGCCGTCGGTGTTTAAAAATATCGAACTGAGGAACATATACGGCAAGGGCGCAAAAACCGCTGTGGAGCTGAAGGGTTTGCCGGAGCAGGGGCTTGAAAATATCACACCTGAAAATATCAATCTGACTGCATATAATTTTGTTATATGCAGTAATGTTGAGAGTATAGCTTTAAACAACGTAAAAATACAAAAGGAGCACAAAAATGATACGATTATTTGACCGGCACCGCGTGAGAGAGGTACGCGAGCTTGACGGGATGTGGAGCTTTAGAGTCTGCGGAAAGGAATACAGTCTGCTCGTTCCGTCCTGTTGGGAACAGCACCCCGATTTTGCAAATTACAGAGGAAAGGGTACCTATGGGAAGGCATTTTTCATAAAAATCGGTACTCGCCTGGTTCCCGGACAGGTACGGCAGATTCGCTATAGTACCGATGTGAACACAGGGGCAAGATACCGGACGGAGCGCTTGTGTAAAAATGAAATCGGCTCCGCGGAAATTACCTTTGCCGACAGTGTTGTGCTGGATTTGTTCCGTGCTCATAAAACGCTGGGGGAACTGATTCTGATTGACCGCATCACCAATATGACATCCGCCTGCGGCGTTATCACTTCCACAACGCAGGACTGGCATGAGTCCAAAACGGTGACTGCCGTAAAACGTGCACTTTTGAATGGCCATACCGCAGCGGTGTTCAAATTTTCGCCGGAGACAGATGGAATTACGCTGCAGCTTATACAGGAGGTAGAATACCGGCTGTACACAGAAGGAAGGAGAACTTTTCTCTATCAGCCGGGACCGGGCGACGACGTGAGCCGGACGCTGGAGCTTTTGACAGAAGCGGGGCTGATCGTGCTTCTGGTGGAACGTCCGGAATATAAAATTGCTGAAACAGAATCCGTCTATACCGGATGGAAGAATGTAGATATTCGCTCCGCAAGTGAAATCGCGCGGACGATTCTGCGGGAGACATCCCTGGTGTCAGAGGGCACACAGGACGGCGGATATTTGTAGCTGATTGCTGTTCTCTGCAATGGACAGGCAAAGGCAAATTTAGCATCTGATTTACTATAGACATAAGAATCGAGGAGAAGGCTATGGCAGTTGATTACGCGACACTGAAAAAAGGCGGCTTTATGCGCCAGAAGCAAAAAGACCATTTTTCTCTGCGCCTGCAGGTAGTAGGCGGTACGCTTACGGCGGAGAATCTCGCGAAAATCGCCGAGGTGGCGGAAAAATATGGGGAGGGTTATGTACATCTGACATCTCGTCAGGGGGTGGAAATTCCTTTTATTAAATTACAGGACATTGATTCTGTAAAGGCAGAGCTTGCGGATGGCGGCTGCAGACCTGGCGTCTGCGGGCCGCGTGTCCGAACAGTGACAGCCTGCCAGGGAAATGCAGTCTGTCCGAGCGGCAATATTGACTGTCAGGATATTGCGAAAAAGCTGGATCAGCGCTACTTCGGCAGAGAGCTTCCCCATAAATTCAAATTCGGAGTCACAGGCTGCCAGAACAATTGCCTGAAAGCAGAGGAAAATGATGTGGGAATTAAGGGAGCGCTAAATGTAAAATGGCGTCAGGAAGACTGCATCGGATGCGGAGTCTGTGAACAGGTCTGCCGCTCCCGTGCGATTACCCTGGAGGACGGAAAGGTCACGGTAGATTACGCAAAATGTAATTACTGCGGAAGATGTGCAAAATCCTGCCCGACCGATGCCTGGGATGCGGAATCGGCATACATTCTGTCGTTTGGCGGCACGTTCGGCAACAGTATTTGCAAAGGGGAATCGCCCCTACCGCTTATTACATCAGAAGAGCAGCTTTTTGCCGTCACAGACGCAGCGATTCGATTTTTCGGAGAAAATGCGAATTCCGGAGAACGGTTCAAATTTACGATCGATCGTGTCGGCAAAGAGAAATTCCACGAGGTGCTGAAAGCGGCATACGATGGAGCAGCAGGGTGATAGCGAAGGTGCTGAAAAAAACAGGTACAGATAGAAAGGAGCTACGATAAGATGATTTCCCATGCTTTCGCACAGCTTCCAGAGGAGGCCTGCGGCCTGATTGGCGGGAGAATCGAAGAGGGAGAAAAATATATTGAAAACGTGTATCTCCCAATGTCGATCATTCCAGGGAACATTTTTCACTGAATCCCAAAGAACAGCTTTCGGCAGTCAGGGATATGCGCAAAAAATGGATGGGAACCGCTTGGAAACTGGCATTCCCATCCGGAGTCTCCGTCACGCCCTTCCCAGGAGGACATACGGCTGGCTTTTGACAGCAGCGCGAGCTATCTGATCCTGTCATTGGAAAATCAGACAGCTCCGGTTCTGAATTCTTTCCACGTGGAAAAAGGGGAAGTGGAAAAGGAAAATCTGGTGTTGGAATGAAGTAAAACGACTTACGTCGTTTACTATATTTGTAAGAGGCTGTAGTAAGGAGGGGATGACAACGATGACTCTGCAACAGTTACGATATGCCCTTGCGATTGCCGATCACGGTTCTATAAATGGTGCTGCAAAAGAGTTATTTATTTCCCAGTCCAGTCTTTCCGGGGCAATAAAGGAATTGGAAAATGAAATTGGCTTCAATATTTTTGTACGCACGAACAGGGGAATCCTGCTGACTGGGGAAGGCGAAGAGTTTTTAAACTATGCGAGAGGGGTATCCGAGCAGTTTGGTCTTCTTTATGAGCGTTATGTGGAAAAGCGCGCAAAAGAGAAATTCAGCGTATCCATGCAGCATTATACATTTGCAGTAAAAGCCTTTATTGATACCGTAAAAACGGCTGGAATTGACTGCTATGAGTTTGCTGTGTATGAAACAACGACAGCAGAGGTAATTGAAAATGTGAAGAACCTGAAAAGCGAAATAGGAATTCTGTACCGCAGCGAATTTAATGAAAAGGCGCTGACAAAGATAATTTCTGAAAATGGCCTTGAATTCGTGGAATTATTTCAATGTGACACATATGTCTACCTCTGGCATCGGCATCCCCTGGCGGAAAAAGACTGCATTTCCATGCAGGAGCTTGTGCCTTTCCCGTGCCTGGCATTTGACCAGGAAAAAAACAATTCCTATTACTTTGCGGAAGAGATGAACAGCACATATGAATATGAACGGCTGATTCACGCAAGTGACCGGGCTACATTGCTGAATCTTATGGTGGGTCTGAACGCATATACACTTTGTTCTGGTATTATCTGCGAAGAACTGAACGGAAAGGATTATAAAGCAATTCCACTTGTCGAGTCAGAAAAAATCTGCATCGGTTATGTGAAGAAAAAAGGAATAAAAATCAGCCCAATCGGAGAAGTGTACATACATGCTCTAAAACATTATTCTGATTGAGCAAGTAAAAGAAGGAAATCCTGATGCCGTCAATTTCAGCCCATACTTTCCGCCATACTGGATGCACAAGAATGGCGGAAAGCGGTTTTGATCCAAAAGTCTTGCAGTATGTAATGGGGCATTCCAATATCGCGGTGATCATGGGGGTTTACAACCACATCACCGGAAAGGAACGGATCAGGAAGGAATTCGATCGGATTGACGAGATAATCCAACATCTATCTAATTTCTATCATCGATATTTGACCAAAATATGTCTGAAATATAAAATTTCAAAATGGCGGCTCCCTTTGTTGAAGCTGCCTGTTTTTTATGGTAAGATGTTCTTGATTCCCGGAATTACAAAGGGAAACAAGTTACTAAAGCTAATATATGCAATGGAAGAAAGCGAGGGTATAAGAATGCAGAAAGTATATGACTTTTTGAAAGCTGCGGGTACGTATTATCTGGCAACCGTTGATGGCGATCAGGCGAGAGTCAGGCCGTTTGGCACAATTCACATTTATGATGGCAAACTCTATATTCAGACAGGAAAGACGAAAGATGTGGCAAAACAGATTGCGGCAAATCCGAAAGTAGAAATCTGTGCAATGTCAAAGGGGGACTGGATTCGTCTTTGTGGAACGTTAGTATTAGATGAGCGAGTAGAGGTACAGGAATCCATGTTGGACGCATATCCAAATCTGAGAAAAATGTATACGACAGGTTTGGAAGGAAATACGGCGGTATATTATTTTAAGGATGCTGTAGCAACAATTTCATCCTTTAGCCATGAACCGGAAATCATTCGTTTCTAAACAAAATCATTAAGGCAGGGTGGCGGCGTCATCTGCATGGTCAGATTATCTGACAGCGGATGATTGGTATATAAATAAATGTTTGAGATGGAGGGATTTTGTTGAAAATTACATGGATAGCTTCCTGTATAATACAAACATAGAGGGGGTTGACGAATGAAAATACCTC
>JAJQCQ010000023.1 GCA_021202635.1 Lachnospiraceae bacterium | reverse complement strand
TTTCTTCTTCCTCTGCAGGGCATCCTCCAGCGCACCTACATTATAATAGATGCTTTTGTTATTGTGCTTGCGTGTGTTGAAGCAGACAAGGTTGCCCTTCAAAATTTCCGCGCTATGGGTGCCGCCGAGGTTTGCCAGCTTGTCGATCAGTTCATTGGACTTTGATTCTGTGATAAAGCTGGCCGCTTGTACGGCATCAATTAAAATTTTCAACTCCGGAGTAGAGAAACTCCGGTCCTCCACATAGTAGCCCTTCTTTTTGCCTACCCACGTTTCCAGAACCTCGAATCCCAGTTCATTTAGGATAGCCACATCCCGGCTTACGACGCGGCGGTCACAGGGAATGTCATACTTCATCATGTAATCACAGATTTGTGTGGTTGTTAATGGGTGCTGTTCATCGGATTCCTGCCGAAGCAGCTCCACGAGTTTTACCAGTTTAATTTTCTGCCAGTTTTTTAAAGCCATCATATGCCTCCGGTGGGCGGTGTCCCACTATGTTTGGATACAAAAATCAGTTTTTATTATAATGGAAAGCGGATGGAAATTCAATGCATTGTTGTCATAAATTTGTGACTTCTGTGAATGTCGCGAAAAAATCGCGAAAAAAACTGTGATTTTTCTCTTGACGAACATATGTTCTGGCACTATAATGCTCATACACGGGACATCAATCCCAAATTTGTAAAGGAGGACCATTATGTCGGTAAAAAATACGGAATTCTTCAAGCTGATTGAGGATTTCATTCCCGCGAAGCAACGAGCCAAGTAGACGCGCTTGCGCGGATATTTGGCGACTGCCGCGAGGGTCAGATACCCTTCTGGGTATCTGACTGATGACTACCGGGAAGCGAACGGTGCTACTCCCACTATCCGTGAGATCGAAGCAGGTCTCGGCATCCCCAAATCTACGGTAGGACGCTACCTCGTATACATGCGTGACCAGGGAATGTTAGATTATTCTGGTCCTCGTAATATCATGACGAGGGAAGCGAAAAAGACACAGAAGGAAACGATTAAGGTACCTGTGCTTGGCGCGGTGTCCTGCGGTATCCCAAAATATGCGGAGGAGAACATCGAGGAGTACGTGAGGCTCCCCGTGGCGCTCCCCGTGGCGCTCTTCGGACGTGGACAGTTCTTTATTCTCCGTGCAAGCGGCGATTCCATGATCGGCGTGGGCATAAACGATGGTGACCTTGTACTTATCCGTCAGCAGGACTCTGCTTGCGAAGGACAGATCGTGATTGCCCTCATGGATGACGAGGCGACGATGAAGCGGTACTATCCGGAGCCGGAAAAGGACCGGGTTCGGCTGCATCCTGAAAACGAAAAGCTGGAGGATATTTTTGTAAAAGATTGTATCATTCAGGGCGTCGCTGTCAGAGTAATAAAGGATTTGATGTGACATGTCAGAACCGAGCTTCTGATTGGTAGCGCCTGCATCGACATTTGTGCCGCCGGTCCAGTCACCTAGCGGATTGACGATGACTTCGGGAAATGTGTAAGACTCAGTTCATTCCTTTCCTTGCCCGGAGCAGCCGCTCCATCACATCATCCTGCGGACTCGCGCCAGTGTATTCGCAGTGCAGTTCTCACGGACAATCCGGTAGATTTCCGACCACAGCTTGTTTGCCTGTGTCATGTACTTATCAGCAATCGCCACATACAGCGACTGGATTGCAGCGCCGGTGGTCGGGTGCTTTGCCAGGAAGCCGAGCTGGCTCGTGATGGTTTCGCGCTGAATCCATCTGGCGCTTGCCATGGCGAAACGCTCAATCAGCTGTGGCGAAACCAGAGCCGCGCAGCCGCGCTCAGAAAGCCACTGCCATGTGGTCTCGTAAATCTCTGCAGCGCAGAGCGTGGAGCCGTCCTTCTGTTTCGCAGACAGAAAATCAGTCGGCTTTGGCATCGCCTGTCCTTCCAGGTCAGCCGCGCTGTCACCGAAGTCGATAACCGTCAGCGGTCTGTGTCCGGTGTTTCCGTCAGCAATCTTATCTGCAATGGTCTTTTTCGGCCTGCCGACGGAACCCGGTTTTGGTCCTTTTGTACCCATTTTCAAAGCACCTCCTTCCCAAAGGGGCTATTCCCATAAAAACTTTCGCGATTTTGTGCGCGTGCCCCCGCACCATTCCCTGGGAGAAACCGAACGGAGATTCGACCCGCCCCTAACTTTATGTTGGGACCACAAAATTTTGCAGGGCGCTCCCATGAATCCGCCTCGCTATCCGATCACACACATTCATTGCCATCCCAATTTCCTCCCACGTGTATCCCTCGAAATAGCGGTACTTCAGGAGAAGGCGCTCCTGCGGATTTGCCATATCCTCAATCGCCGTAAGCATCTCCGCCTTCAAATCGACCAGCCGGTCAATCTCACTGGTAATACGGTCTTCGAGCCGCATGATTTTCTCCAACGTTCTCACATACGGTGCGTCCGCATCCCGGCTCGGTATCCCCCGCATATGGAGAGGCCACGTACACCTTCGACCTGTCTTTATAATCCTGCGCGTTTCTTATCCGCAGCTGGCGGTTCTGCTTCCGCTGCGCCTTACAACGTCTATACAGTCGAGACAGTTAGAAAAGATGACCGTGGCAGACGGAATTGAGATGTATTTCAACTATGTGAAACCACATGATGGAGGAATAAAAGGGAAACTGAAGAATTCTACAATCAGTAGATATTACCGTATTTACATTACAAAAATCCAAGATACAGAATTTGGAAATGTAAGACTGGTTAATCTGCGCCTGTATCATTGTGAAGATTTTATTCAGTCATTATACGATACTGGAATAGTGGCCCAGTCAATACGTGGGATAAAAAGTTTTATCAGTCAGGTGTTGAATTATCTGGAAGCACACGATCTTCCTGTTAAGAACTATATGAAGACTGTGAAAGTGAACCCAGATCTGTGTAGTCTCTAAAATAAAAGGGAAACAGGCATATGGGAAGATGAGGAAGTAAAGAAAATAGAAGCAGCATCCATAGAATTCTGGGAACATGGTAGATATCGGTATAGTGCGGTTTACCTGATTCTATTGTACACCGGGTGCCGGATTGGAGAAATTCTTGCTGCCACTTGGGATGATGTGGATTTTGATAATCGTCGACTGATAATTGACAAGACCTATTCGGAATATTATAATTACGACACAGGTAAGAAATGCAGAGAAGCGGATACAACTACGTTGTTGGACGCAGGTGTTCCTCTTGCCGAGGTATCACAGAGACTTGGACACAGTAAGGTCAGTACGACACTGGATTCATATTATAAAAGCAAGAACCAGAATAATGATGCATATATGGCAGCAATTAATCATGCCAGACCATTCAACCCGCAAGAAAACCCGCAGATCGGCCATTTCTGACCGGTCTGCGGGCGAAAAGGGGAGGATAAGTATTTATTTTTATCCTTAGTACAGTTTTCATGATGCCGGTTTTGCTTTGGAGGGGGATCCGAAGCATCGGCATATGAGCATCTCATCCGGAAATTTCACAGCAGCTTTTTCGCTTCAACTGTGAGTTGCCTTCCTGTGAGACTAATCATAGTATGACCGATATGCGAGAGAATATTCACTGGAGATGAAAAAAATATGATAAATCAGTTTTCGAGAACGGAGCTTTTATTAGGACGTGAGGCGATGGAAACGCTTTTTCACGCGCGAGTAGCTGTGTTTGGCCTTGGCGGTGTGGGCGGGTATACTGTGGAGGCGCTATCCAGAAGCGGGATCGGTACGCTGGATTTGATTGATGATGATAAAATATGTCTGACGAATCTGAACCGTCAGATTTATGCTTTGCAGAATACAATTGGAAAATATAAGGTGGATGTGGCCGAGGAGCGGATTTTGCAGATCAATCCGGAGGCCAGGGTGAATAAATATAAGACGTTTTATATGCCGGAGACCGCGGCGCAGTTTGACTTTTCTCAGTATGATTATGTGGTAGACGCGATTGATACGGTGACCGGGAAGATTGCGCTGGTGGAGCAGGCGGAGGCGGCGGGGACGCCGATCATCAGCTGTATGGGAGCCGGAAATAAGATGAATGCTTCCGCGCTGGAGGTCGCGGATATTTATGAAACGAGTATTTGTCCTCTGGCGCGCGTGATGCGCCGTGAATTGAAAAAACGAGGGATTAAAAAACTGAAAGTGGTTTATTCCAGAGAACCGGCGATGATGCCAGTGGGAGATGGAGAAGAAGATGAAGTGGAAGGCTGCAGTGTGCAGGAGGAGGCATGTCCGTCGGAAACAGATATAAACCATACCAAACGCCGCCAGGTGCCGGGAAGCAATGCGTTTGTCCCGGCTGTGGCAGGGCTGATAATTGCGGGAGAGGTTGTGCGGGATCTGAGCCGTGTGGAAATTTGAATGGCGCGCTTGCTAATTGGGTGAAGTCATGTATGCATATGCAACAAGTCCCCAAAGAGAAACGTTGGCTGAGATGTTTTTCTTTGGGAAACTTTTCAGGATGCTCAGGGGCAATTTGCCTGTTGTTGTTTTTAAGAAGCTCAAGGGCAATTTGATTCTTCTTCGCTTTCCATATTTTGAGAAGCAGGGGGTTCCTGGTTATTCTGTTCCCGCCGTGTCACGCCATATTTTACCAGCTTGCGTATGATGTCGTATATGACCGCGAAGACTGGCACACCGATGATCACGCCGATGAATCCGAACAGGCCGCCGAAGGTGAGAATGGCAAACAGTACCCAGAAGCTGGACAGTCCAGTCACGTTTCCAAGAATCCTGGGGCCAAGAATGTTGCCGTCAAACTGCTGCAGGATCAGGACAAAAACAAGGAAGATCACAGCTTTCACCGGGGTGACCATCAGGATCAGCAGAAAGGACGGAATCGCGCCAATATAGGGACCAAAGAAGGGAATAATATTGGTCACGCCCACGATGACACTGACCAGCATGGCGTATGGCATTCGGAAAATCAGCATCCCGATGAAACAAATGATTCCGATGATCAGGGAGTCGATCAGCCGGCCGTTGATATATCCGCTGAACACCTTGTCTGTGTACTGCACTTCACGCAAAATTCGTCCGGCCCATTTTTTCCCGAATACGCTGTAGTTGATCAGCCTCGCCTGCGAGGCGAATTTTTTTCTGCTTCCCAGAATGTAAATGGCGGCTATGAGACCGATCAGAACATTGGAAAAAATGGAAACCACACTGGATACACTGCTGGATATGTTTCCAATCAGAATCTCGATATTTGGGATTACATTGGTTCGAATCCAGCTTGGAATCGAGGTAGAGAAGCTCTCTGAAAATTCCTGGATGTAGTTGCTTAAGGTCTCGTTGTCATCGAAGTATTGCAAAAGCCAGTCAGAAGCTGCCTCCATGCTGGAGGGGATCAGGCGAACTACGGAATAGATACTGTCCAGTAAGGTCGGCAGTACCATAACCAGAAGAATCAGGATTACCGCCAGTCCCAGAGCCATCGTAAGCAGGACACTTAATCCGGGAATCAGCTTCATGGGGGCTTTTTTCTGTTTGCTGAAAAAGATGGTCAGTTTTTCCTCGATGAAATTACAGCTGGGCTTTAAAATATAGGCAATGACAGCCCCTATGATAAAGGGCATCAGCACATTCTGAAGCTTACGGAACGTCTGTGCGATTCCGTCAAATCGAAATAGCACAAAGAATAAAAGAATGCTCATGGCTGCTGCACCGAAGAGTGCCAGCATCAGATGGATATAGCTTTGATTGGCTTTCTTTCTATTACTCATACAAATCGTCTCCTTCAGATATCCCGGCTTCTTTTCGTCAACCGACCATCGTATTTTCTTCCGGTAAAATAGCATAGCGAAGTATAAAAATCAATAGACAGATTGGCTCGTGTGTGAAGAAATGTTGGATTTGTGTTATAGGTCACACCTGTAGAGGTAAAAATAAGGTAAATTTGATCAGGGTGTGACCTGTAACGGATTTGTACAGCCGTGTTCAGCAGTAAACCAAACTCGGCTGCTGAAGAGGCCTGCTGGAAACGCGAATGCTGATATACAGATTTAAGAATAGGTGCATTGTTCTTCGACAGAACTCTTTACATAGTAGTAAAGGGATCGCACACCAAAACCGGTTCCCCCCACGCTCTGGCAGTCGGATGCGGTACGGGTGAAAGGCATGGCACCGGAATCAATGGAAAGAAACGGCACTTGTTCATGGAAGCAGTCCAGAAATAAAGCTGCCAGAATTCCACCTGGTTCTTTTTCCGGAGCATTATTCAGATCCGCGAAGGGTGTTTCCAGCAATTTTCGGTATTCGTCATAGGCGGGCATTTGCGCGTACTTTTCTCCAGACTGCCGGGAGACGCGAATCAGA
Source organism: Lachnospiraceae bacterium (assembly GCA_021202635.1). Taxonomy (GTDB): domain Bacteria; phylum Bacillota; class Clostridia; order Lachnospirales; family Lachnospiraceae; genus Choladousia. The sequence continues at coordinate 58,695 of JAJQCQ010000023.1, read as the reverse complement.
CGATCGTAGAGCGCCTGAGTGGTGGTTAAGGCTGCAGCGCATATTTTACCATAGAAGTTGCTGACACTGCCGGTAAGCCCGGCTATTTCCAATATTTCCTTTGGGTGCTCATATTTTGCACAGTAGGTGATGGCATCAGCCATGGTAAGCCGGCCTTCCGCGTCTGTATTTCGAACATAGACGGTCTGGCCGCTCATAGAGGTAAAAACATCGCCGTTCCGATAGCTTTTGGCATCGACTGCATTTTCACAGGCAGCGACTACTGCGATTACATTGCAGGGGAGCTTCTGCTGCGCAATGGCGCACATCGCTCCAATAACAGCAGCAGCACCGTTCATATCGTAGTTCATCACTTCCATAGAACTGGTTTTGATTGCCAGGCCGCCGGTATCGTAAGTGATTCCTTTTCCGACGAAGGCAATCGGATCTTCTTCTTCCGCTCCGCCCATCCAGCGCAGGATCAGAAAACGCGGCTCCAGAGCGCTTCCTTTTGCAACCGCTAAAAACAGTCCCATCCCCAGTTCTTCACAGGCTCTGGCGTCCAGAATCTCTACCTGAAAACCGTATTGATGGGCCAGACACTGCGTTCGTTTTGCCAGTTCCGCCGGTGTAAGAATATCTGCTGGCTCATTCACCAGGTCTCGGGCGGTCATAACTGCTTTTGACAAGGCAAGGCCCTCTGCCAGATACGGCTGCATGGAAGGGTCTGCCAGAATTGATACTGCGATTTCTGTGCGGTTTGCTTTTTTACTGCAATGGGCATCAAAATGATACTCGCAAAGCGGAAGGATGGAAGAGAGTTGAGTGAAAAGAACCGATTCTTCCGCAAAATTCAGAGCGTCAATCCGGTCTATGAAAAGAGATGAGGTACGCAGCTTTGACAGGCATGTCCCGATCTTCGCGGTAAGTTTGCGGAATTCATCATAAGGATGAGCCGTATGGTTGTCAAAAGCGGCCAGAATGATATTGGAATACTGTCCTTGTATCGGAAATCGCAATGTCCGAATTTCCATATGTTCAAGAGTCAGCGGATCTTCTCCGGGCAGTTGATTGAATGCAGCCTGTATAGCGGGTGCCTGAAAGGAAATTCTTTCACCGGCGGATAAAAAACGCAAAACAGTGTCATGAGGAGAAGACAAAAGGGAAACCGTGGAAAAAAACATAGAACAACCTCTCTTTCATTGGTTGGAAAAAATAAACAGCTACAAAAACAGGACTATTATAATAGAAGAAAAGGATTATTTCAATCATATATAAACGTTCCACCTATTGACATTTATTACTTTTGAATGCTAGAATGACAAAAATGTTTTTTTGATTTAAAGCGATGCAGTTTTGAATGATAAGATGGACATTAAGAATGAATTGTGTCCCAGAAGACAGGAGCGGGAAGATGAAGAAGGATTTTACATTCCAGACACCGGACTGGCAGCCCGGATTGCGTGAACAGTTTCCGGTTACCAGAACATGGGCTTTTTTTGACAGTGCGTATGAGACAGGGGGCGCGGATTTTCTGAGAAGTGCTTCAGAACAGTATTTTACTGAAAAATCGGACTTTTATCCTGGTATCCCCATGAAAGGCGGTTCGGGCAAAGGCTCAGCGGTCAGGCGGATCGAAGAAACCAGAGAACTTCTGGCTGACCTTGTGCATGCACCGGATGGACATCATGTTGCGTTTGCGGCGAATACCTGTCAGGCGATTGTCATGGCGTTGCAGAACTTTCCTTTTGGTGAGAATGACAATGTAGTGGTTGGAGATATCGAGCATGTCAGCGTGTTATACCCGGTACTTTCTCTGAAAAATCGAGGAGTGGCGGTGCGGCTGGTACACCCGGAAAATGAGTGGAGTCTGACTGCGGAAAGTCTCCTCAGACAGGTGGATGAGGATACGCGATTTGTTGTGGTAAGTTATGTGCAGTCGGCCAGCGGCTATCGGATCGATTTGAAAAAACTGGCTCTGGAATGTCATAAAAGAGGGTGTTTTGTCCTGACGGACGCGATTCAGGCGCTGGGTTTTACTGATGTGAATATGCAAAAGCTTGGTGTGGACTGCCTTGTCGGCTCCGGTTATAAAGGGCTGCTTTCGGTCGAGGGTGGTGGGTTTGCCTGCTTTCGGGATGAACTTCTGGAGAAGCTTTCCCCTTATTTGCCTGGGCCGAATCCGGTACTGGCGCTTGACCGTTCGACTGGTTCTTTTCACTGTACGGATGATCGGGATGCGCGAAAGCTGGAGGTTGGAACCTTGCCGTTTCATACGATTTATTGTCTGAATGAAAGCCTGAAACAGATTCAAAGAATCGGGATAACTGCGATTGCCGATTATGTAGAGCAGTGTTTTATGGCTGTCTATGAGGGGCTGACGGCACTGGGATATCAGATTGATACGCCACTGGAGCGGCATTGCCACAGTATGTTGGTTGATACAGAGGACAAAGAGCGAATGGCGGCCTTTTTCCAGGAAAATGGCGTTTTTCTGAACGCGGGACATGGTGCACATATTCGCCTGGCGGTAGCGCCTTTTACGTCAGAAGAAGATATCCGCAGACTTCTGTATGTAGCTAAACAGTGGCAATTACAAGGACAGGTATCGAAGCAGCTGCGGGAAGAAGGGAAATAAAAATGTATATTTTTGATCAGAAATATGTAGAAGAGCATCTGACCACGGATGTCTGCCTTAAGGTTATGGAAGAGGTACTGAAAGAAGAAAGACAGGGGACGGTGACACAGTATCTTCGAACCGCGATTCCCCTTCCGAATACCAACATTCTCGGCATTATGCCCGGCTATGCGGATAAGGGGTATTTTGGTGCAAAGATTTTGAGTGTTTATCATACCAATGGGGGAAGCGGATATCCTTCCCATCAGGGAGAGATTCTCCTTTTTGGCAAAGAACACGGAGAAGTGCTGGCTATCGTGGACGCGATGTCTGTTACAAAAATTCGGACAGGGGCGGTCAGTGCGGTTGCTTCCGTTCAGTTGGCCAGGAAAGACGCAGAAAAACTGGCAATATTAGGTTGTGGTGCACAGGGACGTTCTCATCTGGAGGCGATGTCTGAGGCATTTGCATTAAAAACCGTTTATACGTGGGACGTCTGTCCGGAGGCTGCGGAATCTCTGGCGGAAGCCGTTCGCAAAAAGGGAATGGAAGGTATTTCCTGCGATACAGTGGAAGAAGCAGTTCGAGAAGCGGATATCATATGTACGGTGACTCCATCGAAGACCCCGATTCTTAAAGGCGCATGGGTGAAGCCTGGAACACATATTAATGCTGTGGGTGCATGCGCGCCTGCCGATAGAGAACTGGATTCAGATTTGAGCGCGCAGGGACATTTTTTTGGGGACAATATTGATTCGGTGCTTCATGAAAGCGGAGATTTTCTGATTCCACAAAAAGAAGGCCGATACGGGGAGGAGCATCTGGCCGGCGTGATCGGAGATGTTCTTCTTGGCAGGCAAAAAGGGCGTTCTGATGAAAATGAAATTACTATTTTTGAGGCACTGGGGATGGCGGTAGAGGATATTGCGTGCGCAATATTCCTTTACGAACAGGCAAAGGAGGCCGAAGCCAAGTGAGAAAATATATATGCAAACGAATCTTAATATCGGCTTTTACGCTGGTTGTGATCGTACTGGTTATGTTTTTGATGATGGAGCTGATGCCGGGTACTCCTTTCAATGATGAAAAACTGGAGGCGGAGCAGATTGCCGTTTTGTATCAGAAATATGGGCTTGATCAGCCGGTGCTTGTGCGTTTTGGAAAATATCTGGCCAATATGCTGAAAGGTGATTTTGGTGTTTCCTATGTGCTGGCGAAAAATATGAATATCACGGACCTCCTGGCGAATCGTTTTCCGGTTTCGATTCGTATAGCGGTGATTTCTATGATCATGGGAACTGTCAGTGGAATTTTGCTTGGTACTTTGGCCGCAGTTTTTCACGATTCGATTCTGGATCCGATTGTCTCGGTGATTTCCATGCTGGGCAACAGTATCCCATCTTACGTGTTTGCATTAGGGCTGATGTATTTTGTGGCTTATAAAGCGGGCTTGCTGCCGATCCTTTACAGTGCGAAAACACCGATTCGTTCCATTCTTCTTCCCTGTGTGGCATTATCAATGACGTCGATGTCGAATATTGCCCGTTTTACTCGTACACAGATGATTGAAGTGCTGAATTCGGATTATATCCTTCTGGCGGAATCGCAGGGAAATTCCAAGGTTCGTGTGATTATAAAGCACGCGATGCGAAACTCTCTGATCCCTTTGATGACGATCATCGCACCGATGCTGGTATCCTTAATGCTCGGTAGTACCATCACAGAGAGTATGTTTTCCATTCCGGGAATAGGCAGTCTCCTGATTCAGGCGATTCAGGTCAATGATTATAATGTGGTAATTTCATTGGCCTTTATTTACAGCGCTCTGTATATCGGAGTGATGCTGATTGTTGATATTCTGTATGGGATCGTAGATCCACGCATCCGAATCGCCGGCAAAAAGTGAGGTGGAACATGGACGAAAAATTTAAAATTGTCGGGGCAGAACTGAACCAGACAGTCCAAAAGGATTACACAGATATTCCGCGATGGAAAGATATTCTGTATCGCTTTACCAGAAATAAAGGTTCGTTGATAGGGGCAATCGCGATTGTCCTGGTCATTGCATTCGCGTTTTTGGGACCGCTTCTTTCTCCTTACACTTATGACGCGGTAGATACCAAGCGGCAGAATATGCCGCCGCGCATTCCTGTGGTAGAAAATCTCGGGATTTTTGACGGATACCGCAATGGAGTTGATGTTTATGAGCAGAAGGATTGTAAAGACGAATACCATTATTTCGGAACGGATACCCTCGGGCGTGACCTGTGGGCGCGCGTTTGCTATGGTACGCGAATCTCGCTTTACATTGCGCTGGTCGCGGTTCTGATTGATATGGTGATTGGTATTACCTATGGTATGGTATGCGGATATTTTGGCGGTGCAGTGGATATCATTTTACAGCGTATCGTAGAGGTGATCAATGGAATTCCCCAGTTGGTTGTCGTAACACTGCTGATGGTTATTTTAAAACCGGGGTTATTTACGATTACCCTGGCGCTGCTGATTACCAGCTGGATTGGCATGAGCCGTGTAGTGCGTGCACAGGTGCTCCAGTTGAAAGAGCAGGAGTATATCCTTGCGTCACGAACCCTGGGAACTCCGATACCGGTTATACTTTTTAAAGAGATTCTGCCGAATACAATGGGACAGGTGATTATTCTGGCCATGATGTCGGTTCCGAGCGCTATTTTTACGGAATCATTTTTGTCCTTTGTCGGATTGGGCATTCCTGCTCCGCTTGCGTCCTTAGGCTCTTTGATCAGTACTGGGTTTGATAATATCCTGACCTACCCGTATCAGGTGGCGATTCCGGTGGTGATTTTTTCGATACTGATGGTGAGTTTTAATCTGACGGCAGATGGTCTTCGAGATGCGATGGATCCGAGAATGTGGCAGTAGGAGGAGGATATGGACAGGGAACCAATTTTGACAGTAAAGAATTTGAAGATCTCTTTTCATACAAAAGCTGGAATGCTGCAGGCAATCCGGGGAATTGATTTTGATCTGGAGCGGGGAAAAACTCTGGCGATTGTTGGCGAGTCTGGTTCAGGAAAATCCGTTACCGTTCGGGCGATTATGGGGATTCGCAGCAAAAATGAAGACGCTGGTGGCTCTATTTTATATCGCTGTCGGCAGGAGGATGGTTCTGTCAAAGAGTATGATATTATTGAAATGAAAAAGAAAGACGTTATTTCTCAGCTCTGCGGCAAGCATATTGCGATGGTCTTTCAGGATCCGATGACTACGCTGGATCCGACTATGACAATTGGAAAACAGGTAATGGAAGGAATGCGCCTGCATTTGCATATTACGAAAGATGAGGCGTGGAAAAGAGCAGTGGCTTTGCTGGATGAGGTGGGAATTACCTCTCCGGAGACACGCATGAAACAGTATCCGCATCAGCTGTCTGGTGGAATGAGGCAGAGAGTGGTGATCGCGATTGCGTTATCCTGTGAGCCGGATATTCTGATTTGTGATGAGCCGACGACTGCATTGGATGTGACAATCCAGGCGAAAATCCTGGAGCTCATCGCCCGAATACAGAGAGAAAGGGAAATTTCCGTTATTTATATTACTCATGATCTGGGTGTGGTGGCGAAAGTGGCTGACAGTGTGGCGGTTATGTACGCGGGGCATATCGTGGAACAGGGGACTGCGCGGGAGATTTTTTATGAGCCTAGACATCCTTATACCTGGGGACTTCTGGATTCTGTACCGGATATTTCAAAGGATACAGAGCGTTTGTACAGCATTCCCGGAAATCCGCCTAATCTTTTAAGTCAGGTAAAAGGAGACGCTTTCGCACCCAGAAACCAGTATGCGCTGGCGATTGATTATGAGGAAGAGCCGCCTAGATTTCAGATTTCGGATACACATTATGTGTATTCGTGGCTGGAGGATCCTCGAGCGCCCAAAATCAGCCGTGCAGCAGGAAAGTGAGGCCAGGTATGGAACAGAATCAAAATGAGATCTTATTGCAGGTAACCGGGCTGAAGCAATATTTTAAAGTATCCGGCAAAAACTGGCTGAAAGCGGTGGATGGTGTAACGTTTTCGATCCGGAAGGGTGAAACCTACGGTTTGGTAGGAGAGAGTGGAAGCGGGAAAACGACGATTGGACGTTCCCTGATTCGTATATATGATCCGACGGAGGGAACCGTCTGGTTTAACGGGAGAGAGATCAGTGGAAAGCTGAACGGTGCAGAGAGAAAGCAGCTGACGCGGGAAATGCAGATGATTTTTCAGGATCCGCAGGCAAGCTTGAACCCACATAAAAAGGTAATTGATATTATCGGTCAGGGACTGGACAATCATCATCTTTATAAAAACAAAGAGGAACGGAAGGAAAAGATCCTGGCAATTATGAAACGTGTTGGCCTTGATGCAGAGCAGGCATATCGTTATCCACATCAGTTTTCCGGAGGACAGAGGCAGCGGATTGGAATTGCCCGCGCCTTCGTCATTCATCCGCAGCTGGTGATTGCGGATGAGGCAATCAGTGCATTGGATGTTTCTGTGCAGGCACAGGTGGTCAATCTGATGAAGGATTTGCAGGAGGAGTTGGGCACGACTTATCTATTCATCGCGCATGACCTGGCAATGGTGAAGTATATATCGGATCATATAGGAGTACTTCATTTAGGGCACCTGGTTGAAACCGGCACCAGAGATGAGATTTTTGACCATCCCATTCATCCTTATACGAAATCACTCCTTTCCGCAATCCCGGTCACGGATCCGGATATTGAGAGAAATCGTGTAGCGATTCCCTATGATTATGTGACCAGCGGAATTGACTATTCGAAGGGCACGTACCATTTAAGCTCGGGTGAACATTATGTACTGGCGACGGACGAGGAGTTCCACCGCTGGGAGGCATAAGTTACCATATATTTAATCTTATACGTTAGGAGGAAAAGATTATGAGAAAAATATCCAGGAGGGACTTCTTAAAGGGGGTCTGCGGCAGGAATGGTTACGATCGCGTTTTCAGGTGTCGGTCTGAACGCGATGGCAGAAGAGGGAACACGTAATTTGATCGTTCCGAGTTCTTCTACGCTTTCTACCCTTGACTCGGTGGTTGCCTCCAACTCTGTGGATATGACAATTATCCGAAGCAGTAATGAGGGGCTTTACCGTGATTCCGTGGACGGGATCATCCTGTCTCTGGCTTCTGAGGATGTGGTCAGCGAGGATGGTCTGACACACACGTTTACGATTCGGGACGATGCATGCTGGTCGAACGGAGAAAAAATCACCGCATATGATTTTGAGTATGCATGGAAGCGTCTGGCGAATCCGGACACTGGTGCGGAGTACGCGGAAATGCTGCTGACTGCATGCATTAAAAATGCAGAAGAGGTCACGACCGGAGAGATGGATGTGGATGAATTGGGGTGCTACGCTCTGGATGAGAGCACATTCGTGGTGGAATGCAGTCAGTATCTGCCGTATTTTGCGGATCTGCTGATTATGCCGTGTTTCTATCCGGAAAATCAGGAATTTGTTGAGGCACAGGGCGATCAGTATGGCATGACGGCGGATAAGGTTCTGTACAGCGGTGTGTTTATGGTAACAGAATGGGAGATGGGTTCTGATACGGTTGTTTTGAGCAAGAATCCATATATCTATGATTCCTCTCTTTCCAATTTGGATACCCTGACTTATCAGACGATCACAGAGACATCCACAGGTGTGATGGCTTATGAGAGTGGCCAGCTGGATGTACTGCAGCTGACCGGAGATTATCTGGATCAGTACGCGGATTCCGATGAGATTCATTACGTAAATAATGCGACGCTGTATTATCTGCAGCCGAATCTGAGCAATGAGTATTTTGCAAACGAAAATTTCCGCCTCGCTCTTGCTCACGCGCTTGATAGAGATTCCATTTGCTCAGACATTTTGAAGAATGGTTCGGTTGGCGCAGGCTATATAGTAGTCAGCAATTTTGCTGCGAATGATGAGGGTGTAGACTTCCGGGATGTCGCGAATGCGACTTATCAGGAGTATGACACAGAGCTGGCGCTTTCTTACTGGGAAACCGCTTTGGAGGAGCTTGGTACAGATTCCGCTTCAGTGACGCTGCTTTATGATGATGCAGATGAGATTCCGACGATTGTGCAGTTTATGCAGGCATCCTTACAGGAGACGCTTCCAGGACTTACTATTGAATTACAGGCACAGCCGACTACGAAGGCACGTCGTGAATTAATGGCAGCAGGTGATTACGATATCGCTCTTACTCGCTGGGGTTCTGATTATAATGATCCGTCTACCTTTATGGATTTGTTTAAGACAGGCAATTCGTTTAACTATGGCGGATACAGCAATGAAACCTATGATACGCTGGTGACAGATGCATCCGGCAAAGATATCATGGATACAGATACTCGTTTCCAGGAATACATTGAGGCGGAAGCCTTGATTCTGAATGAAGCTGGAATTATCCCGGTATGGGAGGTTGGCCGGGCATATCTGATCCGTGAAGGAGTCCATGTTGATTTTACGGTAGACAGTGGGTATATGTATCAGTATGCGAGCATGGACTGATAAGTGACTAGGACATGTTCTTCTGAATGCAGGAAATCAGCTTGTGAAAGAATCTGCATGTCATTTAGGTGCTTTTTGTGATTATAAAACAGAAAAAGGTGAGACCCATTATTATACTGGGTTTCACCTTTTACCGTTTTTTATACTTAGTGGAGGAAGGAAGATGAAAGATTATATCAAAGGAGCAAATCCTTATATGCCGCTGTGGGAGCATGTCCCGGACGGAGAACCGCGCGTATTTGAATATGGCGGGGAAAAGCGGGTTTATGTCTATGGTTCCCATGATACCATGCGGACACAATATTGCGGAAAGGATTACGTGGTATGGAGTGCGCCAGTGGATGACCTGACGGACTGGAGCTATCACGGCATCTGCTATGAGACGAGTGACGGCAGTGTCCTCTACGCGCCGGATGTGGTGCAAAAGGGCGACACGTTTTATCTGTATTCTGCGGAGCAAAAGGGTTCCTGTGTCTATGTGTCTGAATCGAAAAGCCCAACCGGCCCCTTTATCAATCCCAGGAAAACAGACCTTGGCTTCGACCCGGGCATCCTTGTGGATGACGACGGCAGAGTATATGCATACTGGGGATTTTGCGCGTGCTATTGCTGCGAATTGAATGAGGACATGGCGACGATCAGGGAGGGAACGCTGCATGCGCATCCGATGAAGCACACGATTGTGTCATGGCTGAAGGAGGATGATGGACATACAGGGGCTGAGGATGCCTTTTTCGAAGCTTCCTCTCCCAGAAAGATGTTTGGAAAGTATGTTTACATCTATTCCAAGCGATATTTTACATCGGTGCCGGAGCTGGGGGTTTACGCGGAAAACAATGGCTTTTTGTCTTACAAATACAGCGACAGTCCGCTGGAAGGTTTTCAGCCGGGCGGCGACATCAGCTTCAACGGCGGTGAGATTCTGAAGAATCCGGATGGAACCGGTACGATGAGCTATCGCTGGGGAAATAACCACGGCAGTATTATGGAGATCAATGGGAAATGGTACGTTTTCTACCATCGTCAGACCGGCACGGATGAGTATTCCCGCCAGGCGATGCTGGAGCCCGTAGATGTCGCGATGGATCAGAATGGGAAGATTTATATCGGCGATATTACTTATAAAAATGGCGAACCGGTTTCCTCAAAGCCGGTTGAGATGACCTCACAGGGTGCGCACATCAACGGTCTGGACGCTTACCAGCTGATCTCCGCGGGGTATGCGTGTCATCTGACCGACCGCAGGCAGCAGAAGGAAGGGAGCGCCGTCGCAAAAGCGTATATTCGGCCGGTCTATGAGCAGGAGGATACGGTTTCTGCGCCGATTGTGGAGATTACAGATGGTGTCACGGCAGGATACCGTTACCTGCAGTTTGGAGCAAATGCGCCGAAGACAGTGACTGCTTTTATCCAGGCAAAAGCAGATTTGACCGTAAACGTCCGGATGGATGACTATAGGGGAAAAATCTGTGCGGAGCTGCATATGAAAGCGGGAGAGAGTCAGACAACGGCTGAGGTGACGACGGGTATGATCGGAAAACACGCGGTCTATTTTGAGTTCCTCTCAGAAAGCGAGGGTGTGATAGCGGAGTTTGACCGGTTTACGTTTGATTAGTTTGTTTCGCTGGCAGCCTGCGACACAGACTGGTATCGCGGATTTTATGATAGTTGTGAGAGGTGAAGGAAATTGAAATCTATGAGCCGATCCTATGCAAAAAATGTCTGCGGGATTACGCTCCTTTGTGATGTGATCCCGATGGGGAGAGACTACACGATATGCGTAAGGGACGACAAAGGCGGCCACGTCGGTTCCGCGGTTATGTCGATCGCCCGGCAGAGTCTGACCGGGGAGGGCATTAGCGCGACTAGCTCTGTGCTGAATCGGGTGGGGCATAAAGACGATGAGGTCGCGCGTATGCTGGCGGAAGCGGTGGCAATTCAGAAAAATTGTACGGTGGTGTGTACTTGCGGGATTCACCTGGATGGCATTACGCTGGAACAGATTCAGGAGATTCTGGATGCGTGCGGGGAGCTTGAGCAGATGATCCTGGCAGATATGGAGGGCGAAGAAGGGGAAAATAGCACATTTTTCAGAAATAGGGACTGTTAAATTGCCAGAGATATGATAAAATAACTTGATTGTAAATGTAAGAATTTACCAAATGGGAGGAAAAATGTTATGAGTCAATGGAAAGGAATCCGCAGAATATTTGGTCTGCTGGCAATGGTTTTTTGTATCGTCACATGTATGGGGCTTCCTCTGAATGCCAGTGCTTCCGCTTCTTCGGACAGCGCGTCTGCTTCGATACCGAAGGTAACGATCAAGGAATGCTCCAGTGTGAGCTACAATACGATTATGCTCTGTATCGAGCAGCCGTCGACCAGCTACACGATTCAGGTTTATCGGGCGACGTCTTCAACGGGGACTTACAAATTAGTCGATTCGATCAAGTGCAGCAGTTGGACAACCTATAATGGGATCACGTATACGACCGGTACAAAGGGTAAGATTACCTGCATAAAGGACAGCGGGGATTATTATCTGTATAATACGTCTCTTTCTTTTAATAAGCGATATTATTATCGGATTCGTCTGGTAAATGCATCTGGAACGAAAGGGGCGTTTTCGAAAAAGGCGGCAGCTACCACGAAGCTGGAACAGGTTTCCCTTGCGAGCTGCTATGCGAAGTCCTCTGCATCTGTTTACCTGAAATGGGCTCAGACGGATGGCGCGCAGGGGTATTATATTTACCGGAAAGAAGCGGGTGGTTCCATGAAACAGATCGCGACGGTGTCTGGTGGTTCTACTCTTACTTATACAGATAATTCCGTACAGGCAAATAAAAAATATTATTATCGGGTTCGCGCGTATCGGAAATCCGGCTCTACCGTGAAGACCGGAAAGGTCAGCGACTATCTCAAGGTGTCAACTGGCACACCGACGGTTTCAGGGAGCTACAGTACGGGCTCTGTCTACGGCCCGTCGCTGAGTACGTCACAGCTTCTGGAAGTTCGCCGCGTCGTACAGGCATTTAAGGATAATTATATAAAAAGCAGTATGAGTGATTATCAGAAAGTGCTTACGGCTTACAATTATATCCGCTATAATTGCAGTTATGCATGGGCGGGCTGGCAGTACAATGGCGCCAATACCGCATGGGGCTCCCTGGTTTACGGTGAGGCGCAGTGTTCCGGCTTCGCGCGTGGCATGAAGGCGCTCTGTGACGGGATTGGTATTCAGTGCTATTATGTACATGCAAATTCCAGCTCAGCAAACTCGAGTCATCAGTGGAATGAAGTGTGTGTAGATGGGAAATGGTATATTCTGGACGCACAGGGCGGTTTTTTCCTGGTGAGTGCGAATACGTATAAAAGCTATACCGGAATGGACTGGGATACATCGGGACTTCCGACCTGCGGCAGTGATCACGCACAGGGCGGATTTACCGGGTCAATTATATAAAATCAGACTGCAGAGCTAAAGCTACAGCTATAGAAGGTGGATTTTAATGAAGAAAAAAAATACGGCTTCCCGCAATGAACAGATGCTGAACGATCCGGTAGAAAAGGTGATTCCAAGGCTGGCGGTGCCGACGATCATATCCATGCTGATCACGTCGATTTATAATATGGCGGATACTTTTTTCGTGAGTCAGCTCGGCACATCCGCGTCCGGTGCGGTGGGGATTGTTTACTCCGCGATGGCGATGATTCAGGCGCTTGCTTTTACAATTGGTATGGGAGCGGGGAATAATATCTCCCGGCTGCTTGGCGCGGGCAAAGAGGAGGAGGCGAAATGGTTCGCTTCGGTCGCCTGGTTCACGGGCTTTGCTCTGGGCTGTATTGTTTCGCTGCTCAGTGTGACACAGATGCACCGGATCATTATGCTGCTTGGTTCTACGGAGACGATTGCTCCCTATGCGGAGGATTACGCACAGTTTATTTTTCTGGCGGCGCCGTTTATGATGTGCTCCTTCATTATGAATAATATGCTTCGTTTTCAGGGGCTTGCGATTTATTCTATGGTGGGCATCACAACCGGCGGGATTCTGAATATGGTGCTTGACCCGATTCTGATTTTCGGACTGGGAATGGGGACGGCAGGAGCCGGGGTTGCGACGGGATTTTCCCAGTTTGTCAGCTTCTGTATTTTATTGTTTATGTGTAATACGCACAAAGACGCGATCCACATCACACCGCGCAATTTCAAACCGTCGCTGCAGATGTACGGGAGAATTCTTTATACAGGAGCCCCTTCCCTTGCAAGGCAGGGTATTGCCAGTATCTCTTCTGTGATGCTGAATTCCATTGCCGGACAGTACGGGGACGCGGCGGTGGCGGCGATGTCGATTGTGTCGCGCTTTACAATGTTTATTAATTCGGTGATTATCGGCTTCGGGCAGGGCTTTCAGCCGGTCTGTGCATTCAATTTCGGCGCAAAAAAATACGATCGTGTGAAAACGTCGTTCTGGTTTTGTGTGAAAGTGATGACGGTGATCCTGCTTGTGCTGTGCGGGATTTCCATGCTGTTTTCCGGTCACATCATCGCGCTCTTTCGCAGAGACGACGCCGAGGTGATCGCGATTGGTACATTCGCGCTTCGCGCCCAGCTTGTTACGATGTCGCTTTGGGGTTATTATACGATGTGTAATATGTTTTCCCAGTCGATTGGTTATGGAGGGCGTTCTTCCATTATTTCCTGCGCGCGTCAGGGGCTTTTCCTGATTCCCGTGCTGGCTGTGCTGCCGCGTTTTTTCGGACTGCGCGGCTTGCAGCTTGCCCAGCCGCTGTCAGATATTCTTGCCTTTCTGCTCGCGTATGTACTGACAAGCCGGATTTTGAAAGAACTGGATGACATGGCACATGACATAGGAACAGATCCGGGAGATTCCGGAGGTGTGCGCAGATGATTCGGATGGATGAAAAAGAGAATCCCGCTTTGCGGGATTCTCGCGCTGCTGCGCGTCTGCGCCAGCAGACATCTTCCTCTGGTGCGGCATATGCCATCCCCCCGCTCTCATGAGCGGGGAGAGTGTATCATTCAGGAAACTGTTTATTTAATGCTGTATCTGCGCGTCTCCCTTTGCCATGGCGGCAAAAATCTGCCCGGCCAGGGGCTGCAGTGCCTGGATCAGGGCGTGATCGTGGTTCGGAACGACGTGGCAGTCTGTTCCCAAAAGCATCGTGTTTTCCGTCTCGGCTGTACTTTCCGACCAGCCCGGGTTCCCGGTTCTGGCGAAGGAGAGTACCGCCTGGAAAATGGTTTTTTCCAGTTCCTTTGCACCGTCAAAGTCGCAGACAGGCACGAGGCTGGTGTTGTGGAAGACGAAGGGAATATCGGCACAGTGCCATGCGGTTCGCCCGCCTTCGAGCGGAAAATCCTGTTCAAAAAGATAGCTGTAGATGGCGCCGCCGGCTTTGGCCCGTTCCTGGATATACTGGATTGTAGGCGCGCGAAAAACGGTATCTACCAAAGCGATCTGTGCGGTATCGCGGTGCGGATAAGCGGCTTTAAAAAGCGGACGCAGCCGGTCGGCAGATTCTTTTCCGAAAAGTTCTTCCGGTGTCATGGAAGAAAGGAAGTCGGAAAATCCCTGGAATTCGGAGAAGACCGTTCCGACAAGCAGAGAAATACTTGAAGTTTCCGGACGGAATCCCGAGCCGTTTGTGAGTGGGTCGCCCAGATAGAATTCATTTGGATGAGGCGCAGTGCCGACGTTTACGCCTTCCTTTTTGAGGGCAGGACTGACTTTATTGTACGCGGCAGCCAGATGCGCGTAAGGAACGGTTTCCAGCTCGGCTGTGGTGGTAATGCCCAGCTCTGCCATAACCGCTTCCGCACATTTGCGTCCGCTTCCCTTGCAATCAGCTAATGTATCACCAATTACGCCACTCATAATGAAACCACGCTGGAATAAACCGTCCGCAGCCGGGCTCTGCATCAGAGTAGTGACCTTGGCGCCTCCGCCGGATTGGCCGAATACGGTCACACAATCCGGATCGCCGCCGAATGCGGCAATATTTTCATGCACCCATTTCAGGGCAAGGATGATATCATCGCCGCCCGCATTTCCGGAATTTGCATATTCATCCCCGAAATCAGACAGGTCGAAGTAGCCGAGGATATTCAGTCGGTGGTTGATCGAAACCACCACACAGTCGCCAAGTCTGGCCATGTTTTCCCCTTCATAGGCAATGTGTTCAATCGCGGAACCGGCAAAATAACCGCCGCCGTGCAGCCAGACCAGAACCGGACGTCTGGCATCATCGCAGGCAGGTGTCCACACATTCAGATTCAGGCAATCCTCATCCTGAATCCAGTACCGGTGCGGGACAAGCAGCTCGCCTTTGGGTTTTTCCTGTTCCATCAGAGGACACACACAGCCAAAGCTGGTGGCGTCCAGCGCGCTCTCCCAGGCAGGCATGGGCTTTGGTGCGTGGAACCGGCGTGCCCTGCCATAGGGAATGCCCTTAAAGATATCGAGACCGTTGTAATGGAAACCGCGTACCGGACCGGAAACGGTTTCTGCCAGCGGGGAGCTGGCTGTGCAATAAAAGTGTTGATTCATAGTAGCCTCCGTTTCTTTGTTGAAGCGCGGGCCGGGTGCAGCAAAAACCGCAGAACACTTTGCCCGGCCCTGTGCATAAAAAGGAAACAGGGGGAAGCTCCCTCCCCCTGTCCGGTATGATACCATTATATTTGGATCAGTTCAATGGCTTATTTTTTATCACTCAATAATCTTTTCAGCCAGGAATTCGGTCATCTGCGCTTCTACATCCTCGAGACCGTTTGCTTCCAGCTCTGCAAGCATTGCATCCCAGGTTGCGTCAAAGTTGTCTTCCGAACCGGTGACCGCCTTCACCATGGCCGGCCAGGCGATCTCGTCAAGCAGGTCTTCAGCGGCGCCAAGCTCTGCCGGCTGCTGATATCCCCAGAGTGCGGAGTAAGGCAGAAGCTCAAACTCATCGGCCTGCGGGAAGATATCGGTCAGCATTTCGATGCCGAGTGCCTCGCAGCCCTTCTGCTCTGCTTCATTGTAGTTTTCGATTACGGATTCCTTTGTGGTTCTGGTATACGGGAAGCCGTCCTCTGAATAAGTACCGGTTCCATAGATCGGGAATCCGGTGTAGTTCTCAATACCGGTGTCCTTCGCATAATTGGTATCGGTGTTCGCGGAATTGATTTCATCCTCTGTGCGGTACGGCTGTCCGTCGTCATCCAGGAAATAGTTTTCGCCCTCTACGCCCCAGTGATACAGGATCTGGCCTTCATCTGAGCAGAGATAATCCAGGAATTTAATCGCGCGTACCGGGTCGGAGCAGGTAGACGAGATAGCCATACCATAGCCAACGGTAAGACCCTGATACAGGAGGCATTTGCTGACCTGATCCTCATACAGTGTCAGAGGCAGTCCCAGGTAGGTCTGATCCGGCTTGCCATCCGCGAGAAGAACAGACTCAGCCTGGTTGTAATGCCACTCAGAGTCCAGAATGCCGACTACGCGGCCGGTCGCGATCTTGGCGATGTAATCGTCATCGGTCTGTGTCGCGAAATCCGGGTCAAGAATTCCCTCGTTGTACATACGGCACAGCCAGCGGAAGTATTCTCTTTCGTTTTCGGATGTATGCTTGTAAATAACATTGTAGTCTTCATCAATCAGCCACTGGCCATTGTCTTCTGCGGCGTCTGCAATGAAGCCGGCCGGATTGCCCAGGGTGATCATCCAGTGCCAGTCAGCCGCACTGATGGTGATACCGATCATATCCAGTCCGTCGTCCGTGGTAGGATGATTTTCCAGATACTGTTTGATCAGAGCTTCATACTCCGCAACTGTTGTCGGATATTCGTAGTTGTTCTCTTCCACAGCTGCCCACTGGATCTGAGCGGAGCCGCCTGTGGTCAGTGTGACAGCGCCTACACCTGCATAGGAAAGCTGATAGATACCGTCGTCGCCATTGCCCCATTTCAGCTTTTCAAGCTCGTCTCCGTACATTTTCTTGATATTCGGACCATATTCTTCAATCAGATCCGTCATATCCAGCAGAGCACCGGCGTCATACAGATCCGTTGCGCTGGTCTTTGCGTAAATCAGATCCGGGTAATCATTGCTGGCAATCATCAGTGCCACATCCTCGCCCGGGTCGCCTGTGCTGGTTACCGGATACGTGATGTTCAGAGTCACACCGGTGGCTGCGGTGATCGCGTTGCCGACCGGATTGTCCCAGTTGCCATTTGTATTGTCCGCAAGGTACATGTCAAATGTAATTGGACTTAAATCTTCTTCTTCCGCTGCCGCGAACATGGGCATTCCTCCCAGAGCGATGCCTGCCGCGCCTGCTGCAGAACCTTTCAGAAAATCTCTTCTTGTGATCTTTTTCATTTCCTTGTTCCTCCTTTTTGATATGGAATATATACCTCATCTGCCAGCCAGGGAATAGGTGTTTTCGCCCTGCTTCTGACAGCTTCGAGATCAGTCTTTTACCGAGCCGAGTGTCATGCCGCCTACGAAATACTTTTGCAGGAACGGGTATACAACAATGATCGGAACAGTTGCCACAATGGTCACGGCCATTCGAATGGAAGTAGGTGTTACGGTTGAGGTCGCGTTTGTAGCGCTGTGGATATCGACCTGCATGGTTGCCTGGTTCATAATTTCATAGAGCTTGTACTGCAGGGTCGGGATATTTTTCGCGTACAGGTACGTGTCCATGAAGGAGTTCCACTGGCCGACCGCGTAATAGAGACCGACGGTTGCAATCACAGGCGTACACAAAGGCATGATGATCTGTGCCCAGATCTGAAAATCATTGGCTCCGTCCAGCTTTGCCGCCTCCTGAAGCGCGGCCGGAAGCCCATCCATATAGGAGCGTACCAGGATGACATTGTATACCCAGAGAATGGACGGCAGGATGTATACGAGAAAATTATTGCCGAGCTTCAGGGTGCGCATGATCAGCAGATATTCCGGAATCAAGCCGCCGCTTACGTACATGGTAACAACAAATATAACGGTAAAAAGCTTGTGGAATACGAAATCTCTGCGGCTCAATGTGTAAGCAAGCATTGTCGTGCATACCAGGCTGACAGCGGTGCCGATCACAGTTCTCATCACAGAGGTAATGAATGGCTGGATGAAGTCATTGCTGGTAAAAACATAGGTATAGTTACTCAGGGTAAATTTGCGCGGAATGACAAAGTTAATTCCCTTGAGCGTGTCCATCGCGTCATTGAGGGAAATTCCCAGGACATTCAGAAACGGGTATAAGGTGACCAGCAGGATCAGCGCAAAAAAATACAATCAGTATGTAGTCAAAAACTTTTACCTTTTTTTTCATAAGTCCACCCTCCTAGATCAGTCTGTCTTCACCGAGCAGCCCGGCGATTTTATTTGCGATCAGCAGCAGGGTGACGCTTACGACAGACTGGAAGACGCCGATGGCAGTGCCCAGGCCGTAATTGCTGTTTCCGATACCGCGTTTATATGCGAACCAGGATAATACCATGGTGTGATCTTCTACGATTGCGTTGCTGAGAAGCATCTGACGTTCCATGCCGGCATTCAGCACGCTGCCGATGCTCATGATCAGAAGGACGACGATGGTCGGACGGATGCCCGGAAGCGTGATATGCCAGATCCGCTGAAAACGGTTGGCGCCGTCGATTTCCGCAGCCTCATACAGGCCCGGATCAATCCCGGCCATGGAGGACAGGTAAATGATCGCGTTCCATCCCATTTCCTTCCAGCAGTTGATCAGGGTGATCACTACCCAGATCAGAGGAGAGTTTGTACTCATCAGGTGAAGGTTCGTGCCGAAAATCGTATCCAGAACGCCGCCGTCATTGAGAAAGTTTTTCGCGATACTGGCCACGATGACCCACGATACAAAGTGCGGCAGATAGGAGATGGTCTGCGTCAGCTTCTTCAGTCGCAGAAATTTCATCTCATTCAGTAAAACGGCAAACGCAATGGCGGCAAATGTACCGATCGCGATGTCCAGAATGCCGGTTCCCACCGTGTTGATCATGGTCTGTGTAAACAGGCGGTCTTTAAACGCCGTCATGAAATTTTCAAGTCCTACGAAGGTCCGTTCCCAGATCGGAAGGGAAAATGTTGCCGGCTTCACTTCCTGAAATGCCATCGTCCATCCCCATAAAGGAATGTACTTGAAAATGAACAGCCATACCACAAACGGTACTGACATCAGCAGAAGGTACCTCTGCCGCCATAAAAGGTTCATTGTGATTTTCTGTTTCTTTGGCTTGACCTTTCCCTTTCCCGCCATACTCCATCCTCCATTCCGTTTTTTTCCTGCCCGGCCGTGAGCACTGCTGTCATCAAAAACAGCGGATATCAGATTCTGTATTTCACGGACGGACTGTAACATCGCAGGATTCAAAAATTGTTACAATAAAATGAATTTTACAACGAAATCGGCAAAAAAACACGTGTTTTTCTTGACATGAAGGACTATCATTTGTTAATATTACCCATATCAAACGGATGAAAACACGGAAAAATTGAAAAATGACGGTGACAATGTGACACCATACCAGGGCGTTGGATACTTTATGACAAGGAGACTGTACAATTGAATCAGATAGATGAAGCACATAAAAAGGAAGTTCATTACGGGAAAATAGAGGATCGTTTTCTGGAGATTCTGTTTCTGAAAAAAGGAATTTATGAAATTGAGGTAGCAGACCAGGTGTTTGAGCTGTGCGAGAATGATCTGTGCCTGGTTCCGCCTGCTGCCTGTTTTTCTGTTTTTGGGCTGGCAGGGGGGGTTGATCACGGAATGATCGGCTTTTCCTTCCCCAGACAGGTGATTGCGGAGCGATTATATCCGCTGTTTCAAGGCAACCGTGTGGTTGCAGATTTCTTTGCAGCCTGCCTGTATGAGGAAGGGTTCTCATCCTGTCTGCGGTTTACCATCGGGACAAATGAGAAGATGAGAGAATTACTTGAGATTATGGGCAGGGAACAGGTTTCACAGGACAGGTATTCGGGGGAAATTCTGATTGATTTGCTGCAGATCCTTCTTCATATGCTGCTGCGCGTCTGTCCTGACACGGCGGTTTACCTGCCTGATTCACCGATACAGAAGGAGTCCGCAGAAATTATCAGGCGCATTTCCGCGGACTATGCCAACATTACTCTGAAATCTCTGGCCGCCGAAATGGGTTATTCGGTCGGTTACTGCTCCCGTTACATTAAACAGGTTACCGGAAGAAATTTCGCGGATATTCTGGCAAACATCCGCTTTAAGGCGGCTGAGCATCTGCTGGCCGATACGGATACCTGTCTGTGCGATATCAGCTGCTCGCTTGGCTACAAGAATCCGGAAAATTTCTTCCGCTCTTTTAAGAAAAAATACGGCATTACGCCGGGTCAGTACCGGGAGCGTGAACGGACGGCATAAAAGCCGTCCGTATCCGCAGAAAACTTATTCCGGCCGTCTGGGATTGAACTCTTTTTCGAGTCGGATGACCGCTTTCCGGATATTCAGTCCGTTCGCTCCGTAGTAGAATCGCATGTAGTGATTGCTGCCGATCTGGAAACCAAGATCGCGCTTTTCCTCAGCAACCCTGCCTTCCAGCCCCTGGAGGCTGACCGTCGTGTTCAGACGGTTGTCCAGGAAGATGGACAGGGAAAGCTGTGCAAGACTCCCCAAATCCGACTGCAGCTCCAGTGAAATGCTGTATAACCCCATTTTGTTCAGGGTGATGCCAAATGTCTCTGTTTCACCGGCCTTTGGATGGAACAGGGAACCATCGAGTACGATTGTCCCGGAGGCGTCCATAGAAAAATAGTCAAGGTCCGTCACAGCGTCCTGCTGATCTGCCATGGCCTTTGCCGCTTCGCGCTCTTCTTCGGAGACCCGCCCGCAGATTCTCTGCATCGCCGGACTTTGTAAGAGGAAGCGCAGGATGTTTTTGGCGTTGCGGACGAGCTGCCCGCGGGTGATCCTTCCGGATTTCAGCTGTTCGGACAGAAGCGCCAGATCCGGGTCGTTTTCGCTGGAGGGAACGCACATGTACAGATCATTTTGCGCTGCAATCATGGGAGCCTTGACCGTTTTTGCGGATGGCTGGCCCGGCTCATTGGCTTCCGCCCACCAGTCTGTCATGACGATGCCGTCAAATCCCCATTCTTCACGGAGTATTTTTGTGCAGAGGTCGTAGCTTCCCGCTGTCCACAGTCCATTGACCGGTCCATAGGTGGTCATAACGGAGCGCGCGCCGCCCTCTTTTACCGCGATCTCAAAGCCTTTCAGATAGATCTCACGCAGCGCCCGTTCAGAAAGGATTCCTTCTGCGTTTCTGCGATGCCATTCCTGGTTGTTTGCGCAGAAATGCTTAATGGTGGCGGAAACATCCCATTTCCGCATCGCCGCCACCTGAGCTGCCGCGATTTTTCCCGTCACATAGGGATCTTCGGAAATGTATTCAAAATTTCTTCCATTCAGCGGGTTCCGATGGATGTTCATACCCGGTCCCAGCAGGGAATCAATCTGGTTCAGCCGCAGCTCCAGACCGGTCATTTCAAAAAGCTCTCCCACAAGCGCTTCATTGAACGTACATCCGAGCAGTGTCCCGTTCGGAAGGGAAAAAGCCTTCGTTCCACAGTCCATACGGATTCCGGATGGGCCGTCTGAACAGCAGGCTGCGGGAATCCCCATGTTCTGGAGCCGGTCTGTGACTCCGCCAAACGCAGCCGCGGTACCGGGCGTCACCTTCGCGCTGCACATTCCTTCCCCCAAAAACATCTGCAGCAGGTCCTCGTCGTTCAGCTGCGCTGTAAACTGATCCAGAGAAATCTTCCCATCAAGAACATCCACAAGCTGGTATCCCTGGTCTCCTGTACAGGGGAGATTGTTTTCCTCACAGAGGTCCTCTGCCGGGAAGGAAGCTTCAGCAGGCACAGGCTCGAAGCCAATCCGGTATGGATTTTCCGCTGGGTTCTGTCCTGCGGCTGCGGCCGGTTCGGAGCTGACAGCCGATTCCTGCTGACATTTGTTCGCAGAAAGAGGACTGTCCGGTATCGGACGCATTCTCTGAAAAGCTTCCACAGGCGCATAGGCTCTGGAGAGCTGCCCGGTCACTTCGAATTCCATGAAACGGCTCCCGGCGAAGCGGGCGCTCCGCACGTCCGTACCGATGTAAAACTGGTAGCTGCCTTCCTCGATCACATAGCAGAAGGGATGTCCTGTGCACCCGCTGTCGTCGTAGGAGGCAAGCTCCCGCTTCTGAACAGAAAAGCAGAGCTTTTGCGTTTCGCCGGGCGCGAGCTCTTTTGTTTTTGCAAAGGCCACGAGAGTGCGCGTCGGGTTGCCGAGCTTTCCCTGCGGTTTTTCAACGTATACCTGAACCACTTCCCTGCCCGGAAAGGTTCCGGTGTTTTTGACCACGGCTTCCAGATGGATGGCGTCTGAGGCGGCAGAGCCGTCGGATGCGGTACACGAATCCTGTGCGGAACCGACAGACCGGTCTGTCACGCCGGTGAGCTGACCGTCTACGGAGAATTCCGTGTACGAGCGCCCATATCCGAACGGGTAGAGGACTTTTTCTCTGGCAAATGTCTCGAAGTAACGGTAGCCTACATAGATATCTTCCGAGTAGTAGTTTTTCGCTTCATTCCCGAAATACTGCGTAGACGGATAGTCGGCAATATCCCAGGCGATCGTGTCAGTCAGCTTGCCGCAGGGCGCGGTTTTTCCGGTCAGAACATCGAGTACGCCGTTTCCGCCCTCCTGGCCGCCCTGCCAGACATAGAGTACCGCCTGCGGACGATATTCCTTCACCCATTTCATATCAATGATATTTCCGACATTCAGAAGAACCGCAGTCCGGTTCGAAGCTTCGCAGACACGCCGGATCAGTTCTTTTTCTTCCCCCGTAAGTTCATAACTGCCTTCCTCAGGCCTGTTGTCCTGATCTTCTCCGGCCGTTCTTCCGATGACGATCAGGGAAAGATCGGAACGCGCCGCCGCTTCGAGCATTTCATCGGTTACCGGCATTTCTTTCTGAGACCATGGTACCTGTCCCCAGCCTTTGCCTTCGTCGTAAGGATGCTCCTGAATCCAGGCTTCATAAATATCCAGCAGCCTCTGATCCAGTGAGAGTGTTTCGCAGCTTTTCAGTGCATCCAGGATGCCGACGGTGTAATGGGTATTGACCATTCCTCCGGAGCCGAGACCGCTTTTGTAATAGTGAAACGCCATGCGGCCATATACTGCTACTTTTTCCCCATTGCGGACCGGCAGCGCGTTTCCCTCGTTTTCCAGAAGCACGCATCCCTCAGCCACGGCTTTTCTGGCAAGGCTTTTATACCTGTCCATGTCCATCTGATAGGAATTCATACATCTCCCTCCTTCTATTCTGAATCGTTATGATTTTTATACGCAGCTGTAAAGATACGGAACAGCAGCGTTGGGTGTAATCATAACAGATACTTTAAAAATTGAAAAGACTAAAAATGGGGACTGTTAAAAAAATGGGCCATATGATAAAATGAGTGTAACAGTTCAGAACAGCGGCCTGCTGTTCTAAATTATTAAGGTGCAGTGATAACAAGGTCATCGAAAAAGGATGGTGGCAATGAATTTTTTTGATTTCATAGAGAACGAATCTTTTTTCAAACCGCTGACTCTGAAATACCGGAGAATTTACTATGACTGTATTCAGCTTCTGATCGAGAAGATGAAAGAACTGCCGGTGCTGTATGAGACGGATGCCAGAGACAGTATTACACTGTATCTGAAGAATGCGGATATCCGAAAAGCGGAAGAGACGGCGAATGAGGAGTCGGGGACATCAGAAGAGGGCGGAGGACTGCAGGCTTTTGCGATCCTGTCCCTGTTTCGGGACTGCGGCTGGCTGCTCCCCAGGGAAATTGGACGCAATGGAGAGTATGTGACGGCCGTTTCGACGAACTGCCGCAGAGTGATGGATTTTCTGCGGAAGATGACGGAAAAAAACGGGGAAGGTCTGATGTCAAACCGGATTTTTTCCATGTATGAGATTCTGAAGTCTGTTTTTGATGAAGATTCCATGCGGACGGAGCGCCCTTATGCGAATATCCTGGTTCCGCTTGTGGAGAATGAATCCGAGCTGAAGAACGAACTGACTGATCTGAAGAACAGCATCTCCGACATTATGAAAGCGGTGGTAGCCTTCCAGGACATCAATAGCTTTGGGCAGTTCATCATGAAGGATGAGATGCTGGACCGCTTTTTCAGTGAGTATTTTTTTGTAAAAAACAACGGGCTTATCCCGGTTCAGCTTTCCTTTATGCGCAACCGGCTCAGAGAAATCAGGCAGGGGGAGCTGTATGATAAGATGGTGAGGGAATGCGCGGAAAAGCTGCAGCTGAACCAGGACCAGGCACAGGAACGCGTGGATGGGTATTTTTCGGAACTGCAGTATTTCCTGGCTGTGGAATATGAAGAAAACATGGAATTGATTGACAGCCGTATTAACAATTACTATAATCTGGCAAATACAAGGATTATGCTGATGGCCGGCAATGGCATGAGGATGGAGGCTGTGCTGAATGATTTGCTGAATGCAGTAGCTTCGCTGGACGAAAAGGACAGGGCGGAGGCGCTGGAAAAGATTGGAGAATGCACCAGGATGATTCAGCAGAAGTACGTGAGCAGCAGATCATTTGAAAGAAACCGGCGGTCAGCCGATGAGAAGGAGAACATCGGACTTTTGACGGAAGAACTGTCGGAGGAGGAAAAGCAGGCAAAGACGGAGGAACTGTTCCGCAGTGTACCGAACCGTTATTCCGTGGACCGTGTGAGCAGCTATCTGGCGGTACAGATGGGAGCGGATGAGCGGATTCGCATGAAGGACCAGGTTCTGAAAACCAGGGAGGAGGCACTCATGTATGCGGCTGCCGTCCTCTATACGGAAAATGAGGAATTTCCTTATGAGGTACAGCTGTCGGAAGAGACCGTGGATACCGGCATAGCCAGCATCAGCGATCTGACTGTGATGAGAAAGGATAAGAAGCGGAGCAATGGGGAATTTTAGTTTTATGGAGCGGATGAGCGAGGAGGACGCTTACTGGTTCAAACGCTGTGTCCGGAAGCTGCTGGATTCTACTTTCATCCTGGAGGACAGGGATGAGAAGCTGTATGATTATCTTTCATCGGAGGCAAATCAGTACGATATGAATGTGTATCTTTCTGCCATTGGCTACAAGGTTGTGGTGGAGGATCGCATGAAGGTGGCCATGCTCCAGCAGGCAGATGAAGACGTCGATACAGTGGGATTGAAGCGGATCAATCTGTTTCGCTTTGATCAGAAGGAGATTCAGCTGCTGGTGATCCTATGGCTTCTGTTCCTTGAACGCATGGGGTACACAGATCCGGTTTATGTGACAGTGGGGGATGTTATGGATAAGTGCGGGATCTACCAGATGGCATTTTCTCCCGGGGAGCTTCGGAATGCTTTTCGCACACTGAAGCGTTTCAGTCTGATTGATTACGGGGATGATCTGGGAAAAGAGGATGGAAGAATCCGCCTGTATCCGTCCCTTTCCTTCTGCATGGATCCGGGGCAGCTGAAGCAGGTGGCTGACGAATATATTTCAGGGGAAACAGACACAGAGGAGGAACCGGAGATAAATGAGTAAAACGGTGATGCGGAATATCCGTCTGGTGAACTGGTACGGATTTCACAATGTGACGATTCCGGTGGCGGAGAATCTGACCTTGATTTCGGGTGAAAATGAATGCGGAAAATCGACGATACTGGACGCGATTAAATACGCCTATACCGGGGATGCCCAGTTCAATAAGGCGACCAGCGGGCATCAGGGCACAGGAAAACGGAACCTTCTTTCCTACACGCGATGTCTGATGGATGCCAGCGCCGGCATTTACGCGAGACCTGCGGAGAAAATTCCGACGGTATATACGCATATTGCCTTGGAATACGAGGATCAGGTGAATGAGAGGCCGTTTGTGCTGGGCGTGATCATTGAGACGGCGGCTGCGGATATCCGGAGCACCGCGTGGTATGCTCTGGACGGGAAATGTCTGAGCGATATCGATTATGTCTATCTGGATCAGTCGGTTCTGAAGCCTTACGATATTTCCGGCTTTCAGAAGAGATATGCGGTGCAGATGAAGGGAAAAAAGGACGGGATTACTCTGTTTATGCAGATGACAGGATTGAAGCTGCCCTATCAGGAGGTGTTTCGGTATCAGAGAAAGCTGCGGAGCATTATGGCCTACAATCCGGCTGCGAAGATACAGGAGTTCATCCGGGAGTCTGTACTGGAAGCGCATAATGTCAATTTTGACAAGCTCAAAGAGGCGAAAAAGAATATTGAGCAGATCAATCTCAGCCTGGAGCAGATCAACCAGGAGCTGGCGGATCTGGACAGGATTCTGAAGGATTATGAGGAGCATGGCAGGCGGGAGCTGCGGCTTAAAATTGACGATATCAAAGCGATCTACCAGAGTCTGGTGAAATGCCAGGGACGGAAAAAGGAAATCGAAGAGCAGATACATAGCAGCCAGATCCGCTGTAGAGACCTGGAGCGGATGATTGAGGAGGAAGCCGGGGCAATCGAGGAGATCGACGCATATTACGCAGAGGCCAGACATGCGCTGAAGAATATGGATGTAGCAAAAGCGATTCTCGCGTCAGAGGAATTGCTGCAAAGATACAGAAAACAGCTGGAGAATCTGGAGCAGGAAAAAGAAGAGCTGGAACGGTTCCAGACGCGCATACGGAAGCTGGTCAGCATGCTGGAAGGGGAGAACGCTGCTCTTCCGGACGGAGGAATGGCGGAAAAGCTGACCTCTGCTTCGGCAGATCCGGCAGAAAAACAGTGTTATGTGGATGCGCTGAGAAACGCAGTGAGCAGCACCCGTGACGGGATGCTTCAGGAGCTGGGTACCATAAAGAAAGAGCTTTCCCAGGTGCGGGATGAATGCATTCAGCAGTCGCGCATCATCGAGAACTGTGATAAGAACCGGGCGGATTATTCTTATGCAGGGGAGCAGCTGGGACTGATCGGGGAGATTAACCGCGCGTTTCAGGCGAAGGGCGTAGCCGGTGAGGCGCGGATGGCCTGCGAGTATGTCTCGGATCTGAAGGATGAGGGCTGGCGGGATGTCATTGAAGCCTTCCTGGGAGTCCATCGCTATGCGGCCATTGTGCCGCCGGAAGCCTTTGACGCGGCGAATGCGGTGATGGACCGCTCCCGGCATCGCTATGTGGAGCTGGTGAATACGAAGCGGCTGATGGCGCGGGAACAGAAATGTGAGGAGGATTCGGTCTTTTATCAGCTGGATATCCGTAATGAGACGGCGGCAAGGTATTTTGCCTTCTGGCTGGGCCGGATTCACGGCGTGGAGACCGCGCAGGTGCCGGATTATGACAATGCGCTGTCCAAAGAAGGAAAAATGAGCCGCAATATGGCCGTAACCTATATCAACAAAAAACGGATTCAGAGCTATTGCCTGGGCAGTGAGGCGATCGAGCTGAACCGCCGGAATGCAAAGCGGAAGCTGGCGGAGCTGGAGGCAAGAGAAAAAGAGCTGCTTTCCAGAGAGCATGAACTGGGCGAAAAAACCTCTTTTCTGGGAAAAGAACTGAGCGCGTTTCGGGAATACAACCTGAATGCGCACCGGGAAGCCGCGCAGGTGACGGAAAACCTGAGGGAAGAGAACAGACACCATGAAGAGCTGCTGGAAGCGCAGAAAAATAATGCCGAGTTTATGGCGCTCTCGCAGCGGGTCACTGAGCTGGAGCAGCAGCTGAACGAGAAAAAACGAACCCGGGACGCGCAGATGAGGGAAAAATCGAATCTGGAGGCGGAGATCCGGGTCAGCCGGAAGGAATATGCGCGCTGCGGGCAGCAGGAGCAGGAAGCGCAGGAAAAGCTGGAGGAGGAGCGCGCACTGCATAAATCCGCGGTGGAGACGGCGATGGAGGAGTATGATGGCTGGCTGTCGGGAAGCAACAGAGAAGGCGGTCTGATGCAGCCGGCGACAAAGGAACGCACCAGCCGCCGTGTACGGGAACTGGAGGCGGAGATCAACGGACTGGAGCAGGCTTACAATAACCGCCGACAGGACACGGATCGGCTGCCGGTCGGACTGGATCAGGAGGCCAGCTATCAGAAGAGGCGCGGGAGGATCTGGATTGACGATCTTCAGGGAATCCAGCAGAAGCTGAAAGACCAGACCGCCCGCTATGAGCGAATCTTTAAGCGGGAATTTGTATTGAATATTTATGAGACAGCGAAAGCGGCGCGAAACGATATCATTGACATCAATAAGGAGCTTCGCAAGCTCCGCTTCTCCACAAAGTATCAGTTTGACGTCCGGCTGCTCGACGACCGCTCAGATTACGCAAAGATTCTGAACTACGCGGAATATCTGCAGCGGACAAACGATCTGGGAGATGGACAGATGACGTTTGCCATGCTTACCGAGTACAGTGAGGAGGAGACGGAGACCAGGGAGAGGGAGATTCGGGAGCTCATCAACCGGATCATTGAAAAAAACGATGCGACGGAGATGGAACGCTTCGCAGATTATCGGAATTATATGAGCTATGAGATCATCATCAATAATGATGAAGTGAAGGATGGCCGCCTGTCCAGACAGGTGGGATACAATTCCGGAGCGGGGACGCAGATTCCATACACGCTGATTCTCTCCGCGGCCCTGTCGATGCTTTACAATGCCCGGGTGAATTCCGTCAGGCTGCTGTTTATTGATGAGCCCTTCGAAAAGATGAGTGACCACAACATTAAGCTGATGCTTGATTTCTTCCGGGACCAGGATTTTCAGGTGATCTTCTGCGCGCCGCCGAACAAGCTGGAATCGATCGGAAGCGAGTGCGGCGTGATTATTCCGGTGCTGAAAATCAGTAATGACAACATGCAGATCGGGAAGGTGAAATTCCATGACTGCTGATTTTGAAAAAGAAATTCTCTGCCGGCTGCTGAAAAAAGCGGAGCATCGGAAAAGCACAGGCCGCCGGGTGATTCTGCACCCGACAGAAATTTATAAGGATTATACGTCAAACAATGCAGATATTGAGATAAAACAGGCTATTTATGAGGCAGTGCAGCGGCTTGGCGAACGGGAATTTATCACGTTCGATACGCTGAAGTTCAGTCTGGATATACAGAAAATTTACCTGCAGGAGAACCGGCTGGAGGAACTATACGAATTTCTGAGGACAGAATATGGAATGATGCCGAAGAGCCGCCTGCGGGCACAGGTGGAAGGTCTGCTGAAGGAATATGGGACGGGCGGCGAACTGCTTCGGTATTACTGTAACCGTATGGAAGAGGAGATGGGACAGGCCAGGTGGCAGGATGATCCGGAGCGCATAGAGGCGAATCTGAAAATGCTTTCTTTCCTCGATAAAAATGAAGAGGAGCTGTATGTCAGGGAAGCTTCCGTGCTGGTGTATGGAGATTCCAAGTATTTTGAGGAAAACAATTACGAGGAAATCTGTACGGTTCTTCGCGCGGCCAGGAACATGCCCCGTGAGGAGGACGAGCAGAATGATGAGATTCTTTCCCTTTATCATGTTTCCCAGCCCGAGCAGGAGCTCTGTATCCGGGGTCCCTGGAGGATTGATTGGGAGGGATGCACGCTGGAGACGGGAAAGCTGAAGGGCGGAGCGGCGCTTCTCTCCTCTGATGTAGCCGACATTCGGCGTATCATCGTTTCCTGTCCTGTCGTCATGACGATTGAGAACAAAGCTTCTTACCAGCGGATGAGCTGTTCAGACCGGGCATTGTTTTATCTTGGAGGATTTGCAGGCAGGGCGCAGCTCCGGTTTCTGAAAAAGGTGATTCAGGACAATCCGCAATGCTCTTATTATCATTTTGGGGACATCGATGTGGGAGGATTTCTGATTCACCGGCATTTGTGCAGGGCACTTTCGTGGAAGTTTGAATTGTACTGCATGGGAATTCGCCAGCTCAGGGATGAGCGGTTTGGCCCATGCCTGAAAACGCTTACGGAGAATGACCGGAGCCGGATGAAAACGCTCTGCGGCGAGGAGGCTTACCGCCCGGTTCTTGCGTATATGAAGGAAAAAGGAGTAAAGCTGGAGCAGGAGATTGTGAGCTACTACTGCGCGGCGGAGGAAACGGACAGGAAAGAAAAAAAGTAACGATTCAAAGGAGGATGCGGTAAAAATGAGTTTAATTATTGGACTGGTAATTGGCGGTCTGGCCGGATGGATTGCCGGAAAGATTATGAATAACGAGGGCGGGATTCTGCGAAATATTGTTCTTGGCATTGTGGGTGGCATTGTCGGGAATGCGGTGCTTGGCCTGATTGGAATTTACGGGAGCGGCTTCATAGGGAGTATTATCGTTAGTGTGATCGGTTCCTGTATTGTTATCTGGCTGGTGAATAAAATCGCAGGAAGAAGATAGTTGCGGAAAGGGTGAGATATTTGTCTGCTATGGAAGAGAATATCCTGCTTTTTATTCAGAATAATATCCGGAATCCGATTTTAGATCCGGTTTTTAAGACAATCACACATCTGGGAGACGGCGGGATTTTCTGGATTATTCTTACGGTTTTCCTGCTTTGCTTTCGAAAAACAAGAAGAGCGGGTGTTTACTCTGCGTGTGCGCTCCTGGGGTCGCTTCTGGTCAACAATCTGATTCTGAAAAACCTGGTGAACCGTACACGCCCCTATGAGGTGATTGACGGGCTTGTCTGCCTGGTTTCGCCTGCGAAGGATGCATCGTTCCCGTCCGGGCATACCGGCGCGAGCTTTGCCTCGGCGGTGGCAGTTTACCGACAGCTGCCGAAACGTTATGGTGTGCTGCTGCTGATATTGGCTGTGCTGATTGCCTTTTCGAGGCTGTATGTGGGCATTCATTATCCGACGGATGTGCTGGGCGGACTGGTGACGGGGATTGCGCTGGGAATGCTGACGAATCTTGTGGGGGAGAAAATCCGAACCTGACTTTTTACCGTGACACGCTTTGCAACAAGACCGTTATTTACAGATTGCTTTCTGTTCAGGATGTTTTGAATTTGTTTTCATCCTGTTCACTATGTTAATAATTTATTTATCAGAATCTACTTGCGAACGGATACAAAAATTGGTAGAATAAACCCGGTTTCGTTAATTTCACATGTGATTGTAGAAATGGAGCGAATACAGTGAAAAAAGGTGCGGATATTTTAAAAAATATAACGCTTCTGGGCCAGTTTGGGCTGTCGCTTATTACGCCGCTCCTGTTGTGCCTGGCAGCCTGCTGGTGGCTGACGGCTCATACAGGAGTCGGTGGCTGGATCTATATTGTGGGATTCTTTTTTGGCCTGGGCGGTAGCGGTATGTTCGCGTACAAGTTTTACCTCTCTGTGATAAAAAAGGATGAAACGGACAAAACTGGTAACAGGAAAATATCATTTAATAAACATCTGTAAGAGGGTCGCACCATTGCGAGGAGGCCGGAAATGAGTGGTTTGTTCGGTGAAGTTCAGCCGGCGGTGAAAACGGAGACACGCCGGGTTACGATTATGACTGCCGTTGGAATCGTGATTATGTGGATCGTGTTTGGCGTTTTGCATGCGGCGGTGCCGGATTCGGTTCCGTTTGATTATACTGTCATTTTAGGCGGTTTGGTGGGCGGTGTGATTGCGGTCCTTAATTTCTTTCTGATGGGCCTGATGGTTCAGAGCGCGGCGTCTGCCGCGGATGAGGAGGCGGCCCGGACGAAGGTCAAAGCGAGTTATTCTCAGCGGCTTTTGCTTCAGATGCTGTGGGTGATTGCCGCGATTGTGGCGCCCTGCTTTCAGTTTGTGGCAGGGATTGTACCTTTGTTTCTCCCCAGTTTCGGTATTAAGCTGACTGGGATTTTTAAAAAGTCTAAGTGAAAGCGGCTGACTCACGGACTTTTCTATATTGTAAAATTCAGCCGGTAAGGAGGTGGAAAATGTTATGGAAGTTGATATTTCAGGAGCAAGAGTCTTTTTCACCATACACACGAATATCCCCATACTGGGAGATTTGCAGATCAGCGAGACAATCGTCGTCAGCTGGCTGGTCATGATTCTGATTACAGGTCTTTGCATCTGGCTGACGCACGACCTTAAGGTGGAAAATATTTCCAAACGGCAGGCTGTGGCGGAAATGCTTGTAGAGACGGCCAATAAGTTTGTGATTGGAAATATGGGGGAGACTTTCCGCTACCTGATTCCATTTGTGGCGGCGCTGTTTTCAACGAGCCTGGTTTCGAACCTGATCAGTCTGGTGGGATTAAGAAGTCCCACAGCCGATCTTTCCACGGAGGCAGCCTGGGCGGTGGTCGTATTTGTCATGATCACATGGCAGAAGATCAAGGCGGGCGGCATCGGTGGATATTTTAAGGGATTTACCCAGCCGATACCGGTTCTGACACCGTTCAATATTCTGTCAGAGCTCGCAACGCCGATCAGTATGGCATGCCGTCATTTTGGAAATATTTTGTCGGGTATTGTCATCAATTCCCTGATCTATGCCGCTCTGGCAGTTGCCAGCGCCGCGCTGCTCGGACTGATTCCGGGACTGGTAGGCGATGTGCTTGCGCAGATTCCGGTTCTGGATGTCGGTATACCGGCGATCTTATCGGTGTACTTTGACTGGTTTACCGGTGTGATGCAGGCTTATATTTTCTGTATGCTGACGACGCTTTATATCGCAAATGCGGCGGAGGGCTAAGGAAAGCATCAAAAATGTATAACAATCAGTATAAAATGGCTTTTGACTGTTCATGATGGCTGTCGGCTGTTTGCAGCGGATGAATGACAGCAGCTAAGGGTCACTGGCCACAAAATAAGGAGGATTATATTATGGATTTCACAATTTTAGCAAAAGGTATCGCACTGGCGGGCTGCGCAATTGGTGCAGGTCTGGCGCTGATCGCAGGTATCGGCCCTGGTATTGGTGAAGGAAACGCAGTAGCAAAGGCTCTGGAAGCAATCGGCCGTCAGCCGGAGTGCAAGGGCGATGTGACATCAACGATGCTGATGGGCTGCGCAATCGCTGAGACGACTGGTATTTACGGTTTCGTTACCGGTCTGCTTCTGATTTTCGTGGCGCCGAATATGTTCATGAATCTCCTTGTCTGATGGTGAGAAGCAGACTGTGAGAAAAGCAGGGTGTTCCGGACTGCATGGTTTTCTGCAAAGCACAGGGCGGGTCTGACAGATGACAGGACAGACGCAAACCGGAAGCATTTATGAATGCGGATATCCGGAAATCAGCAGAAGAGGGGACATTTGTAACAGCTCACAGTGTGGGAAAGAATGGAGGTTACCGACATGGATGTACAGAATTTAGTAGGCCTTGTACCGTGGACCTTTATCGCACAGATTTGCAACCTGTTTATTCAGATGTATCTGATCAAGCGTTTTCTGTTTAAGCCGATCAATAATATTCTTGAAAAGCGCAAAGCCGCGGCTGACGCCGAGATTCAGGAAGCCACGAAGGCGAAGGAAGAGGCGCAGGCCATGAAGACGGAGTATGAACAGAATATGCTGGAAGCGAAGACAAAGGTGAATGACATTCTGACGAATGCGCAGAAGACAGCGACTGTTCAGAGTGAGGAGATTCTCCGCGAAGCTTCGCAGCAGGCCGCTTCCATGAAAGCAAAGGCCGAAAGCGATATCGCGCAGGAAAAGCGCAAAGCGGTCAATGAGATTAAGGATGAGATTGGAAGCATGGCTGTGGAGATTGCCGGAAAGGTGATCGAGCGGGAGGTCAGTGAAGAGGATCACGCAAAGCTGATTGATGAATTTATAGCAAGTGTAGGAGAGAGCGCATGACACAGACTGCCAGAGTATATGGCGGCAGCCTGTATGAGCTTGCCGCCGAGGAGACGCTTACGGATACGATTCGTGAACAGATGCTTGCGGTGAAGGATTTGTTTCAGGAGAATCCGGATTACCTGGCACTGCTCTGCGAGCCTTCGATTGCGAAGGACGAGCGGATTGGGCTGATCGAGACCGCATTTGGGAATCGGGCGGAGCGGTATCTGGTAAGCTTTTTGAAGCTGCTGTGTGAGAAAGGAATCCTGCGGGAGTATACAGGCTGCTGCGAGGAATACACACGGCGTTACAATGCAGATCATAACATTGCCGAGGCGGTAGTTACGAGCGCGGTTGCGCTGACGGACGCGCAGGCGGCGGCTTTAAAAGAAAAGCTGGAAAAGAAGAGCGGAAAGACCGTTGTGCTGACACAGAGAGTTGACCCTGCGGTTGTGGCAGGGCTGCGTGTGGAGCTGGAAGGAAAACAGCTTGACGGTACGGTGCAGGGGCGCATATCCGGTATTTCCCGGAAGCTTGCGGATGTTGTGATCTGAAGAATGGAAGACGAATGGGTGCGATTCAGAACAGAGGGCCGCAGATTGCCTTTCCATTTTGATGCTGTTCTGAGCCGTTACGGTAATTGATGCATATTAATCAGTAGTTTGAGTGTGGTTATTCGGAATGAATCATTGTATTATTTGTGAGAAGTCCGGACAGCTGCATTCGGGTAAGGATGGATGAGACCATGCAATTAAAACCTGAAGAAATAACAAAGGTCATCCGAAGCCAGATCAAATATTACGAGAATGCGATTCACCAGGACGAGACAGGTACGGTTCTGCTGGTCGGAGATGGAATTGCCAGAGCCAGCGGCCTGGCGAAGTGTATGGCCGGAGAATTGCTGGAGTTTGAGGACGGCAGCTTCGGTATGGCACAGAATCTCGAGGAGAATAGTGTCTCAATCGTTTTGTTTGGTTCCGGCGAAAAGATTCAGGAAGGACAGACCGTGAAACGCACCGGCAAGGTTGTATCTGTGCCGGTGGGAGAGGCAATGATCGGCCGGGTGGTCAATGCACTCGGACAGCCGATTGACGGGGCAGGACCGATCACAGCCAGCGAATATCGCGCGATTGAGAATCAGGCGCCTGGTATCTGTGACCGGCAGCCGGTCTTTGAGCCGCTGCAGACCGGTATCAAGGCGATTGACTCCATGATTCCGATCGGACGAGGACAGCGTGAGCTGATTATCGGCGACCGTCAGACCGGTAAGACGACGATTGCGACCGATACCATTATTAACCAAAAAGGCAAGGATGTTATCTGTATTTATGTGGCGATTGGACAGAAGCGGTCGACGGTAGCCGCATTATCCGAGAACCTCTCCAGAAATGGAGCGATGGATTATACCATTATTGTGGCGGCGACCGCATCCGAGGCGAGTCCGCTGCAGTATATCGCGCCTTATTCGGGATGTGCGATGGGCGAATATTTTATGCAGCAGGGGAAACACGTGCTGATCATTTACGATGACCTGAGCAAGCACGCGGTGGCTTACCGTGCACTCTCTTTGCTGATCCGCAGACCGCCAGGACGTGAGGCTTATCCCGGCGATGTCTTTTATCTGCATTCCAGGCTTCTGGAGCGTGCAGCAAAGATGGATGAAGCGCATGGCGGCGGCTCACTGACCGCACTGCCGATCATCGAGACACAGGCGGGTGATGTATCCGCTTACATTCCAACGAATGTAATTTCCATCACAGACGGTCAGATCTTCCTGGAGACGGAGATGTTCCACTCCGGCATTATGCCGGCGGTAAACCCGGGTATTTCGGTTTCCCGTGTCGGCGGCAACGCCCAGATTAAGGCAATGAAAAAGGTAGCCGGTACGCTGAAGCTGATTTATTCTCAGTATCGTGAGCTGCAGAGCTTCGCACAGTTTGGTTCCGACCTGGACGCGGACACCAAGTCTCGTCTGGATCAGGGTGCCCGTATTGTGGAGATCCTGAAGCAGAATCAGAACTCACCGATTCCGGTGGAAAAGCAGATTGCGATCATTTACGCAGTGACCAAGGGCTATCTGGCAGGCGTCGAGACCGGTGATGTGCGTGACTATGAGGCAGGACTGTATCCGTTCCTCGACACAAACGCGCAGGGGGCTGCGGCAATGCAGGCCATCCGGGAGACCGGCAAGCTGGACGAAGATACGGAAACAAACCTGAAACAGGCACTGCAGGATTATACCGATCAGTTCCTCAGTACGAAATAACGGAGCAGGGAAGGAGGAACTGAGATGGCTGCAAATATGAAAGCGGTAAAGCTGCGAATTAAAAGTGTGCAGAGCACGATGCAGATTACCAAGGCAATGGAGCTTGTGGCATCCTCCAAGCTGCGCAGGGCGAAGGAGCGCTCTGATCAGTGCCGCCCCTATTTTCGCGAGCTGCACCAGACGCTGGTTGACATCGCG
The DNA here is from genome assembly GCA_021202635.1 of Lachnospiraceae bacterium. Lineage (GTDB taxonomy): Bacteria > Bacillota > Clostridia > Lachnospirales > Lachnospiraceae > Choladousia. The sequence goes on along the minus strand of JAJQCQ010000023.1, from coordinate 22,280 downwards.
GAAGGGAATACGGATTTTTCTTCTGTTTATGCGAAACCATCATCGAATGAGCGCTGCTGCTATGTCGTGATCGCGGGTGACCGCGGACTTGCGGGCGGCTACAATTCCAATCTGTTTAAGAAGCTGGAAGCAGCTGCCGGAGAGAACAGAGATTATGTTGTACTGCCGATCGGGAAGAAAGCAGTGGAATATTTTCAGCGCAGAAAGATTGAGATTCTGACAGAAGAATTTGCGACCGTTGCGAATATTTCTGTGGCGGATTGTTTTGAGATCGCCAGACTTCTTTGCAGAGAATATCGGGAAGGCAGGTTTGGACATATTGAGCTGTGCTACACGGAGTTTGTATCCATGCTGTCGCAGCGTCCGGAGGTATATCCGATGCTGCCGCTGACGGATCTGGAGAGTGTTAATAGGGATGCTTCCGGTGCCGCCGATGTGTCGGACGGAGCAGGACAGGGTGCAGGCTCCGGCAATGGACAGAAGAAATCGGTCCATGATCTGATTCTGTATGAGCCGGACAGTTCGGAAGTGTTTGACGCGATCGTTCCCGAATATCTGGGCGGTTTCATCTACGGCGGCATTTCTGACGCGGTTGCAAGCGAGCTGGCGGCACGTCGCAACGCGATGGAAGCGGCGACGAGCAATGCAGAGGAAATGATTGAGAAGCTGAACCTGAGCTACAACCGGGCTCGTCAGAGCAGTATTACAACCGAGATTACCGAGATTGTTGCGGGCGCGGAGGGCGTTGGTTGAAGCCGCGCAACGAAGATGCGCTTACGCGCATGGCGCGGCCTGCGTCCACGACCCGCTGTGCGGCTCATGGACAAATGCTGAAAACCGCGCAATGGATTTGGAGGAATAGGAATGAGTGACAAACACATTGGCGAAGTAGTGCAGGTAATCGGTCCTGTCCTGGATATCCGTTATCCGCAGGATCAGCTGCCCGCACTGCTGAACGCGATTGAGATTGATAATAATGGCAAAAAGCTGATCGCGGAGGTCGCGCAGGAAATTGGCGACAATACGGTTCGCTGCATTGCGATGAGCTCAACCGATGGTCTGGTGCGTGGCACGAAGGCCGTTGACACCGGTGCTCCGATTTCAGTACCGGTGGGCGAGGAATGTCTGGGCAGAGTGCTGAACCTGCTCGGCGAGCCGGTGGATGAGATGCCGCCGGTAGACACAAAAGAACACTGGTCGATTCACCGTCCGGCGCCTTCTTATGAGGAGCAGACCCCGGCGACGGAGATTCTGGAGACTGGTATTAAGGTCGTAGACCTGATCTGTCCATATGCGAAAGGCGGCAAGATCGGTCTGTTCGGCGGCGCCGGCGTAGGCAAGACCGTCCTGATCATGGAGCTGATCCACAATGTAGCGACAGCTCACGGCGGCCTGTCGGTATTTACCGGTGTTGGCGAGCGTACCCGTGAAGGCAACGACCTTTACAATGAAATGAAGGAGAGCGGCGTAATCAATAAGACGGCGCTGGTCTATGGACAGATGAACGAGCCGCCTGGAGCGCGTATGCGTGTCGGCCTTTCCGGCCTGACCATCGCGGAATATTTCCGTGATGTCAAGAACCAGGACGTGCTGCTTTTTATTGACAATATTTTCCGCTTCACCCAGGCAGGCTCAGAGGTATCCGCGCTGCTTGGCCGTATGCCGTCCGCGGTAGGCTATCAGCCGACGCTGGCGACGGAAATGGGCGAGCTGCAGGAGCGCATCACCTCGACGAGAAAGGGTTCTATCACATCCGTACAGGCGGTCTATGTACCGGCGGATGACCTGACAGACCCGGCACCGGCGACGACCTTCACGCATCTGGACGCGACCACGGTACTTTCCCGTGATATTGCCAGCCAGGGAATCTATCCGGCCGTGGATCCGCTGGATTCTACGAGCCGCATCCTCTCACCGGAGGTGGTAGGCAGCGAGCATTATGAGATTGCGAAGGCGGTGCAGATGGTGCTGCAGCGTTACAAAGAACTGCAGGATATCATCGCCATCATGGGTATGGACGAGCTTTCTGAGGAAGATAAGATGACGGTAAACCGCGCCCGCAAGGTGCAGCGTTTCCTGTCACAGAGCTTCTCCGTGGCGGAGCAGTTCACCGGTTTGCCCGGTCAGTACGTGCCGCTCAAAGAGACTCTGCGCGGCTTCCGTATGATCCTGAATGGCGAGTGCGATGAGATCCCCGAGAGCTGCTTCCTGTTTGCCGGCACGATTGACGACGTGTTTGAGAAGGCGAAGAACCTGTAAAAGGAGGCAGAGGCCATGAGTAGTTTTCCATTAAAAATCGGAACGCCGGACGGCCTGCTCTTTGAGGGGGACGCCGAGCGCGTCGTGTGCAGAACCATCACAGGCGACCTGGCGATCCTAGCAGGTCATTGCAATTACTGCACGGCGATCGGTATGGGAGAGGCGCACGTCGTTTTTGGAGACGGCACCACACGGTATGCTGCCTGCATTGGCGGTATGCTCTCTGTTATGAACGGCACCTGCCGTGTCCTTGCCACCACCTGGGAGTGGAAGGAAGACATCGACAAAAACCGCGCCGAGGACGCGAAACGACGTGCCGAAGAGCGCCTGGCAAGGCAGGGCCTGACCGATCAGGAATATGCCAATGCCACCGCGAAGCTGCAGCGGGCGCTGGTAAGGCTGAGTGTGAAGCAGTAGGTATCGGTTTTGAATTATTATAAAAAGCATTGTAATATGCCCCTTGTGTGAATGCACAAGGGGCATAATTTTACAGTTGTATTTTTGTTGAATCTAAAGTATACTACTTATGAGTATACTACTTCCTTGAGCATGAGTAAAGATCAGACATGAACCATTGCAAAAAACGGAGGATATAGATTTGATTGGAAGAGAAAGTGAACTGGAACAGCTTGAGCAGCTTTATGTGAGTAAACACTTTGAATTCCTGGTGATGTATGGAAGACGCAGAGTGGGGAAAACAACGATCCTTCAAGAGTTTTCTGCCCGGCATGATGTAATATTTTATTCCGCACAGGAAAAGAATGATAGTTTGAATCTGCAGGATTTTTCCGGAGCGATCCAGAGATACTTTGATAGACAGATTCTTGCCCCCTTTCTGTCATGGGAGGATGCTTTTTCTTATATATCCAGGAGGACAGGAGAAGAGAAAACCGTTCTGATTATTGATGAATTTCCATTTATGGCCGGGCCGAATCCTTCCGTAAAAAGTATTCTCCAGCATGAGATTGACCATTTCTGGAAGGATATGAATATTCTCCTGATTCTGTGCGGATCCAGTGTGAGTTTTATGGTAAATGATGTCATGGGATATGAGAGTCCTCTGTATGGAAGGGCAACAGCCACATTGGAGGTTCTGCCGTTTGACTATCTGGATGCTGCCCGCTTTTTTCCAAAGTACTCTTTTGAAGATCAGCTGATTGCCTATGGTATTTTGGGAGGAATTCCCCGATATTTAAATGCATTTTCGTCGGAGTATACGATTCAGGAGAATCTTGAGAGAGAGGTTGTGCGAAACGGCGCCTTTTTGTATGATGAACCGATGCCGCTGCTGCGAATGGAATTGCGTGAACCAGGGGTTTACAATAGCATCCTGGAAGTGATTGCCAGAGGCTGCAATAAGGTGACAGAGATTGCAGATGCCATTCATGAGGATAAGAGCAAGTGCAGCAAATATATTTCCACACTTCTCTCAATCCGACTGGTGGAAAAGAGAGTGCCATGTGGGGAACCGGAAGGAAGCAAAAAAACGATTTATGCTCTGACGGATCCGTTTTACCGTTTCTGGTACCACTATATTTTTTCTAACAAGAGCTATTATGATTTATTGGGGACGAAGGATGCGGCAGCGGAAATTATGGACGATATTTCGGACTTCATGGGATTGGCATTTGAGGATATTTGCAGGCAATATCTGATGCGGCAGGCCAGACAAAGAAAGCTTCCTTTTGTTCCGGCATATATTGGGAAATGGTGGGGGAACAATCCTGTTATCAAGGCTCAGGATGATGTGGATATTCTGGCTTTGAATAAGAATAAGACGGAAGGCATATTCTGTGAGTGCAAATTTACGAATCGCCCTATGCCGATGGAAGAGTATGAGGATTTGTTGACAGCGGCAAAGGCATTTCCGGAAAATATGAAGAAGCATTTCCTGTTTATCAGCAAAAGCGGATATACGCATCCGGTGCAGGAGCGGGCGGCCAAAGAAGGGACGCGGCTTTTGACGCTGGAAAATCTGTTTGAGTGATAACGAATGAAAAGGTTTAGGTGTTGGAAACTTTTTTATAGCGCAGACACTATTTTTCCATATTTTTGTTTTACACTGTCTTTAAACTATATTAGTAAAGGCGGAATACAGATATGGAATGGATTCAGAAATATTTTCGGACAGGTAAGGTGCGTCCTCTCGTTTCTGCTCGTGTATTATTGTTTTCGGGAATTATGCTTTCAACGACTGCGTTGGCGGTATTCGTACCCCCATCAACCGTTTATGCTGGTGAAATGGGCGGTATGGATTTCGGAAATTTTGGTGGGAGTGGCTGGTCTGACGACAGCAGTGGAGATTCATCGGGCGGTATGAATTTTGGAGACTTTGGAAATATGGGTGGCTGGGGTGACTCTTCGGATTCAGAAGAGGATGAAGAGCTGGTCTATGAGACGGAGACGGAAACCGAGACAGAGACAGAATTTGTCCTGGCGCTTGTGGACAGTGGTACCTGCGGGGATGATCTGGCATGGGAGCTGTACAATGACGGTACACTGACGATCAGCGGCACGGGCGCGATGACAGAATTTTCGGATGAAGACGATGTCCCATGGTATAAAAACTGCGATACTGTTGTTACTGTCATGATAGATTCAGGTGTGACGAATATTGAGGATTATGCATTTTATGGTTGTGAGAATCTGACGGAGATCAGCATTCCGGACACCGTGACGGAGATTGGGGCGTATGTGTTTTACGGATGCGAATCATTGACGGAAATCAGTATTCCAGATGCGGTGACAAGTCTGGGCGATTATGCGTTCTATGGGTGTGAGAGCCTGACAGCCTTATCCTTTCCGGATGCGATAACGACTGTCGGCGATTATCAGTTTTACAATTGCAGCAGCCTGGAGAAATTTACCGTGTCCGACGTCGTGACGGAGATTGGGACCTATACGTTTTACGGGTGTGAATCCCTGACGACAATCAGCATTCCGGAGAGCGTAACAGAGATTGGCGACTATGCGTTCTGCGGCTGCACGGGACTTAGCGATGTGACATTGAATGCCGGAATCACAGAGATCGGCGCGTATGTATTTTCTGACTGTGACAGCCTGGAAAGTATCAGCATCCCAGAAAGCACAACAGAGATTGGAGAATATGCGTTTTACTCCTGCGCGACGTTAAGAGATGTGGAGATTCCGGAGAGTGTGACGGCCCTGGGAGATTATGCCTTTGCTGACTGTGATAGCCTCGAACAGGTCACGCTTCCGGACAGTGTGACGGAGATCGGAAACTACGCCTTTTATGACTGTGAGAGTCTGACTGAGATTGATCTTGGCGAGGGTGTGACGGAAATTGGCATGTTTGCTTTTTCTGAATGTGAGGCGCTTAGCGATATTACGATTCCTGGCACGGTGACGACGATCAGCAGCAGCACCTTTAAAAACTGTACGGGTCTTGGCAGTGTGACGATCTCGGAAGGAGTGACCAGCATTGGGATGTATGCTTTTTCGAACTGTACCAGCCTGACAAGTCTTATGATACCGGACGGTGTGCTGAGCATCAGCGCGAACGCCTTTGAAAAGTGTACGGCACTGGTCAATGTTTCCTTCCCGGATACCCTGACCAGCCTTGGTAAAAATGCCTTTGATTCCTGCACAAGTCTGTCGGCGGTGACCTTCCCTGACAGCTTGAGCAGCATCAGTGATTCTGCATTTCAAAAATGTACCGGTCTTACGGATATCACGTTTTCAGAGAGTGTGACTGCCATTGAAAAATACGCTTTTTACGGATGTAACGCCCTGACCTCGGTGACGATCCCGGACAGCGTGACGAGTATTGGCAGCTATGCATTTGGCAGCTGTGAGGGGCTGACGGAAGTAACGATTCCGGACAGCATCACGTCCATCAGCGGCAATACCTTTTCCGGCTGTACGGCTCTGACGGCCATCGATCTTCCGGACAGTGTGACGAGTATTGGGGATTCCGCATTTTACGGATGCACTGCTCTTAAGAGTATAGAATTGCCGGATAACGTGACGAGTATTGGAAAATATGCGTTTGAGAATTGTACCGCTTTGGCTGAGGTGACGTTGTCGGATGCTTTAACCGCTATTGGCGATAACGCCTTTAAGGGGTGTGTCGCTCTTGCGGAGATTGCACTGCCGGATAGTGTGATAAGTATTGGAAAGGAAGCATTCGCAAATTGCACGGCATTGACAGTCATTGCACTGCCGGATGGTCTGACGGACATCAGCAATTATACGTTTTCCGGCTGTGCCGCGTTGATCAGGATTTTCCTTCCGGATACTGTGACAAAAGTAGGGCTTTACGCATTCACCGGCTGCGATGCCCTGGAGGTGGTCTATTATGCCGGGACAGAAGAAGAGTGGGAAGAGATCACAGTAAAATCGGGGAATGAAAATCTGACAGCGGCGGAAATTACGTATGAGTATGTAGAAGAGTAAAGATGATGTAACTGTGTTATGGCTGTATTCTTTTAGACCAGGCGATTGTAAAGATTTTCTATTTGTGTTATTCTAACTGAGCAGAAAAATAGCAAAGAAGAGGTACTTCTGCAAAGATGTAATAGAATCCAACAGTGGAGGACAATAGGATGCTGCATATTTATTACGGAGAAATGGAGGGTGTAATCAATAATACGGAAGTGTATTTTAGAAACACGTATGATCCTTCCTGGATTGTGGACGATTTAGCGAAAGAAATCATTCTTGATGTAGATCGTTCGGTTGTACTGGGGGAACGCTGCATCCAAAGCAGAGTGCTTGGGATGATTCCTCCGGAGGACCTTTCAGGTGGAACGAAAACATTGCTTCTTATGATAAATGATGATACGAGAATTTTTAATGCGTCTACCTGTGGGGATAACTGTGCAAAATGGATTCTTAAGATTGCAGAGAAGAAAGATCTAACGATTCGGTTAGGACATATTATGGATTTCGGGGAAGGGATGTTTCAGATACATGTTCTAAATAATGATCAAATAGTTACCTCAATGGCTGATCTTGTTATAGTTGCCCATAATTGCCTGCAGGAGACGGTTGTATGAAAGGGAAATATATTATCGAGGTTTATTCAAATAAGCTGAAATACGAAATGACTATACAAAGAAATATCACGGTTATCCGGGGAAACAGTGCGACAGGAAAGACGCAGCTTGTGAACATGATTCGTGATTATAATACGTTTGGTGCAGACAGTGGTATCGTACTTAATTGTGATAGAAACTGTGTGGTCGTGGAAGGGATGGAATGGAAAAAACGCATTCTTGAGTTAACTGATGCCATTATTTTTATCGATGAAGGAAATGGTTTTGTGCGAACGGATGAATTCGCCCGGTTAATAAATCATAATTCTAATTATTTTGTATTAGTTACAAGGGAAAAGTTAAGTGCATTACCATATAGCGTAAAAGAAATATATGGCTTTAGAGAAAGCAATAAGTACGGAGGTATTCGGCAGGTTTTTAATGAGGCATATCCGTTATTTCATGAATTGTCAGTAGCGGAGCAGGACAGCCATAGCATAATCGTGACAGAAGACTCTAATTCTGGATGGGATTTTTTTAATATGGTGGCCAGAAATAATCAGATGAGCTGTATATCCGCAAAAGGAAAATCAAATGTTTTAAATACTATAGTTAAGCTGGATAAGAATAAAAATACCGTTCTGGCAGTAGTGGATGGATCTGCGTTTGGATCGGAGATGGATGATGTTGTGGAGTATATCAGATATCATAAGAAGATCGCTTTGTATGCTCCTGAGTCCTTTGAGTGGATGATTTTAAAATCTGGAATTGTAGCTGTGCCTGATGCAATTTTGAGTCATATGTGCGATTACGTAGATAGTTGTGAGTATTTAAGCTGGGAACGTTTTTTTACACAACAGCTAATCAGTGTTACACAGAATACGATATATCATTATAGTAAGCATAAATTAAATCCTGCCTATTTGTCCCAAAGGAATATAGACAGGATCATGAGTGTGATGGAAAGTCTTTTTTAACGGAAAGCTTTTTCCGCTAAAGGATAGGCTCCATATGGCAAATGATTTTCTCCGGCTGGTCTGAGTATTGTAAATATTTTTTCAGACTGGACGTATTTTTTGAGCGCACACCGTCGAAAGCGCTTTCTGCGCCGAGTCCGAAGGCGAGAGATTCACATCCGCCGGATTCAAGCATAAAATACCGGCATTCTTTCCCGGAAAGGGCGAATCGCCCCGGAAGGTATTCTGTAAAGTCCTGAGATGTCAGGTAATCCTTCACATCTGCAAGCCAAGCGGCCACTTCTTCCGGATCTGGAATGCGTTTGCGCGGATTCTCGATGACTGCAGAACCCTGCTTTGCAGCATATTCCTCAGCCAGTTCCGTTCCGGGCGTCAGCACGAACGGATAGAGGGAAAGGTGAGACGCTCCATAGGAAAGCACCTTTTTTATGCTTTCCAGCAGGGAAGTTCTTGTCTGTCCGGGAAGCCCGGCGATGATGTCAAAGCTCAGGTCAAGCCTGCTGCCCCCAAGAATCATATGGGTGACATCCATGGCGGAGGGGCTTAAAAAACGTCCGAGCATTTCATATTCGAAGGAATTATGCGTCACGTATTCCATGCTGAGCCTGGTGACATGGCCACGGCGGCAGGCATTCAGTGTCTCGACACTGACCATGCCGGGATGCACCTTCAATGTGATTTCCGCATCTGGAGCAATATTGTACCACGAAGAAAGGTCTTTCAGCAGTTCACCCAGCTCTTCGTCCATCATATGCCCCGGGATTCCGCCGCCGATGTAGACGGCGGAAATCTCATAATCCGGGAGGCTGTCTGCGGAGGCAGCGATTTCCTTTCGGAGCGCCTGTGCGTACGCATACCGCAGATCGGAGCTGGGCGCACAGGCGATTTTCCCGCAGTGTTTGCAGTGAACCGGGCAGAATGGAATGTCTATGTATAGTAATAAATTTCGCTTATCCATCAATCTTTTCCCATATGGTATTTGTATTCGTCCGCATGCCTGATGAATCTAGGAATGCGGACAAAGCATTTTTATGTATAGTATGCGTTTTCATGAGCTCTTCGCAGAAAATATGAAAATTTATTCTGAATCGCTACGTTTAATCGATTGTTCCCGTCGCGGAGGTAGCGGAATCGCCGGTTGATACCTCCGGAGCGCTCTGTCCCAGGTATTCACCGAGCAGTGCGCCGAATACGGTGGCGAAGCCGATGCTGATGCCGTTCATCGGAGCGGTATACTGCAGCGGGAAACGGCCGCCGGACGCGTTACCGGTTGCGAAGAGGCCGGGGATCGGCTCGAACTTCTGATTCAGCACCTGCTGGTTGCCGTCTACGAAGAGACCGGCCAGGGTAACGAGGACGATGTTTGCGTTGCGGTCAAGCTTTTCTGCGTAGAATGGTCCCTCGCTGATGCGGAACATCATATCAGCCGGTTTTGCGTAATCCTCATCCTTACCTGCTTCTGCATAGGCGTCATAGGTCTCGACTGCGTTTACGAAGTTCTCTGCATATTCGCCCTCGAAGCCAAGATAAGAAGCCAGCTCCTCCAGGGTATCCGCGCAGTAAACATTGTTGAGACCTTCCGCACCGGCCGCTTTTACTTCTTCCAGAGAGGCTGCGTACTCGTCCATCTTTGCATCGGAAATATCAGAAGCATTGAAATGACCGAGTGCCTGATTCTGCGCAAATTCTCTCCAGTGTCCCTCATCCCATACCTGGATAATGGAACTGTCAATCGGCTGACGTGCACTCTGGCAGCCTGCTACGAACGGAACACCGAACGCTTCGTTGCAGTAACGCTTGCCATATTTGTTGATCCACAGACCGCTGGCCGCGCCGAAGAAGCCCATTGGAAGCGCAGAGGTTGCGCCGCCCATTGCGGCTCTCGGGCCGATCTCCATGACGCCGCCGGCCCAGATGCCCATGCGGTGTCCGTAGCCGTCACGTCCGGAACCGGTCAGCTCCGTGTAAGGATTGCACTCCTGCACTTCGGTACACAGAGAACGGTACATATCAGAATTCGCGCTGAAATCGCCGGTCGCCAGCACGACACCCTTCTTAGCCATGAAACGGTAATACTGGTCGTCTTCCAGACTCTGTGCGATCACGCCGCAGACGGTGTCGCCGTTCTTGATCAGTACTTTGGCGGTCATGTTATAGAATGCCTGCGAATCCGGGCTTGCCTCCAGGCCGGCCTGTACAGTCTTTGTGCAGAATTCTCCGGAGCTGGACATGCTGCCGGAACCAAGATTAATAACAGCAGGATAGGTCATGAAGAAGCCTTTTTTATAGCTGTAGTCGCTGTCAGGCTCGATGGTGTCTTCACCGGTGATTTCCGTGATATCATCATAGAGCTCTGTCATCCAGTCTACCAGTTCCCCATTTCTCTTTGCCCACTTGCTGATCAGATCCGGCTGCGCACGTCCAGCGCTCTGCAGCTGATAGCTCTCGATGAAATCAACCGGGTCAAAGTAATCCTTCGGTACACCCAGAACATCTTCCTGCCACTGAGAATTGAAATGGCCGAGCTGACCGCCGTAAGCTTCAAAGGAATCCTCAGACTGGGAATCCAGGACGATACAGGTTGCGCCCTGTTCGCATGCCATACGGAAGCAGTTCGCGCCCGAATAGTTTGCGCCGATGACAATGACGTCCGCGGAATACTCGCCCGCGATGTCGCTCTCGCTGAAGGTCGGAGCCTCGCCGACCCAGCTGCGGCGCATGGAATAATAAACGGTATTCCCTTCCTCATCGGTTCCGGTGTACGGATCGCTGCTGTCGGTATCTGCTTCGTCGGCTGACTCAACCGCTACCCCCATCGCCTGTGCAATACAGTTCGCTGCCGCTTCCTTGACAGCATCTGAAGTCAGAGTTGCTCCGCTGACACCATCAATATCAGCAGACTGTGCCGCGAGGAGCGCTTCCTGAAGCGTCTCGCCATACAGCTGGCCGATGGTTTCGGTCTCATTGGAAACGTCAACCACTACATCTGTGATGCTGGTCTCATCAAAGGTTATGGTAACCGTGACAGTGCCCATACCGGTCGCACTGGCAGTATAAGTACCTGGTGTGTAAATCGCTTCGCCGGAAGCTGCCGCTGCGCCTTCTTCTGCGTGAACCACTCCTCCGAAAAGTCCGGAAGCTGCCAGGGCTGCTGCACCTGCGCTTGCGCTGCGGATAAAGTCGCGCCGGGAAAGACTGTTTTTCTCTTTTTTCATGGTAAAATCCTCCTGTTTGGAAAATAAATCGGATTTTTCCTGCTCGTTTTTTGTCTGGAATCAGCAGGAGAAAATCTCAGATCAATTGTGTGAAGATTATAACAGACAAAAAGATAAAAAAGAAATTTAACGACCAACTGGTACAAAACTACGACTAACTGGTCATACAGCGGTTGCTTTCGCATCAGAAACCGGCAGCAGCAGATCCAGCACAAACTGTCCCTCTGTGACCCGATAGGAGAGCTGTCCGCCGTATTTTTCCGCCGTATGCCGGATACTGCGTATACCAAACCCATGTGCGGAGGCGTCAGGCTTATCCGTCAGCAGCTGACCGTCCTTTTCTGTTGGGAGTGATTCACAGCTGTTTTCAACGTGCAGGCTCAGCATCTGATTCTTCAGGGATATCCGGATGCGTATCTGTCTTTTTTGCTCATCCGCAATTTTCAGACAGGCTTCAATGGCGTTGTCCAGGGCGTTCCCGAGGATCGTGCAGATATCCAGAGGATCCATGAAATCCAGCAAGCTTCCATCAATATAAGGCACACAGCGAATGTGATTTTCCTGGCAGAGGGCGAGCTTCTGATTCAAAATCACATCCACAGCCTGATTGCCGGTATTCAGCTCTGTTTCATATGGACGGATCTGCTCCAGCATTTTTCCAAGCTCCTGGCGAATCTGTTCCTGATCGGTACAGTTTTGTATGTAAAGAAGGGTATTTTTCAGGTCATGATACTGGCGGTTGACCCGGTCGGCCACTTCCTTTGACTGCGAATACTGTGCGTGCTGGACAAAAAGCATCTGCTCCAGCTGGTGCAGCTCGGCGGTATGACGCTCAGAGGAAACCGCGGTCACATTTCCAATCAGAAGCAGCAGGCCAGCAAGAAGCGTGATCAGCATCATAACCGGAGTTTCAGCGGTGAGCTCTTCATTTGCTACCGGCAGCCAGATCGTGATGCCGCGGATAAACAGATACGGAAGCAGAGAGACGGCCAATACCGGGATATGCCCAGGGCGTAGCACTGGACGGCCGCTTTTTTCCATAAACTGCCGTACGAGCCAGACGGTCAGAAACAGAAAAGTTGTTTCGACCAGGTTGGCGACGATCAGAGGGCCAGGAGAACCGACCAGAAAGACATCATTGTGAAACAGGTTCTGAGAGAAAAAACCAGACAGTGTCCGCAGGCAGTCACTGATCAGAAAATAGACCATTGCTTCATAGATACAGACAAGAACACGGTTCTGCGTCCATAGCCAGATAAAAAGAAAGTAGAAGCATAGCTTAATGGCGACAACGGCATATGTGCCCGGATCCCAGTAGCTGCCTCGCTGGAACGGCACAGCCAGAAAAACACTGAAAATCAGAAAGAGACTGTCTTTCCAGTTTTGGAGTGCGAAGAAACCGTGTGCCGGTGCTTTCAGACTGGGGTTCTGCTTCCGAGGGCGATGGAATGGCGAAACAGAAGAAGGACGGTTTCGTGAAGAAGACTTCAAAAAGAATACACAGCCTAATTGATCGGTCAGCGCCATCAGAAAGGATGGAAAAAGAACTTTGATCCAGGTGAAAATCTGATTCATTACGACAATCCTCCCACATATTCCGCCAGTACTTCCAGAAATTCTTTCCTCCGGTGGCGGCTGATCGCCAGCTGTGTTCCGGCAACCCAGACGTCACACCCCTGAAACCGGTCCACGTAGTTCAGGTTGACCAGATAAGCGGTATGGCAGCGGAAAAAAGGAAACTCCGCCAGCTTGTTCTCCAGGGCATTCATCGTCTCACCGGACGGGATTTCACGCGTACGCGTATGAATAACTGTTTTATGAAGCGAAGTCTCCACATAAGTAATGTCACGGATATCGAGCAGGATGGTGCCTTCGCGGTTTTTAACGGCCAGAAAATGAGGCGTGCGTTTCACGATCAATCCAAGCGCACGGGTCACCTCTGCGGCGAACGTCTCGTAATTTACCGGCTTTATGATAAAATTCAGCGCGTTTACGGTGTAGCCTTCCAGAGCGTACTGCACCAGGTTCGTGATGAAAATAATGACCACATTTTCATCCACCGTCCGGATCGCTTTCGCGGCATCCATCCCATTCATCGGCTTCATTTCAATATCAAGGAACAGGATGTCACAGTCCTTCGGGTACTCCTCGACCAGAGAAAGACCGTCCGGAAAGAAAGAGACCTGAAAAGTCTCATCGTGTGTTTCCTCATATCGACGGATATATTCGGCCAGACGCTGCCGCTCCGGCTCCATATCCTCCGCAATCGCAATACGAATCACAGGCGTTCCTCCTCCTTTCCGGCTTGTGCCGATGTTCCGATTTGTTTGATGTCTTCTGATATCTGAAACAAAGGCTGTTTACAATTCAATGATAATTGACATCATTATACTCCGAAAACAGGGGTGTAAGCAACCTGTTTTTCCAGATATTCCGGCCAGCGGGAGGACAGAGTGTTTTTTGAAAATGGATTGACAAAGCAGGGACGATATGGTATCTTTCATTTAACAATTAAGTTAAATGTTAAAGGAGGGATGGCATTGGGTTTACAGGAAACATTAAAGGCTCTCGCGGATCCGACCCGTCGTGAAATCCTGAATTTACTCAAAAGCGGCAGAATGTCAGCCGGAGAGATTACCGAACACTTTCCCGTAACCGCCGCATCTATTTCCAGGCACCTTTCGGTGTTGAAGGATGCGGATCTGGTTCGGGATAAGCGGGAAGGAAAATTCATTTATTATGAGATCAATACTTCCGTTTTGGAGGAGACGCTGCTGTGGATGACGGACCTGATGGGTGAGTAATGGTCGCGATGAAAAAAAGCTTTATGAAAAACGATATATGGCATGATAATAAGAAATTAAAGGAGTTAAGGGAGGAATCAGTTATGCTTAAGAGTAACAGACGAACGGTAATTTTATCCTCAATTGTGATTTTGCTTCCGGTTCTGGCGGGGCTTCTTCTGTGGAACCGCCTGCCGGATCAGATGGCGACGCACTGGAGCACCAGTAATACACCGGACGGCTTCAGCTCAAAGGCGTTTGCGGTTTTTGGAATCCCCGTATTTCTGCTGATCATGCATTTTTTCTGCCTGTTTGCTACTGCCGGAGACGCAAAGCAGAAGGATCAGAATAAAAAAGTACTCGGCATGGTGTTCTGGATTATACCGCTGGTGTCTTTGTTCACGAATGGGATGATCTATGCAGCGGCATTGGAAAAAGAGTTTCATGTACTTACGGTTTGCTCGGTTATGATGGGACTGCTGTTTTTATTTCTGGGGAATTACTTCCCGAAAATAAAGCAGAATCGAACCATTGGGATTCGGCTTTCCTGGACATTAAATAATGAAGAAAACTGGAACCAGACGCACCGTTTTGCCGGAAAGGTATGGGTGATTGACGGACTGGTACTTTTGCTTTCGATCTTTTTGCCGGGTGGGCTTCTGATGCCGGTTTTATTTGGTACGATTGTGGTGGCAGTTGTACTGCCGTTCCTGTATTCCTGGCGAATTTACAGGAAACAGAAAGAAGGGCGTGAACTGTAATCAGATTACGTCGCAAAAGAAACAGATTATCCGAAAAGGATGGAAAATGGAGAGAGAAGGGGTATAATTGACATATGAAATAACAGATCGGATATCAGACAGGACACAAGAAAGGCTGTATTGAGATTATAATGTTAAAGGATAAAACTCAAAATTTACTGAAAAAACTGACATTGGAGGAAAAGGCAGCTTTGCTTGGCGGCAAGAATGAATGGGAGACCCATGATATTCCCCGGCTTGGCATTCCGTCCGTGGTCTGCTCGGATGGGCCGAGCGGTGTGCGCCGTCAGGAAGGCGCGGGAGATCATCTGGGGCTGAATCCTTCGCTTCCGGCGACCTGCTTCCCGAGTGCGGCGACCGTCGCGAACAGCTGGGATGAAGCGCTTGCGGAGCTGGTGGGCAGGGCGCTTGGAGAGGAAGCGCAGGCGCTGGGAGTAGATTTTCTCCTTGGCCCCGGTATGAATATCAAGCGCAGTCCTCTGTGCGGACGCAATTTTGAGTATTTTTCCGAGGATCCCTATCTGGCTGGGAAAATGGCTGCCGGATATGTGAAGGGAATCCAGAGCAAAGGATCATCTGCCTGCCCAAAACACTTTGCGGTCAACAGCCAGGAGGAGCGGCGCATGGCGATGAACGCCGTGGTCGACGAGCGGACGCTCCGTGAGATTTATCTGACCGGGTTCGAGATCGCGATAACCGAGGCAAAGCCGATGGCTCTGATGACGAGTTATAATGAGGTAAACGGCACTTACGCGAATGAGAATCAGCATCTTTTGAAGGATATCCTGCGGGACGCCTGGGGGTATGACGGGGTGGTCATCACGGACTGGGGTGGTTCCAATGACCATGTAAAGGGCGTCCGCGCGGGTTCCAATCTGGAGATGCCAAATCCGGGTTATGATTCACCGACGATTCTGATGCAGGCATATAAAGATGGGAAGATTTCCATGAAAGAAATCGACGACTGTGTGGGGCAGCTGCTGGAAGTAGTGCTGAAGCTGGCGGGGAACCGGAAGAAAGCGGAAGCTGTAGGCGATAAATGCCGTAAAGTGGAACAGGCAGACGCAGTTACAGAAAAAGCAGAGTCGGCGGGGGATATACCGGACAAGAATGCGGGAACAACGGTTAACAACAAAGATGCGGCAGACTCGAATATTGCGAAAGCTGTTACTCATGGAATCGAGGCTGAAAAACATCACGAACTCGCTCGCCACGCCGCGCAGGAGAGCATTGTACTACTGAAAAACGAGGGGGATATTCTGCCTCTGGACTCGGAGAAAAAGGTCGCAGTAATCGGTGATTTCGCAAGGGAAGCCCGCTATCAGGGGGCAGGCTCTTCGAATGTGAACAGTACGAAAGTGGAGAATATTCTGGACCTGATAGATTCCAGGCCAATCAAATATGCCGGCTTTGCTCAGGGTTATCAGCGCAACAGCGGACGGGACGAGAAGCTGGAGCAGGAGGCGGTCGCGCTGGCGTCACAGACGGATCAGATTCTCTATTTTTTCGGACTGGATGAGGTCAGTGAGTCTGAGGGCATCGATCGTCTGCATATGCGGATTCCGGAGAATCAGATCGCTCTGCTGGAGGCATTGGCAAAGACCGGAAAGCCGATTATAGGGGTACTAAGCGGCGGTTCGGCGATTGAAATGCCATGGGAAAAATATTGCCAGGCAATCTTGCATACCTATCTTGGCGGACAGGCAGGCGCGGGCGCGGCGCTGGATGTGCTGACGGGAAAGGTGAATCCTTCCGGAAAGCTGAATGAAACCTATCCGATGTCTTATGAGGATACTCCGGCGTACCATTATTTTCCGGCGAAAAAAAGAAACAGTGAATATCGCGAAGGAATCTTTGTCGGTTATCGCTATTATGAGACGGTACAGAAGCCGGTGCGTTATCCGTTCGGTTATGGTCTCTCCTATACGACGTTTGAATATTCTGATTTGAAGGTTTCGGAAAAGGAAGCAGTCTTCACTCTGACAAATACCGGAACGCGAAATGGCGCAGAGGTGGCGCAGCTTTATGTTTCCTGTGAGAACAGCCGCATCTTCCGGCCAGTCAGAGAATTAAAAGGGTTTATAAAGGTTTTCTTGAAAGCAGGAGAGAGCCGCAGGGTGCGTATTCCGCTGGATGACAAGGCATTTCGCTTCTGGAATACGGAGACGAACCGCTGGGACATTGAGGGTGCGGAATATCAGATTCTGGTCGGCGCGAATGTGGAAGACATCCGGCTGCAGGGTACAATCACGGTAAAAGGTACAACAAAACGGCTGCCGTATGGTACAGACAGAGAAAAACTGGCGGATTACTACAGCGGACAGATTCAGAATGTGAGTGATGAGGCTTATGCGGCAATTTATGGAAGTGTGATTCCGGAAGACCACTGGTCAGACGGAGAGCTGACAATCAATGACGCGATCTGTCAGATGAGCAATGCGAAGAATCCGCTGGCAAGGGGAATCTGTAAAATCCTGAAAGACAAAAAAGAGAAAAGTGAGAAAGCGGGCAAGCCTGACCTGAATGTTCTTTTCATTTATAATATGCCGTTCCGCAGCGTTGCCAAGATGACCGGTGGTATCGTCAGCATGCGGATGGCCGAGGGAATGGTCACAGCCGTGAACGGACATTTCTTCCGAGGCCTGGGAATTCTCGTCAGAGGATTCTTCAAAAACCGAAAGCTGAATAAAACGTATGCGGAGAAACTTTATCCGAAAAGCTAAGCGGATGCCCCTGCTTGCCGGAGAATGATTTTACGGCAATGTGGGAAACGATTTGCAAAATAATGAAAATGAGAGAGAAGTGAAAAATATATGGAAGCAGTAAAAAATCAATGGCTCACCTATGCCCAAAAGCATCCCAAAATTGCCCAGTGGTTCCGGGAAGGCGGACTGTTCATCATCTTCAGCTATGTAGTAACGTTCGCGAAATATCTGATGCTGCTGTTTCTGCCGGCCTTGTTCGCAGCTTATGCGGACATCGGCTGGGGATGGCCGTCCATCCAGGGGAAGCTGTTTGGCATCAGTTTTACCTTCAATGTAATCGGCTACGCTGCCGAAGATGGCGGACTGGCATATCTTTACGCTTATCTGGTATCCAGCTTTTTGGGAGAGTGTATCAACTTCCCATTGCAGCGCAATGTCACATTCCGGAGCAAAGGACCGCTCGCCTTGCAGATTCCGATTTATTTTCTGGGATGGGTAGTGATCACGCTGATCGTTAACTCTATCAACAGCGTATGGGTTGGGGTGGCTAGTTATCTGGTACCGGCGGCGATTTACAATATCGTGACAATCGTCTTAAACGGCGGCGTATCGATGGTCGTGTTCTTTGTATTGAACAAGATCATCTTTGCGGAAGGGTTTGGAACGAAATAAAGCAGAGAAAAAGTCACCTGAAGTGGGTGGCTTTTTGCTTTGTATTTGCGGATATTTTCCTTGAGTAAATCAGTAATATCTGTTAAAATCAATTTATAGTGAACAGAGAAGAATTATCGTTGAATAGGTGCAAATAATTTAGGAAGGAGTGAGATAATATGTGTAAACTTTCTAGGGTGGAGACCAATTTTGACACAGAAGTTCAGATAGCAGATATAAAAAAAGAATACGTTGAAAATATTATTAAAACTGCTCCAATATGTCCTGCTATTATGGAAATTGTGCTGTTTGGTTCCGTTTTGGAAGAGCGGTGTACGGATGATTCGGATATTGATTTGCTGATTGTAAGCAATAAGCAAAAGTCACGGTTGTTTCGTGACAGGAGCTATGAACAATTCAAGAATAAATTATTCATAGATGGGAATTTTGAGCAGAATTATGATTTTATTTACTTAAATCACCATGATGACATCAATAAAAAAAGCACTTCCTCCTTTCTGTTTCGGGATATTAAAGAGAAGGGACAGGCAATATATAGAAAGGCAGGTATAGATGGATAATCCGATTTCCATAGGGATGGTAAAGGCAGATATTGTTACGGCGAGAAATGCGCTTAACAGACATGATATTGATCATTTGTGCGCATTGGCAACCAGTCTGGGAGTAACAATCCCAAGAGAAATCAGAGCAAATGCAAGGATGTATTCTGAATGGGAAGCTTCTGGTCGATATGATTTGCATTTTGTGGCTCGAAAAGATTCAATCAATAAGGCTTTGCGTCTTGCTGAGGAATTTCTACAGGAGATTCAGGGGAAAGAGACACCGTAGCATATTTGCGGTGAATTTAGGCGGAAAAAGTGACGAAAAAACGGCAGACACAGATAAAAGTGTGTCTGCCGTTTTTTGTATACAGGCGCGAGTGGAGTTTAGTAGTTCCGTGACTTATGACTTGCAATTGTATAGGGAAAGAGAACACCATTATCCGATTATATGATTTGGTAGCATATGAAATTGATGCAGGTTATGTCGCGAATCGTACAGGTTATCCGATAAGGCTGGAAAATGGAGAAAGAATTATTATAATAAGGAAAGCGGTTTCTCGATTGATATATTTTTAAACAGAAGAGGGTAGAGATGAAAGCAATCGATTTCAACGAAGGCTGGATAGTACGGCGATTGGGCATGTCAGAACCGCCCCGGACGGTGTGTCTTCCTTACGATGCTGCACTGGAGGAACGGCGGTGCAAAGATGCCGCCGGAGGGAAAAATACAGGATGGTTTGAGGCCTCTGACTATCTCTATGAGAAAAGTTTTCCGGTTCCGAATGAATGGGAAAATCGGCATATCGTTCTGGAATTTGAGGGCGTTTATCGTCACGCCGAGGTGTATCTGAATGGGAAAAAGGTGGCATTTCACCCATATGGATACACGGGCTTTGCGGTGGGTGCGGATACGTTTCTGGAGTATGGAAGGGAAAATGTAGTCTCTGTGATTGCACGAAACGCGGACCAGCCAAACAGCCGCTGGTATTCCGGGGCGGGGATCTATCGGCCAGTCTGGCTTTACGTGCTGCCGGAACAGTATATCGAGCCGGGCGGAATACGGATTCGTACGTTGTCAGTCGATCCTCCGCGAATTCAGGTTCAGGTGGTTACAGGTGTGAAAGACTCTGTTGGCGGAAGAAAAATTGCGCGGGAAAGCAATCCTGTGAGAACAGGAAAGCAAGGGGAAGCGGAAAGAGAGTCGTTGCCGAAAGAAGGACTGGGTAACAGAAAGAGCGCAGAAATCCGCTGGCAGGTGAAAATGGAAATCCTGGACGGAACGAATGTATTTGCCCAAAAGAACGTTCCTGTCAGCAATTGTTTTTTCGAAAAAGAGGGGATGCAAACAGATTTTCTCCTCGAACATGTGCAGCTCTGGTCTCCTGAACATCCCAGACTCTACACCTGCCGGGTGACATATGGGGAGGATGTGCAGGAAACTGTATTCGGCATACGCCGCATTACCTGCGACCGGACGCAGGGCTTTTGCGTGAATGGGAAGCGAATTGTTCTCAGGGGAGCCTGCATTCATCATGATAATGGGCTTCTTGGGGCGGCGGCGCATCCTTTTGCGGAGGAGAGAAAGGTGCGGCTGCTGCTGGAAAACGGCTACAATGCGATACGTTCCGCCCACAATCCATGCTCCCGCGCCTTGCTGGAGGCCTGCGACCGTCTGGGAATGCTGGTGATGGATGAGTATGCGGATATGTGGTATCTGCATAAAACGCCGTATGATTATGCTACATATGCGAAAGACTGCTGGCGAGGCGATCTGGCCGATATGGTGCGGAAGGATTATAACCATCCGTCTGTGGTTTTGTATTCAATTGGAAATGAGGTCGCGGAGACCGCGCAGCCGGAAGGGATCGCCATGGCCCGTGAAATGAGAGAATATCTGCACGGGATGGATGACCGGCCGGTGACCTGTGCAGTGAATCCATTTTTTAATTACCTTGGAGCTATGGGAGTTGGCGTTTATGGACAGACAGAGGAAACGGATAAGCCATCTGCAGGCGCAGCAACGGTATTGAAAAATGCGTGGCATAGAATTTCCAACCCAGGAGGTGAGAAGAAAAAACTTGTCGGCAGTGAATTCTACAATCACCTTGCGGGAATTTTTGGCGCGAAAGTGATGAAGCTTGGAGCGGTTCTTCCTGGTTCGGATCACAACACCCGGGAAGTCTACGCGTGTCTGGATATTGCGGGTTACAATTACGGAATTGACCGCTATCGAAAAGATCTGAAAAAATATCCGGAACGGGTGATACTGGGAACGGAGACCTTCTGCTTTGACAGCTTTTGTTTCTGGGAACTGGCCAAACACAATCGGGGGGGGTGATCGGTGATTTTGTCTGGACGGGTATGGATTATCTTGGCGAGGTTGGAATAGGCGCCTGGGAGTATGCGGAATATGTGACAACTTCTGAGAAGCTGCGCTTAGAGGAAGATTATGCAAAACCGTTTTCGACTGATAAAGGTGCACAATTTTTTCATGCAGTGAGAATGATACGAAAACAGAGCCTTAAACTCCAAAAGCGCTTGCCGGATTTTCACTTCGGCGCCGGGTGGCTTGCGGCCGGAGCGGGCAGACTGGATCTTACAGGCCGCCCATTCGGAGAAGCGGCCTATACTCAGGTGGTGTTTGAACAGTCTTTGATCCGAATGGCGGTTGTCCCGGCAAATCATACCTTCGACCGCCACTCTCCGTCTGCGTGGCGGATGACGAATGCGATAGAGAGCTGGTCCTGGAACGGGTGTGAGGGGAAACGAACGAGAGTGGAGGTCTACAGCCGCGGTTTTCGTGTCGCTTTGTTCCTGAATGGAAGGAAGCTGGCGGAAAAGAAGGCGGGGAAAGCGTGCCGCACGATCTTTTTGATAAAATGGTACCCGGGGAAGCTTACGGCGGCCGCATTTGATGAGACTGGAAAAGAAATTTCCCGCACGTCCCTGAAAAGCGCGGGAGAGGACACCCGACTGACGCTCTTTCCGGAAAGAGAAACGGTGACGGCGGAAGAATTGTGTTATGTGCGGCTTCGCTATACGGACAGCGCTGGTGAGAGAAAGCCTCTGGTAAGGGGAGAAATCCGCCTGTCTGTTAGCGGGGGCGAACTGCTTGGACTGGGAAGCGGTTGCCCATACAACGAAAAGGGATTCCTGTCAGATCACACAGATACCTATTATGGCGAAGCGCTTGCCATTATCCGGCCAAAAGAGGCAGGAAAAATAGAAATTTACGCGGAAAGTCCTTATGGCAGCGCAAGAATGATGGTGCCTGTATTATGAGGTAAATGTGGCATAATAGCGGCATCACTGTTTAACGAAAGGGTAAAGTCGAACAATAAAAAATTAGAAAGAATATTGACAAATATG